>JBDSHF010000043.1:0-9858 GCA_039918595.1 Thermoanaerobaculia bacterium
CCGCTGCCGCTCGGCGTCGTCGGCGACGATGCGCACGGCCTGGGGCTGCTCGCCGAGCTCGAAGCCCGGGGGGTGACGACCGAGGGGGTGCTGGTGCGCCACGGCTACCGGACCCCGACCAAGGTCCGCATCCTCGGCGGCGGCAGGCACTCGATCAAGCAGCAGATCGTGCGCTACGACATCGAGGAGACGCTCGCGCTGACGGCTGAGGACCACGATCATTTCAACCGGCTCCTGGAGCGCTGGTCCGGCGAGGCGCGGGTCGCCATCCTCTCGGATTACGGCTACGGCGCGGTCGAGCCGGCGCTGCTCCCCCGGATGCGCGACGCCCTGGGCGCGCGGGCGACGGTGATCGCGGACAGCCGGTATCGGCTCGGCGAGTTCGTCGGCCTCGACGGCGCCACCCCCAACGAGGAGGAGGCGGAGGCGTTTCTCGGCGCCGCGATCGAGGACGATCCGGAGCGTCTGGAGCAGGCAGGCCGCGGCCTGCGCGAGCGGCTCGGCGCGCGCTTCCTTCTGATCACCCGCGGCAGCCGCGGCATGAGCCTCTTCCAGTCCGATGTCTCGGCCCATCTCCCCGTCTCGGGCACCGACCAGGTGGCGGACGTCACCGGCGCCGGCGATACGGTGATCGGCACCTTCGCCCTCGCCCTCGCCGCCGGGGCGGACCCGCTGGAGGCGGCGCTGCTCGCCAACTATGCCGGAGGGATCGTGGTGATGAAGATGGGCACGGCCACCTGCTCGCCCGAGGAGCTCCGGCGGGTGGTCGAGACCGACCTCCGCCCGTTGAAGGAGCTGCGGTGGGGCTGGTCCTGACGGTCCCCGAGCTCCGCGAGCGCATCCAGGCGCTCAAGGCAGCGGGGAAGAAGGTCGCCTTCGCCAACGGCCACTTCGATCTCCTCCACGTCGGGCACCTGCGCTACCTGCGCGACGCCCGCGCCGAGGGGGACGCGCTGGTGGTGGCGATCAACGACGACTCTTCCGTCGAGCGCCTGAAGGGGGCGGGCCGGCCGGTGGTCCCCGCCGCCGAGCGCGCCGAGCTGCTGGCGGCGCTGGAGCCGGTCGACTTCGTGGTGGTCTTTTCGGGGGATTCCCCCGCTCCCCTCCTCGCCGAGCTGCGGCCGGACATCCACTGCAAGGGGACGGACTACGGCTCGCCCGAGCGGGTACCGGAGTACGAGACGGTCCGCTCCTACGGCGGCCGGACGGCCCTGGTGGGCGATCCCAAGGATCACGCGACGAGCGACCTGATCGCCAAGGTAAAGGCATTGCCGGATTGAGGATCCTCATCGTCCGCACCAGCGCCCTGGGCGACGTCATCCACGCCCTGCCGGTGCTCACCGCCCTGCGGCGGCATCTTCCGGAGGCGAAGATCGGCTGGGTGGTCGAGGAGGGGATGGCCCCGGTGCTCGCCGGGCACCCCGATCTCGACGAGCTGCTGGTGGTGCGCCTGCGGCAGTGGCGCAAGGTCTCCGGGCAGGCCTTGAGCGAGCTGGGGGGCTTCCTCTCGGTTCTCCGGCGCTTCTCCCCCGACGTGACGCTGGATCTGATGGGGAACCACAAGGCGGGGGTCCTCTCCGCGCTCTCGCTCGCCGGCCGCCGGATCGGCTTCGCCCGCCGGCACCGGCGCGAGCCGTCGAGCGCGGTCTGGATCAACCGGCCGGTCGTGCCCCGCGGCACCCACGCGGTGGACCGCATGCTCTCGCTCCTGGACGCCCTCGGCCTCCCCCCCGAGCCCGCGGACTTCGGCTCGGAGAAGCTCTTCCGGGAGGAACCGGCGGCCGCGCGGGAGCTCCTGGCGGCGCATCCGGAGCCGTTCGCCCTCCTCCACCCCGGAGCCGGCTGGACCAACAAGCGCTACCCCCCGGCTTGGTGGGGGAAGACGGCGCGGCTCCTCCAGGCGAAGACCGGCCTGCCGACGTGGGTCGCGGCGGCGCGCGGCGAGGAGGGGCTGGCCGCCGAGGTCGAGGCCGCCGGCGAGGGGGCGGCGCGCATCGTGCCGGCCGCCGACCTGCCGACGCTCGCGGCGCTGATCCGCCGGGCGCGGCTGATGCTGGGCGGCGACACCGGCCCGAGCCACCTCGCCCGGGCCCTCGGTACGCCGGTCGTCATGGTGATGGGGCCCACCGATCCGGAGCGGCACGGCCCCTATGGCGATCCCGGGGGCGCGGTCTACAAGCGCCTGGCCTGCAGCTTCTGCTATCAGCGGCTCGCCGAGACCAAGGCCTGCTTGCTCGAGGTCCCGCCGCGGCAGGTGGCGGCGCGGGCGGCGGAGATCCTTTCCATAGGCTAATTCCGATGTGCGTTGACCCCTTTCCCCACCGGCTGTAGACTCCCCGAGAGTCTCAGACAGTTTTCACGGGAGCGCGCTCCCACCAAGCAGCAAGGGTCGGGGAATCCGGCCCGAGAGGTGATTGGCATGGCATCATCCGCGGAACCGCTCCGCCGGCCGCAAACGCAGTCGAACGTTCCCGACAAGCTCGGGGAGCTGCTGGTCCGCAGCGGCAGGATCGACCAGACCCAGCTCAACGAGGCGCTCGCCCTTCAGAAGGATCAGGGCGGCCGCGTCGGCACCAACCTGGTGAAGCTCGGCTATCTCACGGAAAAGCAGCTCGTCGACTCGCTCTCCCAGCACTTCAAGGTCCCTTCGGTCGACCTCAACGGCCTGGACATCGACGACGCCGTCCTCAAGATCATCCCGGCCGACCTCGCCCGCAAGTACACGATCCTGCCGGTCTCGAAGACCGGCGCCACGATCACCGTCGCGATGATCGATCCGACGAACGTCTTCGCCATGGACGACGTGAAGTTCATGACCGGCTATCGCGTCGAGCCGGTGATCGCGTCCGAGTCGGCGATCCGCCTCACCATCGACCGCTACTACGGCTCGACCCACGCGATCGAGCTGAAGAAGGTGATGGAGGACCTCTCGGAGGAGTCGGCGACCGGCAGCGACCTCGAGGTTCTGGAGGAGGAGGAGGATCTCGACCTCGCGACGCTCGAGGAGGAGTCGGAGCAGGCGCCGGTCGTCAAGCTGGTCAACCTGGTGCTCACCGACGCCATCAAGCGCGGCGCCTCGGACATCCACATCGAGCCCTACGAGAAGGAGTACCGGGTCCGCTACCGGATCGACGGCATCCTCTACGAGATGATGCACCCGCCGCTCAAGCTCAAGGAGGCGATCACCAGCCGCTGCAAGATCATGGCGCGGCTCGACATCGCCGAGAAGCGGCTGCCGCAGGACGGGCGCATCAAGATCAAGACCAAGATCTCCGGCAAGTCGAAGGACCTCGACTACCGCGTCTCCGTGCTCCCCACGCTGTTCGGCGAGAAGATCGTCATGCGCTTGCTCGACAAGGACAAGCTCATGCTCGACATGACCAAGCTGGGCTTCGAGGCGGAGTCGCTGCGCAAGTTCGAGGCCGCGATCCTCAAGCCGTACGGCATGGTGCTGGTCACCGGCCCCACCGGCTCGGGCAAGACCAACACGCTCTACTCGGCCCTGCAGCGGATCAACACGCCGGAGGTCAACATCATGACCGCCGAGGATCCGGTCGAGTTCAACCTCTCGGGGATCAACCAGGTCCAGACGCGCGAGCAGATCGGACTCAACTTCGCGGCGGCGCTGCGCTCCTTCCTGCGCCAGGACCCGAACATCGTCCTGGTGGGCGAGATCCGCGACTTCGAGACCGCCGAGGTGGCGATCAAGGCCGCCATGACGGGGCACCTCGTGCTCTCCACCCTGCACACCAACGACGCGCCGTCGTCGATCAGCCGCCTGATGAACATGGGCATCGAGCCCTTCCTGGTGGCCACCTCGGTGCACCTGATCGTCGCCCAGCGGCTGGTGCGCCGCATCTGCACCTTCTGCAAGGAGCCGCTCGATGTACCGCCCGCGGCGCTCGTGCAGGCCGGCTTCTCCGAGCACGAGGCGCGCACGCTCAAGCTCTTCCGCGGCCATGGGTGCGAGCGCTGCAGCAACACCGGCTACAAGGGGCGCGTCGGCCTCTACGAGGTGCTGGAGATCGAGGACGAGCTGCGGGAGATGATCCTCTCCGGCGGCAGCGCCTTCGAGCTGCGCCAGAAGGCGGTCCAGCTCGGCATGATGACCCTGCGCGGCAGCGGTCTGCAGAAGATCCGCGACGGCATGACGACCCTGGAAGAGGTCGTCCGCGAGACGGTTCTGTAGTCAGTCTCTCAGACCCGCACCGGACCGGCGGCCATCGGCGCGCCGGCCGGTGCCTCCCCTGCTTCTCTGCCGGAGGCGGCCAGCGCCGAGGCCCCCATCCGCACGAAGGCGATCCAGAGCAGGTCCGCCAGCAGCAGGTGGATCACCTGCATCCAGACCGGCGCCAGGAAGAGCACGTTCACCGTCCCGGCCAGGATCTGGGTGAAGACGAGCGCCGCCGTCCAGCCGGCGAACCGCCGGGTGTCGGGTCCCAGCCGCCGCTTGAGCAGCCTCATGGCGAGATAGAGGGCGAAGAGCCCGGAGGCGATCGCGATCGCCGGATGGAAAATCCGCAGCCGGATCAGCAGGTGGGCCGTGGGCGAGAGGTCCTGGGCGAGGGCCGCCGCCAGCGACCGCGACGGGAAGAGCGTGTCCCCCAGGGCGGCGGTCGCGCCGCTGACGCCGGAGAGCAGCAGGCCGAAGAGCCCGAGGGCGAAGCCGCCCCCCTTCAGCCCGCGTCCGCGCAGGCGGAACGGCGCCCCGCCGCTCGCGAAGTGAGCGGTGAGGGTGAGCGCCGCCAGCAGCAGGAAGGTGTTGACGAGGTGAGTGGCCATGAACATCGCGCGGGCCATCGACGGGTTGTCGGCCACCAGCCGGAACAGCACCAGCGCCGCGCCCACGGCCGCCTCCCCCACCATGAAGAGCATCGACCAGACCGCCGCCTTGCGCCCCGCGTGACCCCGAGGGAGCCCCCGGAACGCCCCGATGACCAGGCCCACGACCAGCAGCAGGGCCACGCCGCTGGTCAACCGGTGGGAGAACTCGATGAGGGTCTCGATCCGGGGAGACTGGGGCACGACCACCCCGTTGCACAGCGGCCAGTGGCTGCCGCATCCGGCACCAGAGCCGGTGGCCCGCACGATCGATCCCCAGAGGATGACCGCGACGTTGAAGGCGAGGGTGAGCCAGGAGTAGCGGGCGAAGCGGGTCATGGGGGGATCTTACTCCGCGCTCTGACCGCCGGGGGAAAATCGCGTGGTAGCCTCCTCAAATTCCGTGATCCGGGAACATCGATCGGGAGGGACGGATGAACTATCTGGTGGCCCGGGACTTGAGGAAGCGGCAGACTCCGGCGGAGAAAGCCCTCTGGAAGATTCTGCGGGACCGGCGGCTGCGGGAGCTGAAATTCCGCCGCCAGTTCCCGATCGATCCGTTCGTCGCGGACTTCTGCTGCTGGGAATTGCGGCTGGTGATCGAGCTGGATGGCGAGATCCACGCGGAGGCTCAGCAGGCGGCTCGGGACCGGGAGCGGGATGCCTTCCTTCGGGGATCGGGATTTATGATTTTGCGGTTTTCCAATGACCGGATCTTTGGGGATGTCTTGGGGGTGGTTGAGGAGATTCTTGGCGTGGCTCGGCGGAAGACCTGGATCTGACGAAAGGAGCCCCCGCCCCGAATCCTCACCCCCGGCCCCTCTCCCACCGCACTCCCCCCGACCGGGAGAGGGGAGCTTAACGGGAGAGACCTCGCTTGTAGGGTGCGCTGTTGCGCACCAGAAACGGTGATGGTGCGCACAGCGCACCCTACGAGCACGGCCCGTCCAGCCAAGTTCCCCTCTCCCGGTCGGGGGGAGTGCGGTGGGAGAGGGGTCAGGGGTGAGGTTTCGGGGCGGGGGGCCGCTTCCTACGTGGCTACCCTCCGCCGCCGCACCGCCACATCCCGCCTCCGCTCCTCCTCCTTCCGCTTCTTGCTCGCCGCCCAGGCGCAGATCGGGCAGGCGTCGAGGTCGTGGTAGAGGGCGGGGCAGTACTTGCGGCCGAAGTAGATGATCTGGAGGTGGACCGTTCCCCAGGTCTCCTCGGGGAAGAGGCGCTTGAGGTCGCGCTCGGTCTGCTCGACGTTCCTGCCGCTGGAGAGCCCCCAGCGGGCGGCCAGCCGGTGGATGTGGGTGTCCACCGCGAAAGCGGGGAGGCCGAAGGCCTGGCTCATCACCACGGAGGCGGTCTTGTGGCCGACGCCGGGGAGATCCTCGAGCTCCGCCATCGTCCGCGGCACTTGGCCACCGTGCCTTTCGACCAGGAGCTCGGAGAGGCGCTTGAGGTTCTTCGCCTTGGTGGCGGTCAGGCCGATCCGGCGGATCAGATTCTGGATCTCCTCGACCGGCAGCACGGCCATCGCCTCTGGGGTCGCGGCGCGGGCGAAGAGGGCCGGTGTGACCTCGTTGACCAGCTTGTCCGTGGTCTGCGCGGAGAGCACCACCGCCACCAGCAGCGTGAACGGGTCCCGGTGCTCCAGGGGGATGTCGACCGTGGGGAACAGCTCGTCGAGGATCTCGGCGATGCGCCGGGCTTTTTCCTGTCGTGTCATGTAGAGGAAATTTTTATCACAAGGCGCTCTCCGGATCATGCGAAGACGGAACCTCGCGGACCGAACGGTCGAGCAGAGTGCCGAGGCCGACCAGGGTGAGGGCGCAGGCCACGGCGAGCGCCCCCGCCACCAGGAAGCCCAGGCGGGCATTCGAGGGCACCTGCGAGATTCCCAGGACGCCGAACCCGAGCGCGATCGCCGCGGTGTCCGCCAGGATCGCCGGTCCGGCTTCGGCGACCGTCTCGACCGCCGCATCGCGCCCTGGCCCTTCTCTCTTCAGGCGCAGGAAGACCTCGTAGAAATGAATGCCGTAGTCGATGCCGACGCCGAGCGTGATCGAGCAGAACATCGCGGTGGCGATCCCGAGAGGGATCCCCGTCCAGCCCATCAGGCCCAGCATCCAGAGCACCGCCACCGACGACGGCAGAGCGATCAGGAATCCCACCCGGAACGAGCGGTAAAGGAGGGTCACCACCAGCCAGGCGCCGATCTGGGCCAGCGGCTGCGAGTAGACCTGCGTGCGGACGATCGCCGGGATCATCGCCTGGCTCACCGCGATGTCGCCGGCGAAGCCGGTGCGGACGCCCAGCGGCGCGAGCCGCTCGCGGGCGTAGCGCCGGACCGCCTTCATCAGGGCGTCCACCTGCTTGTAGTCCGGGTCCTTGAGGAAGATGGTGATCACCCCCTGCCGGCGGGCGTCGTCGATCACCTCCCGGCGCCGGGGGGCGGTCCGCACCTCGTCGAACCAGTGGACCAGGTCCGCGACCTCCGCCGCCGTGCCGGGGATGCTCAGCCGCTTCGGGTCCCGGGCATGGCGCAGGAACGAGATCGTCTCCAGTTGCGAGGCGGGCCCAAGGACGCCCCCCACGCGCGGCTGCCGGCGCAGAAAGGCCTCGAACTCGCCGATCGCCCGCAGGGTTCCGGGATCGAGGAGCGGCCCCGGCACTCCCTCCCAGACGTCGCCGAGCGTCCCTTTCCAGCCCGCGAGGTCGAGCTGGACCTCCAGCAGGTGGGTGCCGTTGAAGAGCCGGTTGACCTCCTCGGTGTCCTGGCGGAACGGACTGCCCGGCGCGAAACCGCTGAGCCAGGAGTCCTGCACCTCCAGCCGGCCGATCCCTAAGCCCACCAGGAGGGTGGCGATCCCGATCGTCCCCAGGGTGCGCCGCGGCGAGCGAAAGAGCGGGATGAAGAGGCGGCGGAAGCGCTCTGAGGGGGCGGCGCTCTTCCCCACCGGCCGCCGCAGGGACGAGGGGGGGAGCAGCGCGAGCATCGCCGGCCCTACCATCAGCGACCAGAAGAGGCAGAAGAGCAGCCCGACGCCGGCGAACGCCCCGAAGCTCCGCACGGCGACGAGCGGCGAGGAGAGGAAAGAGAGGAAGCCGACGATCGTGGTGATCGTCGCCAGCACGATCGGACGGCTCATCTGCGAGAGCAGCACCCGCACCGCCTCGGGATGCTCCCGGTCGGCCTTCCCCGGCACCGGCCCCAGGAGTTGCTGGTAGCGCCAGAAGAGGTGGATCTCGTCGGCGAGCGCCAGGGTGGTCAGGATCACCGGCAGCACGGCGGTCGTCAGATAGACCGGCACGCCGAGCCACCCCATCAGGCCGAAGGTGAAGACCTGGGCGGCCACGAGCTGGACCATCCCCTGGAGGACCCCCGCGATCCGCCGGCAGCCGAGCCAGAGCACGAAGCCGATGATGGCGATCGACAGCGGCAGGAGGAGGACCAGATCCTGGAGGATGTGGAGGCCGAGCAGGGACTCGGCCATCGGCGCCCCCACCACCCGGACGCGGTTCCCCGGCGCCTCGAACCGATGGGCAGCCTCGACGATGCGGCGGCAGAGGGCGACCCGGTCGGCCGCCGCGGCGTTGACGCCCCCCGGAGCGCCTGACCGGTCGAGGACGTTGGGCGCTCCCACCAGGATGGCGACCGCGCTCTGGTCCTTCGACACCAGGTTCCCGTGCAGGATGCCGATCGCCTCGAGGTCGCCGCGGAAGATCGCCATGTCCTCCGGCGTCTCGGGGACGGCGTCGAGGAAGGCCCGGAAGTCGAGCGTGCCGGGATAGACGCGGTCCCGCTTCTCCGTCGCCAGGCTGGTGACCCCGCCGGGAGGGACCCCGTCGAGCTTCTCCAGGACCGCCGTCAGGTCACGGACCCGCCGCAGGGTGTCGGGATTGAAGATGCCGTTCGGCCGCGGGGTCTGGAGCACCACCACGATCGGGTCGCGCAGCCCGAAGTGCTGGCGCACCCGGGCGTCGAACGCCACCGCCGGATCGCCGGGCGGCACCAGCGCATGGCCGTCGGTGCGGAGCTGGAGGCGCAGGAGCCCCGGCGCGGCGAGCAGCACCAGGATGGCGAAGGAGAGGATCGTCCGCCGCGGATGGTCGATCGAGAAATACGCCAGCCGGTCGAAGCCGAAGGCTGAGCCGGCCAGCTCGCGAATCCGGTGGAAGAGGGAAGGGGAGCTCAATCCGGGAGAGATCTTCACACAAATGAGGTGCTGAAAGATCCCCGGAGAGAGCTGCCTCCTGTTACCGCAAGGGTGCGCCCGGGCCGCCGGTCGGCCGGGTGGGTCCGCCGGTGCGCCCCTGGGTCTTCTTGACCGCGCTCAGGATGCCGATGCCGACCAGGCAGATGACGCCGACGGCGATCCACATGGAGGGAACGCCGGCCAGATGAGCCCCCAGCGCCAGGCCGATGACCAGAATGATGAAACCGACGAGATATATGCCGAACGAGGATGACATTCCTGCTCCTCCCATTGAGATAGGTGCTCGGGCGGGCCGGCACGAGCCGGTCCGCCGCTCGTCAGGGTATCACTTCAAAAGGCGGGCCAACTTCGGCCTCGGGACTCAGGCCCGGCTGTCCCAGAGGACGTCCGGAATCCCCCGCTTCAGGTTTTCGTAGCGGGCCATCACGAAGAGAGCATCCGAAAGGCGGTTCAGGTAGCTCACGACGAAGGGGCCGACGGGCTCCTCGCGCGCCAGCCCGACGGCCAGACGCTCTGCCCGGCGGCAGACGGTCCTTGCCACGTGGAGTTGCGCCGTTCCGGGCGAGCCCCCGGGCAGGATGAAGTTGTCGAGGTAGGGGAGCTCTTCCGAGAGCTCGTCCATCAGCCGCTCCAGGGCCTCCACGTGCCGCGCCTCGACCACCGGCACCGGCATCTTCACCTTGTCCTCCTCCAGGATGCAGAGGTCCGAGCCGACGTTGAAGAGCTCGTTCTGCACGCGCAAGAGCGTCTCGGCGATCCGGGGGGCGAGCCCCAGGGCAATGGCGACGCCGATCTCCGAGCTCAGCTCGTCGACCGTGCCGTAGGTCTCGAT
>JBDSHF010000044.1:0-4369 GCA_039918595.1 Thermoanaerobaculia bacterium
CCCCCCCTCCCGAATCGCCTTCCTCACCCCCGGATCGCAGAGCGCCGCCGTCTCCCCATCCCATCCGTAGCCCCAGCGGTACGCCTCCTCCAGCTCCCGGTCTCCAAGGCCGGGGTGGCAGACCAGCTCGGTCACGTTCTCCACGTCCTTCAGGATGGAGGCGAGCCGTTCCGGGGTCAGCCGTCCCGCGTCGAGGATACCGACGGTGCGGTCGGGAATCCTGACGTTCCTCCCTCGTGCCTGGCGGCGGGCCTCTCTGCCGATCCGGTTGAGAATCCCGATCTCGAGCGCGCGCAGGGAGAGGGTCGCCGCCGGGTCGCGGGGAACCCGGACCCAGGGGATGCGGTATTCCTCGGCGAGTTTCAGGACGATCTCGAAGACCCGCGGCAGGACGTGCAGGTGCTGGTGGCTGTTGGCGTGGACGAGCCGGAGGCCGGCGGCGAGGAGGCGCTCGATCTGCCGCCGCAGCTCGGCTTCGAGGTCGGCGTCGTCGATCCGGCCGAGGGCGTAGCGGGCGGCGAAGGCGCGGAATCCCGGCAGGAAGGTGCCGTCCGGGCCGAGGAGGGACCGCACCCGCTCGGGTGGCGAGAGCGGACGCTCGCCCACGAAGGTGAGGTGGACTCCGACGTCGAGCCCTGGCCGGTCGCGCAGCCGCTCGACCGCGTCGTCCAGGGCCGGGCCGGTCGCCACCACGCTGCAGGCGGTGACGATCCCCTCGTCGTGGGCCTTCAAGGCGCCCAGGGTCATGCCGGGGTGAAGGCCGACGTCGTCGGCGGTGACGACGAGCGTTCTCAACGGTTCAGGGTCGGAGCGTGGGCCTCGACCGGCTCGGGTGGGGCGGAGTCTCCCGCGGGTGCCGGCTGGCCGCGGCGGCGGGGGTGGCGCATCTCCGGGTAGAGGGCGATGAGCTCCCGGAAGATCTTGAGGATGACGGTGGGGGAGGAGAGCGTCGAGCTTCCGCGGGTGCGCGGGAAGTAGTCGAGGCCGAGCTGCTGGATCACGAACCCCAGGTTCTTCGCCTTGACGATCAGCTCGGCGTCGATCAGCGACCCCTCGGACTTGAGCTCGATCGCCTCCAGCACCTCGCGGCGGATCAGCTTGAAGGAGAAGTTGATGTCCCGGTGCGGCCAGCCGAACAGGAGCCCGATCAGGGTGTTGTAGCAATAGGAGTAGACCGTGCGGCGGAACCCCTCGGCCGTGCGGTCCAGCCGGTAGCCGGCGACCAGGTCGGCCCGCGTCACCTTCATCGCCTGCAGGGCGCGGCCGATCGCGTCCGGATCGAACGGCAGGTCGGCGTCCATGTAGAGGACGACGTCCTTGCGGGCGGCGGCGAACCCGGTCTTGAGCGACGCCCCGAGCTTGCGGTTCACCTCGTGCCGCACCATGCGGATGCGCGGCTCGGCGGCCGATTCGCGGGCGACGAGCTCGGCCGAGCGGTCCCGCGAGGCGTCGTCGACGACCACGATCTCCCAGTCCTCGCCGCTGTAGCGCGCCAGGGCGTCGACCGCGCAGGCGAGCGCGTGCTCGATGTTCTCTTCTTCGTTGAACATCGGAATGACGAGCGAAACGGACGGCTGTTTCCTCATATCAATCGGCATCGGAACAGGCCTCAGCTTAACGGGCGATCCGTTCCACGGCAAGGAGCTGCACGGCGGCCCGGCGGGGCGCCCCGTCTTTCATCGTCACGAACGAATGGGCCGACCGGATGCCGATCTCGACCATCCGGTGGGTCGGGAGCGGCAGCTCGACCCGCTGCCAGGTGCCGCGCGCGATCTCCACGGTCCTGACCGGGACGCCGTCGATCGACAGGGTGACGGTGTTCGCGGGGAACGGCGCCGAGGGATCGAGCCTCAGCTTCACGGCGGCCGCCCGGACCCATTTGCGCGGGAAGATCCGGATCGCCGCGTCGGCGTCCAGCCACCGCCAGCGGGCGTCCAGGAGGGTCGGCTCCCAGCCGTAGACCCCGCGCACGCTCTTGAAGCGGCGGTCGAGCGGGACCGGGCTCAGGGAGATGACGCGGTAATGGTCGCGGGTCAGCTTGTGGTAGGGGTCGCTGTCGGGCCAGCGGAAGGTCACCGCCCCCGGCCAGCGGCTCTCCCCCTCGGCGAAGATCCAGGCCTGCGCCTCGGGCCGGCAGGCGGCATGATGGAATCCGTCCTCGATCCGCTTGAGGTCGTACCCCGCCTTGAGCAGGAAATCGGCCTGCGGGGCCACGTCCTCTCCCGCCAGGATCACCGACTTCGGCGGCACGTTCCGCCGCGCCCAGCGGACCGCCGAGATCGTGGGCGAGAGAGTCCGGGAGCGGACCGCGAGCACGGGCCAGGCGTAGGCGATCGACGCCGCGACGATCAGCAGGGTGACCAGGATGGGGACGAGCCGGGCCGCCGCCGGAGCCCGGACGAGCCCCGCCAGCGCCTGCATCCCCACGGTGGCCGCGAAGGCGATGCCGAGCATCGAGGGGAGCGCGTAGCGGACGGCGTCCGCGGGATCCATGATCAACAGGCAGACGGCGAGCTGAAACACGGTCAGGACCGCCAGGGGGATCGCCGCGGACCGCCGCCGGCGGGAGAGCGCTACGCTTCCGATCGCCGCCAGCGCCAGCACCGGGAACGCCATCTGCTTGCGCCCCCAGGGGTGGGTGATGAAGCGTTTCGCCACGGAGAGCATCGGACTGCCCCCGCGGGAGAGCGTCGCGTCGTGTCCGGCCACGTAGGCCGCCTGCTTGGACTGGTAGACGAGAAAACCGTTGAATCCCCGGGTCGCCAGGACGAGGGGGATGAACCAGAGGAGCGAAACGAGGGTGAAAGCGGCCACGACCTCGCCCCGCCGGCGCCAGTCCGGCGTCTGCCAGAGCGCCACCGCCAGCATGGGGAGGACCACCAGGGCGAGTTGCGGGCGGCAGCCGATCGCGGCCGAGGCGGACACCCCCAGAGTCAGGGCGCTCCAGATCCCGCCGCCGTCCCGCAGGAGGGCTCCGGCGGCCAGGGCCAGGGCGAGGAACATCAGCGCCGGCGGGTCCGACATCGGCAGCGGCCCCTGCACGAGCATCGCCGGCGAGAGCTGGAAGAGGAGCGCTCCGGCGACCGCCACCCGCTCGGCACCCGCCCCGCCCGCGATCCGGCGGAAGGCGGCGACCAGGGCCCAGTAGCCGACCAGCGAGGAGATCAGGCTGAGGGCGACCAAGCTGGTGAACGGGTCGTGGAAGATCAGGTTGAGCAGCTTGCCCAGGCCCACGACGACGGGATAGCCCGGCGGGTGGGGCCGGTGGCTCAAGGGATCGAACCGCTCGACGGCGCGCGCGAAGAGAACCTCGTCCATCTCCCACAGGCTGCGGGGGAGCGTGAGGAGCCGCACCAGGAGCACGAGGGCGAACCCGGCGAGGGCGGCGAGGCTGGTCCTGGAGAGGATCATCCGCCGGAACGGGGAGTCGGTTGACAGCGTCATCGCGGGAAGATATTCAGTCCGGGTGTCGTCTCTCGTTCATTCCAATCTCGGTCGTCCCCATCTCGGCCATGCCCAGGCCCTCGGCCTGGTGCGGCGCGCCTATCGCGGCGCACCGGCGGCGGCCCGGTTTCACGTGCTCGGGCGCTTCCTTTCGTGCCCCTTCCTGCGGGTGCTCGACTACCTCCCGACAGGGGGCCGGCTGTTGGATCTCGGGGCTGGGCATGGAATCTTCGCACATCTCGCCCTCGCGGCGGGAGTCCGCGAGGCGGTCGCCGTCGAGCCGGACGGCCGCAAGGTCTTCCACATCCCTCGCGAGCCCCGGCTGCGGGTGGTCAACGGCTATCACCTGGCGGTCCGCGGCAGGTTCGACGCGGTGTCGATCTTCGACGTGCTCTATCGGTTGCCGCGAGCGGACTGGGACCCGCTGCTCGGCTGGGCGCGCGAGCGGCTGGCGCCCGGCGGCGTCTTTCTGCTCAAGGAGATCGACCCCGGGCACCGGGCCAAGGCGTTCTGGAACCGCGCCCAGGAGAGCGGCGCCGACCTCCTCGGCCTGACCCTGGGGGAGGCCTTCAGCTACGAGACGCGGGACGAGATCCGCGACCGCCTCGCGCGCGCCGGCTTCGCGGGGTTCGAGGCGGTCGAGATCGGGGCGGGGTACCCCCACGCGCATGTTTTGTATGTGGGGCGGGGGTAGAGGGAAGAGGGCGGCCCCCGCCCCGAATCCTCACCCCCGGCCCCTCTCCCACCGCACTCCCGCCGACCGGGAGAGGGGAGTTTGACGGGAGAGACCTCGCTCGTAGGGTACGCTGTGCGCACCAGAAACGGTGATGGTGCGCACAGCGCACCCTACAAGCCACGCCTTCTCAGTAAAGTCCCCCCTCTCCCGGGCGGCGGGAGTGCGGTGGGAGAGGGGCCGGGGGTGAGG
>JBDSHF010000045.1:0-15251 GCA_039918595.1 Thermoanaerobaculia bacterium
GGCGCACGTGAAGTAAGATCCAGGGGATGACCGGCACGGAATCACTGTGGGGACTGATTCTCCTCGCCTGCCATGCCGCCGGCTTCCTCTGCGCCATCCACGCCCTGATGTCGGTGCGGACCCCCCAGGGCACCATGGCCTGGGGGGTTGCCCTGATCGCGTTCCCCTACTTCGCGGTGCCTGCCTACTTCGTGCTCGGGCGGTCGAAGTTCCATGGCTACAAGATCGCCCGCCAGGTTCTGGAGGCGAGCTCGGAGGAGAGAGCCGCCAGGGCCGTGCGGCCGTTCGTCGTTCAGCCCTCGGAGGATCGCGGTCCCCTGCTCGCCGCCGTCACGCTGGCCACGATCCCTTTCCTGAAAGGCAATGAAGTCGAGCTGCTGGTGGACGGCCGGGCGACTTTCGACAGTATTTTCGCCGGCATCGAAGAGGCTCAGGGCTACGTGCTCGTGCAGTTCTTCATCGTGCATGACGACGACCTCGGGCGGGAGCTGAAATCGTGCCTGCTCCGCAAGGCCGCCGCCGGCGTCAGGGTCTACTTCCTGTTCGACGAGTTCGGCAGCCACCGCCTGCCGCGGGCTTATGTGCGCGAGCTCCGCGACGGCGGGGTCGCGGCCCATCGCTTCCACACCACCCGCGGCCCCGGCAACCGGTTCCAGCTCAACTTCCGCAACCATCGCAAGGTGGTCGTCGTCGACGGCCACACCGGCTGGATCGGCGGCCACAATGTGGGGGACGAGTACCTGGGCCTGAGCCCGCGCCTCGGCCCCTGGCGCGACACGCACGTCCGCGTCACCGGCCCCGCGGTGCTCGGCATGCAGAAGTCCTTCTACGACGACTGGCGCTGGGCCACGGGGGAGAAGCTGCAACTCGACTGGCTCGCCCAGCCTTCCGCCCGCGGGGACGTGCCGGCGCTGATTCTGGCCTCGGGGCCGGCCGACACGCTGGAGACGGCGAGCCTGATGTTCCAGGACGTGATCCGTTCCGCGCGCCGGCGGCTCTGGATCACCAGCCCCTACTTCGTGCCCGACCCGGCGGTGGTCGGCGCGCTCCACCTGGCGGCGCTGCGCGGGGTCGAGGTGCGCATTCTGATCCCGAACGATCCCGACCACCTGCTGGTCTATCTGTCGGCGTTCGCCTTCGTCGGCGAGATGATCGACGCCGGCATCGAGATCTACCGCTACCAGGCGGGCTTTCTGCATCAGAAAGTCTTTCTGATCGACGACGCGGTCGCCGGCGTCGGCACCGCGAACCTCGACAACCGCTCCTTCCGGCTCAACTTCGAGATCACCGCGATCTTCGCCGACCGCGACGTCGCCGCGCGGGTGGAGCGCATGCTCGCCGCGGACTTCGCCCAGGCGCGCCGGATGACTCGCGAAGAGCTGCGGAGCAAGCCGTTCTGGTTCAAGGCGGCCGCCCGCGCCGCCACCCTCGCCGCGCCGATCCAGTAGCATAGGCGGGCCATGAGCTCAGAAGCCCTTCTCGCCGCCACGGTTCCACCGGGCGAAAGCCGCCCCTGGTCGACGATCCTCGCCTTGCGCCGGGATCCGCTGGGCTACCTGGAGCGGATCGCCGCCCGCTATGGCGATATCGCCCACCTGCGGGTCGGCCCCTACCGGCTGGTCTATGTGAACCATCCCGACCTCGTCCACGAGGTGCTGGTCGCCAAGGACGCGAGCTTCATCAAGGGGCGGGCGCTCGACCAGGCGAAGGAGGTCTTCGGCAAGGGGCTGCTGACCAGCGAGGGGGAGCTCCACAAGGGGCAGCGGCGGCTGATCCAGCCGGCGTTCCACCGGCGGCGGGTCGAGGCCTACGCCGAGGCCATGGCCGCCGATGCCGCCGCGGCGGCGGCGCGATGGCGGGACGGCGAGAGCCTGGACATCGCGCGGGAGATGATGAGCCTGACGCTGCGGATCGTGGCGCGCTCGCTGTTCAGCGTCGACGTCGAGGAGGAGTCGGCGCGCGAGGTGGGGCGCGCGCTCGACGGGCTGATCGCCGCCTTCAGCCTGGTGGCCATCCCCCTGGGAGGGCTCCTGCGGAAGATCCCCACCCCCTCGGCGCGGCGGGCCGAGCAGGGGCGCGCGACTCTCGACGCCCTGATCTACGGCCTGATCGATGAACGGCGGAAGGCCGGTACTAAGGCCGGTACTAAGGTCAGTATTGAGGATGCCGGCGAGGATCTCCTCTCCCTGCTGCTCGCCGCCCGGGACGAGGACGGCGGCCTGATGGACGCCGCCCAGGTGCGCGACGAGGCCCTGACTCTCTTCCTCGCCGGCCACGAGACCACGGCGAACGCCCTGGCCTGGACGTGGTACCTCCTCGCCCTCCATCCCGAGGCCGAGGCGCGCTTCCACGCCGAGGTCGACGCCGTGCTCGGGGATCGCCTCCCCGGCGCCAAGGACATGCCGGACCTGCCGTATACGCGCCAGATCCTCGCCGAATCGATGCGCCTCTATCCGCCGGCCTGGGCGGTCTCCCGGCGGGCGATCGAGCCGGTCACGATCGGCGGCTACCCCATTCCCGCTGGAGCCGGTGTCCTCGCCTCCCAGTGGGTGGCCCACCGCGATCCGCGCTTCTTTCCGGACCCTCTCGCCTTCCGCCCGGAGCGCTGGACGGAGGATTTCGAGGCCGGGCTGCCGAAGCTCGCCTACTTCCCGTTCGGCGGCGGCCCCAGGCTCTGCATCGGCATGGGCTTCGCGAAGATGGAGGGGGTGCTCCTGCTGGCCACGATCGGCCGCCGCTGGCGGATGCGGCTCGTCCCCGGCCATCCGGTCGAGCCCTACCCGCGCATCACCCTGCGGCCGAGGAATGGCGTGCGGGTGATTCTCACGAAGCGGGGCTAGCAGGCGGGCGCGGGCCACCGACGCCCTGATCAGTACCGGATCACCGACCTCGCCGTCGGCCGCAAGAGCATCGTCTCCACATCCGTGGCCGGGAGCGCAGAGGTTTTCAGGGCGGCGTGGTGCTCGCGATCCCGGTACGCCGAGAGGACCACGAGAAGATTCTCATTCTGATAGACCGGCAGCCCCGGATAGTCGTTGGGCGCCAGCTCGGCGACGAAGTGGCCGAGCACCCGGGCTCCCTGCTCGACGAGGGCCGGCCGCAGGCGCCGCGCGAAGAGCTCGATCAGACGCTCCAGCCCGCCCGGCTCGCTTCGGTAAAAATCGACGGCGACGAGCCCGGTGTGCGGAGGCAGGGCGCCCGCCGGTTCCGCCGCCCGATCCTCCAGCGAGAGGCCACCGGTCAGGTCCGCGATGGGCGCGAGGGGCCGGAGCAGGTGCACGTTGTGGAATTCGAGCATCATGCCATTGGCCGTGGGGCCATGGGCTTTCCAGGCCGGCCCGCCGTAGAAGCCGCCGAGCCCGCGCCGGCGGGTCTCCATGCTCTCGAAGGCGCGAATCCAGACGAAGCGGTCCGGCTCCCCCATCACCCCGAACTGCCCGAGAACGGACATCCCCTCTTCCCTTTGCGAGAAGAGGAAGTTTTCCTCGAAGAACCGGATGAAGTCGCCGGCGGCCCCTTCCTTGAGAAGATAGTTCCGCAGCTCGATCGTTCGCATCGCCAGGAGTCTGGCCCCGGGCGGGGAGGCCCGCAATAGCCAGTCAAGCGGATTCCGGCATGACCACTCCGCGGGCCGGCGGCGGCTCGGGCCGCGTATACACCCAGGCCCAGGCGATGAGGACGGCCTGCAGGGGGAGCCTGGCCCACAGCGCCGCGGCGGGGATCTCCGGGTAGAGCTCCGGATGGACCGCCATGTGGAGGTTGGCGGGAAACACCGAGATCAGCAGCGCGACCAATCCCCACGCCGCCCACCGCGTGCAGCGCGGCACCAGCAGCAGCACCCCCAGCGCGACCTCGCAGACGCCGCTCACCCCGACGAGTAAGCGGTGCCACGGGAGATACGGCGGCATGATCTTCAGATACGGAGCCGGGTTCAAAAAGTGATTCACCCCGGCCAGCACGTAGAACGCCGCCATCAGGTATTTGAAACCTCGCCTGAGCCTGCGCATCAGCCGCCAGACCCCGGCAGCACGCACCTCACCTCCGCGTGACGCAGTACGGGGATCACCCAGAACACGCCCGCCGTGCGGAAAGACTGAGAAAAGACCAGCCGCCCCTGCGGGTCGCGGGAGAACGACCAGTTTTCCCTCCGGCGCGCGGCTCCGATCGGGATCTGCGCGCCCTCCCATTCCCCGGCGCCCTTGAAGCTCAGCCGGGACCGGTTCATCTCGAGCTTCCCGTGACGGGCGAGGTTCGTGAGATCGATCTCGTAGACGTTGTAGGGCTCGGCGGCGGGCTCGGAATGGTAAAGGCTCAGCTCGATCCGGCCGCAGCCCTGCTGCTCGACCTTCAACCGGCTGCCCGGGTCGGCCCAGTGATAGAGCGGCAGGGGGAGGACCTCCACGGGATCACGGGGCTCCCTCAGCTTTCCGTTCCTGATGAAGGCGTAGGTCGGGAACACTCCCTTGGGGCCGTCGAGCGCGCAGGAGGTCGCGAGGTCCTCGAAGAGGTACGTGCCGGCGAGGTCCGGGCAACTCGTGAAGTCAGCAGGCGACGAAGGCGCGGGAGGCGCGCTCCGGCAAGCCAGGAACAGGAAGCCGGGGATCAGAAGCGCGAGCGGAGCTCTCTCGGATAATTTTCTAAATGCTTGAATAATCTTCATACCCCCCTCGCAAACTCAAGCCGTTCTAGGGCGAAGAAGTTCCGGGACCGATTTTACGTCTTATTCAGGTAGGAACCGACGCCTTCACCGGGGCTCGGCGAGATCAGGGGAGGATAACGTATTGTCAGTGTATATACGCCATGGTAAGCTCTCGGCTGGTGATGTCGTCCACGAACGGAACGGCATCCGCTTCACCTGGGACCGGGAAAAGGGGGAGTCCAACCTCCGGAAGCATCGGGTCTCGATCGAGGTGGCCTGTGAGGTCTTCTCGGACCCGTTCATCCGCCTGCATCGCTCCGAGATGCTGGGCGGCGAGGAACGCGAGACGGCGATGGGACTGACGGAGAGCTGGCGCCTGCTGGTGGTCGTCTACACCTTCCGGCAGGAAGGGATCCGGATCATCTCGGCCCGCCCGGCCACCTGGGGAGAAAGGGAAATCTATGAAGGCTCAGCAGCTCCGTGAGCGGCTCCAGAAGGACCGCCCCATGTCGACGATCAGCATCCGGATGCCCGAGGATGTGGTGGAGGATCTCAAGCGTGTCGCCCCGGTCCTGGGCTTCATGGGATATCAGCCGCTCATCCGTGCCTACATCGGGCAGGGATTGCGGCAGGATCTCGAGCGGCTCGACCACAATCCCGGCCTGGAACGGCTGGTCGAGAGCCTGCGGAACCAAGGGGTCGCCGAGGAGGTCATCAGCTCGGCCATGGCGGAGATGAAGTCCACTTGAAGCCACCTGAAGAGCGGGTCAGCCCACTTTCAGCGCCGACTGCTGGCCATTCCCCGGGGCGGTCATGAACTTGATCGGCTTTCGCGGCTTGAGGCCCGCCTCGCGCTGCCAGCCGGCCATCTCCTCGAAAGACCAGGTGCCGGCCTCGCTGGTGAGCGCGAAGTAGAGATCCAGCAGGGCGCCGATCTGGCCGGCTTCGTGGGGCGAGCTCGCGCGGTAGAGCTCCTGGATCACGAAGACCCCTCCCGGTCGCAGGGCTTTCGCGATCCGCTTCGCCAGAGCGCGGTTGGTGGCGTCGTCGAAGTGGTGGACGAGGTTGGCGACGAGGATCACGTCCCAGGCCTCGGTGCCGAGATCGTCGGTCAGGGCGTCGCCGGCGCGGTAGGTGATCCGGTCCCCCATCCCTTCCCGGGCGAGGAGAGGAGCGGCGTGCTCCACCGCCGCGGGCAGGTCGAGGATCACCGAGCGCAGGCCGGGGTGCCGGCGGCAGAGGGCCACGGAGAGCAGGCCGTGCGAGCCGCCGATATCCAGCATGTCCTTCGCCCGCTTGGGCACCGGGGTCCGCCTCGCCAGCTCCGGCACCCAGCTCACGGCCGTGGCGCGCATCCCCCGCTGGTAGATCCCCCACTCTTCCTGGGTGAGCGTGCCGTGGAGGTCCAGGGGCTTGCCGGTGCGCACGAAGTCCCCGATGTGCTCGAGGAATTTCCACTCGAGGAACTGCAGGAGCATCTTGTCGCCGAGCGGCTGCGCGGCGTCCCCGAGCATCCACTTGCGGGCCACCGGCGCCAGCGAGTAGCGCCCCGCCTCGTAGCGAAGGTACTCGCAGCCGGCCAGCGCGCCGAGGAGCTTGCCCATCGACCGCGGCTGGCCGCCACAGCGCGCCGCGACCTCCGCGGCGGTGAGGGCGACGTCCTTCAAGGTCTCGAAGACGCCGAGGCGCGCCCCTTCCATCACCGTCCGCGCCAGCAGCATGGCGATGTGCGTATCGAGCAGCGGCTGTGGCAGCAGGCCCAGCATTCCCGCGATGTGCTCGATGGGGTTCTGCCCAATCCCTCCCAACTTCATAGGCCGCAGATCGTATCAGCCGCGGATCGGACCGGGTTACTCCCGGCGAAGTAGCGCCCTCTTGCTACCGAGTCGCGGATAGGCATAATTTGCTCCCCATCGGGGGCACCCCTATACTTGGGTCCATGGCCAAGCCTGCGAGAACGCCGGGCCACGGCGACGAGCCGGATGATTCCGGGGAGCTGGAGACCGATTTCGTTCACCGCTGGGTCAAATCGGCGGGCGGACAAATGGAGCTCCAGGAGTTTCCCCTGACTCCGGAGTACTTTCTGGACCCCCAGATCGGAGACCAGGTGGTCCAGTCCTATCGGCACTGGCGCGTCACGGGCCAGATTCACGACATCGTCTCCCGTCACGTTTCCTCCCTCTGGGAGGAAGTGCTGGTCCTGTCGGATCAAAAGCTCCTCTGGGGGCATCGCGAGTGGCGGCGGCCGGCGCCGGACATCACGGTCATTCCGAACGTTCCAAATTCCCGCGAGTGGGAAGGCTCCAGCTTCAACGTGGCCAAGACCGGCCTTCGCCCCTGCCTGATCATCGAGGTGGTCTCCTTCTCGAACGCGGCGATCCGAAACACCGACCTCGTCGACAAGGTGAAGCTGTACGAGCGGGAGAAGATCCGCGAATACCTGGCGCTGGATCCCCCCTTGCCGGCCAACGGCTACCACTTTCAGTGGATTGGATACCGCTTGGCCGATGGCGGTCGGTATCGCGCGATCGAGCCCGATGCCGAGGGGCGGATCGTCTCCGAGACCGTGGGGCTCGCGTTCGGCGTCTCCCCTGACGGCAAGACCACCCTCGTCTTCGATGCCCGGACTGGCGAGCGGCTGTATACGGCCTCCGAGAGAGCCGCCCAGGAAACCGAGCGCGCCGCCCGGGAAGCCGAGCGTGCCACTCGGGAAACCGAGAGAGCCGCCCGGGAAACCGAGAGAGCCACCCGGGAAACCCAGAGAGCCACCCGGGAAGCCGAAGCCCGCAAAGACGCCGAGGACGAGGTGGCCCGGCTGCGGGAAGAGATCGCCCGGCTCAAGGGCACCGCCGGCTGACCTGCTCCGCGACCGGCGTTTCTGCTACGCTCCCGCGGCCATGAAAATCCTGGTCACCGGGCACACTGGATACATCGGCAGCGTCATGGTGCCGCTGCTGAGGGCGGCGGGGCATGAGGTGGTGGGGCTCGACAGCGACTGGTTCGAGCCCTGCCTGCTGGAAGGGCGGCCCGTGGACCGGGCGGTCCCCTCGCTGCGGAAGGACCTGCGCGATGTCGAGCGCGAGGATCTCGCGGGGTTCGCGGCGGTGATCCACCTCGCCGGGCTCTCCAACGATCCGCTGGGGAACGTCGACTCCTCGCTGACCTACGAGATCAACGACGCGGCCTCGATCCGCTTCGCCCGGCTCGCCAAGGAAGCGGGGGTCGAGCGCTTCCTCTTCTCCTCCTCGTGCAGCACCTACGGCGCCGCCGGCGACGACTTCCTGGACGAGAACGCCGCGTTCAATCCGGTCACCCCGTACGGCGTCTCCAAGGTGCGGCTCGAGCAGCAGCTCTCGGAGCTGGCGGACGGCGGCTTCACCCCCACCTACCTGAGGAACGCCACCGCCTACGGCGTCTCCCCCCGCCTGCGGGTGGACCTGGTGCTCAACAACCTGGTGGGCTACGCGGTGACGACCGGGCGCATCCACCTGATGAGCGACGGCACCCCCTGGCGGCCGATCGTCCATCTCGAGGACATCAGCCGCGCCTTCCTCGCCGTGCTGGACGCTCCCCGCGAGCTGGTGCACGACCAGGCGTTCAATATCGGCCGCACGGCGGAGAACTACCGCATCCGCGAGTTGGCGGAGATCGTGGCCGAGACGGTGCCCGGCTGCGCGATCACCTACGCCGACGACGCCGGCCCGGACAAGCGCTGCTACCGCGTGGATTGCGAGAAGATCCAGCGGGTCCTTCCCGCCTTCCAGCCCCGCTGGGACGCCCGCCTGGGCGCTCGCGAGCTCTATGACGCCTACCGCGAGGCGGGCCTCACCGCCGGGGAGTTCCTCGGCTCCCGCTTCATCCGGCTGAAGCGGATCCAGGAGCTCCAGAGCGAGGGGCGGCTGGACGAGGCGCTGCGGTGGCGGGCGCCGGTCACGGTCTGATCTCACCGGAGGCAGCCGCCGGGGCCAGCACCCGCACCACCCAGGTCCCCTTGCGGTTGCTGATCGCGGTCTCTTCCAGGAGCTGATAGGTCTCCAGCAGGCGCCGGACGATGACGTCCGCCCGGCGCGAGCGGAAGGTCGAGACGATGAAGACGCCCCCGGGTTCCAGGAACTGCTCATAGCGGCGGACCGTCCCCACGGGATCGTTGAAGTAGTAGACGCACTCGTTGAAGACGATGGCGTCCCAGCGCCCTGGCGGGGTGTAGGACTCGGCGTCGGCGGCGGCGAAGGCGGTCTTCGCGTCCGCCCGGCCGGCGGCCTGGCGGATGGCGGCCTCGGAGAGGTCGACGCCGAGGTAGCGGGAGTAGCCGAGAGGGCGGAGAGGGTCGGCGAGCAGCCCCTCGCCGCTCCCCACGTCGAGCACGGAGCCGCCGGCCCGGAGGTGGTGGAGGTAGCCGGCGATCACGCTGTAGCGGGCGAGCTCGTCGAGCCCCCGCATGAACTCCCACCCCCCCTCTCGGTACTGCTCCTCCCAGACCGCCTTGGACGCCGGCGCGTCCCCCCGGCCGGTGGCCGCCTCGAAGGCACGGACCCGGGCCGCGAGCCGCGCCGCGAACGGGAACCGGCGCCCGAAGAGAAACCGGTAGTAAACAAGGTAGACCGGCTTGAACGCCCGGCGGCTGAAAAGTCTCATCATCTTGGTCCCATCCATCCTAGCGCGAGATCGGGATCGCCATGGCCCTGGCATGTTTTACAGAGAAAGTTGCACATTACATGTTGCAATCCCAGCTTGATCCTCGTAGCATCGATCCGTTCAAGGGAAGTCCTGGTCCAGCAGAATTTGTCGTAGAAGGTCGTACAAGGAGGCCCGCCGCATGAAGAAGTCGCTCGCCTGTGCCCTCGCCCTCTCCGCCCTGGGGCTCGCCGCTCCGATGAGAGCCGCCACCGTGTTCATCCCCGTCGTCGAGCCCGTGAACGCCGCCGGAGCCCCGCTCGCCACTCAGCTCTGGATCTCCAACTTCGATGGCGTGGAGCGCCCTTACGCCACCGCCTTCTTGCAGGCGGACCGCGCGGGGGCCGCGCCCAAGGCGGCCAGCTCGAGCGTGCCGGCCGACCGCGCAATCTATCTGGAGAAGGTCGCCGCGGTGGGAGAGACCGGTCTGCTGGCGGTCGACGCTTCACCGGAGCTGGCGATCAGCGCCTGGATCAAGAGCACCCACGGCAAGCGCGTCTCCTACGCCGGCGTGCCGGTGATCACCGCCGAGAACCAGATCGCGGCGGGGACCGCCACCTATCTCAATGGCGTCGGGCGTGACGGCAGCCGCGACGTCACCCAGCTCGCCCTGGTCAACCTCGGCGAGACCGCCGCGCAGTGCCAGGTGGACGTCGTGGCCCTGGACGGCTCCCTGGTCCGCAACGCCGGATCGGTGGAGGTTCCGGCCAAGTCGATGAGCCGGTTCGAGGACGCCCTCGGGCTGCGCGGCGAGGCCGCGGCGACCGCCAGGGTCGCGTGCGACCAGCCGTTCTACGCGCTGGCCGCGATGGTCGACAGCAGGACCTCCGAGGTCTCCTTCGTCAACCCGGCGGATAACCCGGCGCATAACCCGGCGGATGCCATCGAGAAGGTCGAGGCGCGAAAGGCGTCGGCGGCCACCGGCTCGATCATCACCTTCACCCAGAGCGGCAGCTTCCATCTCGCCACCAAGGCGATCCCCAAGAAGATCCTCCGCATCCCGGTGCCCAAGGCGTTGAACGCGTCCCGCGTCAGCGCCGAGTTCGATGTCGTGGCCGGCCCCTGGAACCCGCGGCTGAAGAAGGGCGCGCACAACCTGATCTTTTTCCACCGCGGCCGGTTCCGCAGCAACACCCTGGCCAACGTCAACGCCTTCGGGCCGAACAACAACAATTTCAAGGCCGCTCAGAACCTCGATCTGCCGGCGCGCTACAGCACCAGCGCCAAGGTCGGGTTCGCGTTCCAGCAGGGGCAGACCTATCACGTCAGCCTCCTCTACAGCGCGTTTGACAACAAGGTCACCTACGGCATCTACCAGAACGGCAAGCTGGTGAACGGCGGTCAGTATGACGGCACCGCCCACAACCGCGTGATCACGGTGCCGGGGACCGGCCTGGTGGCCGAGTTCGGGAACTACAACAATCAGGAGCTCCCCGAGGTGTCGAGCCTGGGCTGGAGATTCGCCAACTTCCACGTCGAGATCACGCCGTCGCCGATCTGACCGATTGACCGATCTGACCGCCTGACCGATCTCTTTCCGGCATCCGGGCCCGCCTCTCACGCGCGAAAAGCGCGCGGGTGGCGGGCTCGCTGCTTCTTGGGGGTTGCGCTCCGGACCTCGCGGCGATACCATACGGATGTTTCAATATATTGCAGTACGCCGCCTGAAGGAGGATGGGTCCGATGAGGAAGCCGCTCGCCGGTCGTCTCGGAGTCGCTTGTGCCGCTGTTGGGGTCGGAATCGCGCTGCTGGGAACGGCCGGAGCCGCTTTTGCCGGCGCGGTCTATGTTCCGGTCCCCGATCCGATCAGCTCGACCGGGAGCACGCACGCGATTCAGATCTGGATCACCAACGGCGGCTCCGACCAGCGCCCGTACACGACGGCGTTCCTGAACGCCGAGAGCGACGGCACGCAGCGCCCCTCCACTCCGCCGGCGCAGACTCCCCTCGCTGCGGGGCGCACCTCGATCCTCGGCGGCGTCAGCTCTCCCGGCAAGTCCGGCCTCCTGGAGATCAACGCCAGCGCCGCGATGTCGGTCGACGCCCGGCTGTTCAACACCTCGGCCGACGCGCTGCGCTCTTCGGTGAGCCCGGTGCCGCTGATCTCCTCGGACAACCTGTTCGACGCCGGCAAGACGGCCGTGGTCCTGGGGCTGCGCCGCGATCCTGTCCGGGGCGACGTCAGCAGCCTGGGGGTCGTCAACCTCGGGAAGCAGGCCACGCAGTGCGTCATCAAGCTCATCCGCGCCGATGGCTCGCAGATCGGCAGCCCGGCGACGTTGACCTTCAAGGCGCTTTCGCTGCGCTTTTTCAACGACGCCTTCAGCCTGCTCGGCGAGCAGCAGGTGGCCGACGCCCGCGCGGAGGTGAGCTGCAACCAGCCGTTCTACACGTACGCGACGCTGTTCAGCCAGACCAACTCGCAGATCCTCTTCATCACCCCTTCCGCCTCGGGCGCCTCGACGCTGACCGGAGCGGGAGGCGACAATGAGCCGCCGCCGTCCACCACCGGCTCGGTCGTCTACTCCGTTTCCGGCCTGTTCCACACCGCCTCGACCGGCAACGAGAAGAAGACCTACAACATCGAGCTCGCGAAGGCGATGCCGGCCCGGCGCATGGTCCTCGACATGGACTTCGTCCCCGGCCCCTGGAACCGGTCGAAGAGCCCGGGCAACCACGCGATCGTCTGGCTCTATCGCGCCAAATTCCGCGGCAACACGTTCGCCAACGTGAACGCCTTCAGCCCGCCCAAGATGTCGCTCAAGACGGCACAGAACATCGACCTGCCGCCGGGCGCCACCACCCAGGACGATCAGGGGGTCGCCTGGGTGCAGGGGCAGCGCTACCACCTGAAGTACACCTACGACGCCGAGCACGGGTCGGTCACGGCGGTGCTCTCCTCCAATGGAGCGACGGTCAAGACGCTGCAGTTCCCCAGCACCGCCCCGAACGGAGTGCTCGACATCCCGGCGACGGGCATGACCGTGGAGTTCGGCCACTACTCGGGCCAGGACGGCCCCGAGGTGGCGAGCTTCGGCTGGCAGTACTCGAACCTGCGGATCGAGTTCGTGCCCTACTGATCCACCGCGTCGTCCAGGTCGCCGTCGGCGGGAGCGGCCGGCGCCTGGATGCCGCTGAGAATGTAGGGAGAATCCGACCGTACCCAGAAGCCTGAAACCTTCCGGTAGCCATAGCTCGGCAGGACGTCCGCCACCCTCCCCATGCCGCGGCGGATCCCCCAGATCTGAAAGAAGGCGTCGGGCCGCTGCTCGTTGAGCAGCCGCAGCTCGTTCCACTTGGTGTGGCCGGGCCGGAAGGTATCGAAGTGGTCCTCGTCGAGCGGCACGATCGGCTGCATGTGCGCGATGGTGCGATCGTTGTAGCCGAGGATGTCGATCATCTTGTAATCGGAAAAATAGGCAGGGATGCCCGCCCATGCGGTGGCCACCACGGCGCCGGGCTGGACGAGCCGCCGGAAGCTCAGGATGCCGGCGACCACCCGCTGGTGGCGGCTGGTCACCGGCGGACGATCGGTCAGGGTGACCTCGCGCCAGAAAACGTCCGCCTGCGCGGAGAGCCAGAGCCCGTTGACGAGCAGCAGGGCGGCGACGGTGGCGGCGGCGAGGACGAAACGCCCGGCCGGATCGTCCGCAGCCGATCCTCTTCGAATGCGCCAGGCCGCTAGCGCCTCGTTGAGCGTGGCGTTGAACAGCACGAAGAGGAGCGGCACGACGAAGGCGATGAAGCGGTTGGCGCGGATCGGCAGGTCGCCGTCCCAGGCGTCCCCTCCGACATAGACGCTGTAGGCGCAGTAGAGGGCGAAGATCGCGGCCGGCAGGATCAGCCGGCGGTTCCGCCGCAGGAAGACGCCGAGCCCGATCCCGGAGACCAGCATCACCGCCAGATGGTCGCGTACGAACTGCGTCAGAACCGTCATTCCGCGCAGCAGGCGCACGGCGAGCGGCACGCCGGTGAGCTTGAGGTAATACGTGTTCGGCAGCAGGTCGTGGAAATAGACCCAGCGGAAGACGCCGTACGCAAGGGTCATGGCGCAGAAGATTCCGAAGCCGGCGAGCCAGCTCCGCTTCCTCACCTGCCAGAACCCTCCCTGCAGAAGCACGTAGAGCTGGACCGCGGCGACCAGCAGCAGCATGTCCATCCGCAGCAGGAAGGACGCCGCGCAGACGATCCACAGGGCGAGGTGGTGATCGCGTCCGGAGTGAGCGGTCGAGAGGGCGAGTTGGACGGCGAGCACCGTGAGCAGCGCCTGCAGGCCGGTCTCCATCCCCATCAGCGCCCAGTAGGCGAGCGGGTAGTAGAAGGCCGTGAGCACGGCGGCGGGCAGCCCGTGGCGCGCTCCCGGGGGCGAAAAGTGATCGATCATCAGGCGGCGGGCGGCGATCACGGTGCCGGCGAGGGTCAGCAGCGAGAGGAGCTGGATCGGCAGACTGCGCTCCCGCAACGGAATCGGCAGCGCGTTGACCGGGATCATCAGGAAGGTCCAGAGCGGATGGGTAAACCCCTCGACCGGCTCCCCCCAGCGCGCCCATTCGAGCCCGTGCCCCTCGACCAGGTTGCGGGCGTAGGTCATCGAGATCATCGCGTCGTCGAACAGGGAGTAATAGCGCTGCCCCTCGACCTCGAACGACGAGCGATGGATGAACCACCCCGCCCAGAGCCCGAAGACGAGCAGCAGGACGGCCAGACCGAAAGAGAATTTCCGGGAAGACGGTTGATCCATTCTCTATCCTTGCGAAGGAGCCTGCGTGAAGAAGGTCCGGAACGGCCGCCAGTAGCGCGCCGCGAGCCCGCCGGCGGCGAGGGCGGCGGCGATCATGGAGACGAAGAACCGCTCCCAGCTCCCCGCGGGGAACAGCCAGGCCGCGAGGGCGAAAAATGGCAGAGGAACGAGGTACAGCAGGGCGAGGTCGCCCAGGAGCGTGCGGAAGCGCGGGCCGAACACGCGGGCGACCTCCCAGGCCATCACCAGATTTCCGATCAGCAGATAGTTCGCGGCCCCCATGCCCGGGGCGCCCCAGAGCTGGGTGAACCAGATCCCGAACCCCAGCAGGGAGATCAGGTTGAGCAGCTCGATCCCGAACCAGGAGCGGTCCCGCTGCTGTGCCTTGAGCATCTCGCCACCGAGAATCGTGAACTGATCGAAGAATGGGATGAACGCGATCACCCGCAGGATCGGCACCGCGGCCAGCCAGTTCTCCCCCATCAGGATCAGGATCACCTTCTCCGCGTTGAAGAACAGAAAATAGCTCGCCACCACCTGGCAGCCCAGGAGCTGGATCGTGCTGAGCCGGAAGAACTCCAGGAACCGGGGGCGGTCGTCGAGATACTCGACCAGCGTCGGAAAGAGCGCGCGGGGGTAGACGATCGTCGCGACCAGGAAGACGAGACCGTAGACGCGGGCGTAGAGCCCGACCGTGCCGGTGTCGCGGAACCAGCCGATAATGTAGATGTCGATATAGTTGACGAGTTGCAGGGTGAGCCAGATGAGGAACAGGAACCGGCTCCGGCGGACGAGATCGGAGATCAGGTCCGGCTCGAATCGCAACGGAATCCTGCCCCAGGCCTTCGCCCAGGAGTAGCCGGCGAGAAGCGCGGCGCCCAGGAGGTCGGCGATCACCAGGCTCCAGACTCCCCACCCCCGCCAGGCGAGCCCCACCGCCACGGCGGCGATCACGATGCCGCGCCAGATCTCCGGAGCGATCAGATTGCCGATCTTCAGCTCCCGTTCGAAGAAGGCGCGAGGCACCACCGCGAGACCGTCCAGCAGGACCCAGACGGCGAAGACCCGCAGCACCAGCGGCAGCTCGGGGTTGAAGCGGCCGGCGGCCGGCGCCACCGCGATCAGCAGGAGAGTGATCGCAACGCCGAGCGTCGCGGTGACGGCGAGGACCGTGCCGTAGGGGCGGCGCTTGTCGC
>JBDSHF010000046.1:0-3027 GCA_039918595.1 Thermoanaerobaculia bacterium
TGCCGCCGCGGTTTACGGGCCCGCACGAAGGCGCTCATCACTTTGCCGTCCACGTCCGCTGAAACGCTTTCCGGGTCCACTCCTGTTCCCGCCAGGTCTGTCCCCGAAAGAAAAGCGCGGGCATCCTCGGCGCGATAGATCCGCGTCGGCTCGATCTCGATCTGCTCGAAACCCACCTCGGCGAGGAGCCGCCCGTACTCCGTCTCCTCCAGGGCGCCGGCGACACAGCCGATCCAGAGCTCGACGCTGCGCCGCAGCGCCTCCGGCATCTCGCCGCGGACCACCACGTCCGAGACGGCGAAGCGCCCCCCCGGCCGGAGCACGCGGAAAGCCTCCGCCAGCACCTGCCGCTTGTCGGCCGAGAGATTGATCACGCAGTTGGAGATCACCACGTCCACCGTATCGCCGGGCAGCGGGATGGCCTCGATCTCCCCCTTCAGGAACTCGACGTTCTCGACCCCCGCCTTGCGCTGGTTCTCCCGCGCCAGCGCCAGCATGTCGTCCGTCATGTCGAGGCCATAGGCCTTGCCGGTGGGACCCACCCGGCGCGCCGAGAGGAGGACGTCGATCCCGCCGCCCGAGCCGAGGTCGAGCACGACCTCGCCCGGCTCCAGGGACGCCAGCATCGTGGGATTGCCGCAGCCGAGCGACGCGAGCATCGCTTCCGCCGGCAGCCCCACGGTCTGCGCCGCCTCATAGAGGTCGGAGGTGATCGGGTCGCGGCCACCGCCGCAGCAACTGTCGCCACAGCACGCGGCTCCGCCCTCCCGGACGTTGCGCGCCGCCTCGCCATACTTCGCCTGAACGACCTCGCGTAGGGTCGTGGGATCGAGCGACTGAGTGTTCATGGGGATTGTCCTTTCTGTTGGGTACTGGTTGTTACTAGCAACTATCAAGGCAAAAAAACTCACGGGGTCATGCAGCAGCTTCCGGCCTCGCCCCCGCCCCTCTTGGCAGTGGCGCGGGCCAACTGGCGCAGGAGCTGCGTCATGGCCTGGCGGACCTCGGGAGTGAAGCCGGCGAGGAGCTTGCGCTCTTCCGCCAGGATCGAGTCCCGGATCTTCCCCTCCAGCGCGCGGCCGGCCGCGGTCGCCTCGAGGAGCACGGCCCGGCGGTCCTCCGGATGCGGCAGGCGAGTCATGTACCCCTTGCGCTCGAGGGCGTCGACCACCCGGCTCGCCGTGCTCTTGTCGAGATAGAGCTGCGCCGCGAGGTCGTTCAAGGTCATCCCGCCCCGCCGCACCAGTGCCTCCAGGGCGTAGCACTGGGTGACCGAGACGTCATAGCAGCAGATCCGGTCGCGGTCGCGGAACTGGTAGACCCGCACCAGCTCCGACAGGGCGTCGTACAGCGCCTCGGTGTCCTGTTCGAGGCCAGGATCGGCGGTCAGGGCGGTCGTCGTGCTCACGGGAGGTAACCTACTACACGTTGTTGTCAGTAGCAACTATCTGGGCAAGGGAGCGCATCCCGCCTCGGGACGCACCTGTTTGAATGAAAGGAGACCTCAATGAAAAAGAAGGCGCCCAAGCTCTCTCTCAGTCGTGAGACCCTCGCCCACCTTTCCCACCCTCAGTTGGAACAAGCGGCCGGTGCCGTGCCGGCCACCTATGACAAATCGTGCCTGTATTCCTGCTATGCCGGGTGCAGCGCCGTAGGCTGCACCGACACCTGCCCGGTGCGCACGCAGGTCTGCTGAACGGAGGGGCGGGCCGTGGGGAGTTTCCCTCCCGGCTCGTCCCCATCCGGTCTTCAGTTAGCCTTCGTGCCTGCACCATCGTGCTATCATGCCTCTATGGCCAAGCAGCTGACGATTCGCGGAGTACCGGAAGAGGTCGGACAAAGGTTGGAGAACCTGAGCCGGGCTCGGGGCCAGAGCGTCAACGCCGTCGTGCTCGAGATTCTTGGAGCTGCCGTTGGGGTGGACGAGCGGCGGCGCAGGCTGGCTCACTATGCGACCTGGAGCCCTGAGGATCTGGCGGAGTTCAATGAAGCGCTCGCCGTTCAGCGAACGATCGATGACCCAATCTGGCGCTGAATTCGCCGGCCGGCTGGTGCTCGACACGTCCGCATATTCTCACTTCCGGGCGGGAGACGGGCGTGTTGTCGATCTGATCGCAGCAGCCGAGGTTGTTTTTCTCCCGACGATCGTACTGGGTGAGTTGGACGCGGGTTTTACTATGGGTCGGCGGGAGCTTGAAAACCGGACTCTCCTCGCCGAGTTCCTCACCGAACCCTTCGTCTCGATTTTGCCGGTAACGCCGATGGTTGCCCGCCAGTACGGCAGGCTCTTCGCCGAATTGCGGCGAGCTGGCACTCCGATCCCGATCAACGATATCTGGATTGCGGCAACCACTCTGGACTGCGGCGGACATTTGCTGAGTTTCGACCGGGATTTCAAGATGATTACTTCACTCGATTGCACTGTGCTGAGGCCCGCTGGCGAAAGCGGGTGACCGCCTTTCCGCCTTGTACCGGCATTCTTCAGAATCATGTTGCGACTGACAGAGCTCAGACTCCCTTTAAATCACACCGAAGAAGAGCTACGGGCCGCCATCCTCAGAGAGCTCGGTATCGAGCCGCGGGAGCTGGTCAGCTATTCGATCTTTCGGCGCAGCTTCGATGCCCGCAAAAAGGGTGCGATCGCGCTGATCTACCATCTCGATGTCGAGACGGCCCGCGAGGGGGAGATCCTCCGGCGGCTTCGCGGCAACCCGCCCGTTGCGAATCTTGGGCCGACGCCGGACACCTCCTATCGCTTCGTAGCCCGGGCGCCGGGGGATCTGGCGGTGCGGCCGGTCGTGATCGGCATGGGGCCCTGCGGCCTCTTCGCGGGCCTGCTGCTGGCGGAGATGGGATTCCGTCCGATCATCCTGGAGCGCGGCAAGCAGGTCCGCGAGCGTACCGTCGACACCTTCGGGCTCTGGCGCAAGGGGATTCTCAATCCGGAATCCAACGTGCAGTTCGGCGAAGGCGGCGCCGGCACCTTTTCCGACGGCAAGCTCTACAGCCAGATCAAGGACCCCGGGC
>JBDSHF010000047.1:0-41064 GCA_039918595.1 Thermoanaerobaculia bacterium
CGCCAGATTCTCCAGCCCCCGGGCCACATCCTCCGGCATCACCGCGAAGCCCAGGCGGAAGTGGCGGGGGGCTTCGAAGAACTTCCCCGGCACGATCGAGGTGTCGCGGCTCCGCAGCCAGTCGTGGAGAGGCTCGCTGTCCTCCTCGTTCCGGAGGCGCGGGAAGACGGTCATCGAGCGCGCGGGGACGACACAGTCGAGCCGCTCCCGGTGCTCGACGAGGAAGTCGCGGATCTGCGCGATGTTGGGGTCGAGGATCGCGCGGCTCCGCTCAGCCAGCCGGGGGAGTTGCCGGAAGGCGGCGGCGGCCAGAGTGTCGCTGGGAACCGAGTCCACGGCCTGCATCGCGTCCCGGGTGAGCCGCAGGCGGTGCGCAACGTCCGGTGCGCAGAGGACCCAACCGCAGCGCAGTCCCGAGAGGCCGTAGCTCTTGGTCAGGCTGCTGGTGGCGAGCACGTGGGGACCGAGGTGGACGTGGCTCGGCGGCGCCTCGTCAAACCAGATGTCGAGGTAGACCTCGTCGACCAGAAGGTAGGCGCCGGCCTGGGCGACGATCCGCGCGAGCCCGGCGACCTCCTCCGGCGGCAGCAGAACGCCGCTCGGGTTGTGCGGGTTGGCCAGCACCACCAGGCGCACCCGGCCGGTGAGCTGAGCGCGGATCTCGTCGAGATCCAGGCGATAGCCGTTCTCGAAGCGGCGCTCGAACCGACGGACGCGGGCGCCGAGGAAGCCGAGGGCGGAGAGGAGCGGCTCATAGGTGGGGCGCTCGACCAGCACCTCGTCGCCCGCCTCCAGCAGCGCGGCGAAAGCGAGGAAGTTGGCGCCGGAGGTCCCCGGAGCGGTCACCACCTGCTCCGGCGCGACGCCGTAGCGCGCGGCGATCGCCTCCAGCAGAGGGGGGTAGCCGTCCCGGTTCGCTCCATTGATCTGGAGATCCCCGGGCTCCAGGACGAGATCTTCCGTCGAGCAGCCCAGCATCCCGCTGTTGGCGAGGTTGTACCGGGCCGCGGCGTGATCCTTGGCCCAGCGCATGTAGACGCTGCCTTTCATAGGCTCGATCTTCTCCCGCCCCGCCAGAAGAAGTAGACCGGCACGCCCAGCAGGAAGATCCCGGTCCCGATCAGCGCGTTGCGGGTGTCCGTGAAGTAGATGTTGAGCACGATGCCGGCTCCGGCGAGGATGAAGAGGAGCGGCACCCAGGGGTAGGCCGGCACCGGGAACGGCCGTGGCGCGGCAGGCAGCTTCCTGCGGAAGACGATCAGCGCGCCGCCGGCCAGCGCGAAAAAGATCCAGTCCGCGAAGACGGCGTAGCTGAGCAGGCGGTCGTAGGTGTTCGACAGGGCGTAGGCCGCGGCGAGGGCGCCCTGGAGCAGGATGGCCGCGGTCGGCGCCCGGAAGCGCGGGGAGAGGCGGGCGAGGGAGCGGAAGAAGAGGCCGTCCGCCGCCATCGCGTAGTAGACGCGCGGCGCCGAGAGCAGCGAGAGGTTCATGAAGCCGAAGGTGGAGACCACGATCAGCAGGCTGATCACCTTGGCCCCGGTCTCCCCCACCAGGAGCGCCGCCACGTCCGCGGCCGGCGTTTTGGTGGCCGCGAGCGCCGGCGCCCCGAGGACGTGCACGTAGGCCACATTGGCCGAGACGTAGACCGCGATGACGCAGAAGACGCCGATCAGGATGGCCCGCGGCAGGTTGCGCTGGGGCTCCTTCACCTCCTCGGCGACGTAGTTGAGGTTCTGCCAGCCGCCATAGGCGAACATCGCCGGCACCAGCCCCGCGAAGAAGGCGGAGAGCAGCGGCAGCCCTCCGAGGTCCGTAGGCACCAGCGGCTCGAAGGTCAGGCCGGAGTGGCGGGTGAGCAGGAAGGCGCCGACGATCAGCGCCGCCAGCGCCACCGTCTTGGAGAACGTGATGACGTTGAGCACCACGGCCCCCGGCTTGATCCCCAGGGCATGGAAGGCCGCGACGGCCAGCAGGATGGCCGCGGCGAGCCACCGCTCGCTGCCCGGCGGCAGATCGACCAGCCGCGCCACGTACTCGGCGAACGCCACCGCCACCGCCGCCGTGGCCCCGGACTGGACGATCAGCAGCAGTCCCCAGCCGTAGAGGAAGGCGACCATCGGGGAGAACGCCTCGCGGAAGAAGGCATACTGCCCTCCCACCCGCGGCATCACCGTGCTCAGCTCGGCGAAGACGAAGGCGCCGAACAGGGCGATGAAGCCGCCGGCGATCCAGACCCCGAGGATCAGGAACGGCGTATGGACCGCCCGCGCCACCACGTAGGGATTGATGAAGATCCCCGAGCCGATGATGCCGCTGATGACGATCATCGTGGCGTCGAACAGGGTCAGACGCCGGGCGAATCCTGGATTCGGGCGCTCTTCCATGACGGATCTCTCCTCTTTGGCGGAGAGTCTAGCGCAGGTCTGGCAAACACCTTGCTAGAGCTTCCTCGGAGGCATCTCCCTGCCGGAGAGCCTCCGAGGTTGTATGTTGAACCGAGCCTTCACAGAACCCCAGGAACCTCATGAACCGGAGCCGGAGACGCCCCAGCGGCAGCCGGAGGAGACCAAGCGCCCCCGCCAGCCCCTCGGCCGGCGCGGCATTCTCTGGATCGCGCTGATCGCGGCCGTCGTCCTGATCCTCGTCCTCGTCGCCCGGCACTTCGACGAATACCTCCGCCGCACCCTGGAGGCCAAGGTCAACCAGAAGCTGCACGGGTACCACGTCACCCTTGGGCACGCTCACCTGAGCCCCTTCGGGCTGGCGCTGACCCTGAAGCAGGCGGTCATCCGCCAGGACGCCAATCCCGATCCGCCGGTAGCGGACATTCCCCGTCTGACCACGAGCGTCGAGTGGGGGGGGATCTTCAGCGGGCATCTGGTGGCCGACGCCGTCTTCGACCAGCCACGCGTCCACGTCAACCTGCCGCAGCTCAAGGTAGAGGCGAAGGACCAGGTGAAAATGCAGGACCGCGGCTGGCAGCAGGCCCTGGAATCGATCTACCCGCTCAAGTTCAACCTGATGCAGGTACGGGACGGGGACCTCGTCTACATCGACACCGACCCCAAGCGGCCGCTCCACATCTCGCGCTGGAACGTGACGGCGTCGAACATCCGCAACATCCAGTCGCGCGACCGCGTCTACCCCTCGCCGATCCATACCGACGGGGTGGTCTTCGATCAAGGGCGCGCCGTGCTCGACGGCAACGCCGATTTCCTGGCCGAGCCCTACCCCGGCATCCATGCCAACTACAAGGTGGAGAACGTGCCTCTCGAACGCCTGCGGGAGTTCGGGGAACGGGCGAACCTGACGCTCACCGGCGGCGCCCTCTCCTCGCAGGGGGAGGTCGAGTACGGGCCCAAGCACCGCGAGGCGCGCATCGCCGACGTCACCGTCCGCGGGCTCCGCCTTGACTACACGCACACGGAAGCCACCGCTGCCGCCGAGAAAGCCCGCGGCAAGGAGGTGGCCAAGGTGGCGAAGGACCAGGAGCCCGCGATGCCGGTCGAGATCGAGCGCCTGCGCCTGATCGACGGCAACCTCGGCCTGATCACCCCGGTGAAGGACCGCCGCGTCCGCCTGTACGTGAACGGCGCCGACCTCGACGTGACCAACATCTCGAGCGGCTTCCGGGAGGGGCCGGCCAAGGCCAGGCTGACCGGGCACTTCATGGGCCATGGCGCCGCCCGCGCCGTCGCCACCTTCCGCGACGCCGCCAAGGGGCCGGACTTCAACCTCCTGGTGGCGGTCGACGGCGCGAGCCTCCCTTCGATCAACGACTTCCTGCGCGCCTACGGCAAGTTCGACGTGGCGGAAGGGACCTTCTCGGTCTACTCCGAGGTCAAGGTCCACAACGGCCGCATCGACGGCTACCTGAAGCCGCTGTTCAAGGACGTCAAAGTCTATGATCCGCAACAGGACAAGAAGAAGCCCGTCCTGAAGAAGATCTACGAGAAGATCGTCGGCGGCGTCGCCCACCTCCTGGAGAACCGCCCGCGCGACCAGGTCGCCACCGTCGCCGATCTCTCGGGGTCGATCTCGGATCCCAACACCAGCACCTGGGAGATCATCGTCCGCCTGGTCTCGAACGCCTTCGTCAAGGCGATCCTTCCGGGCTTCGAGCGGGAGGCCAAGGCCGGGCACGGCGGGCGGTGAGGCGTGTCGCGATAGAATGGCCTGGAAGTAGTTTCAGGAGCAGGGCAGTTTGTCTCCGCCGGAAGGGAAACAACCCGCGGGAGGAGGAAGACGCATGCGACTGGCTTTGGCCAATCTCAAGGGGGGAGTCGGCAAGACGACGACCGCCGTCAACCTGGCGGCCGCGTTCGCCCGCAGCGGCCTCTCGGCGCTGCTGATCGACCTGGACCCGCAGGCTTCGGCGACCTTCTCGCTGGGCGTCGGCCGCGATCAGGTGGACGCTTCCACGGCGGAAGTGCTCACCGGCAAGGCAGAGGCCGCCGAGGCGGTGGTCGAAACCTCCGTCCTCGGGCTCTCCCTCCTCCCGGGCTCGCTGCGGCTGGCCGGCATGGACATGGCCCTGGCCCGCAAGCAGGAGCCGGAGAAGCTCCTCAAGAAGGCCCTCAACCCCGTCCGCCGCCGCTACGACGTGATCGTGATGGACAGCCCGCCCGGGCTCTCGATCCTCACCGTCAACGCCCTCGCCGCCGCCGAGGCGTTCATCGTGCCGGTCTCCCCCCACCGCCTCGATACCGAGGCGCTGGACGGCTTCCTCTCGCTCGTCGACTCGTCGCGCGACCGCATCGGCCGTAAGACCGAGCTGCTGGGCATCCTGCTCACCCTGGTCGACCACCGCACCCGGGTGACCGACGACGTCGTCACCACTGTCCGGCGCGCCTACGGCTCCAAGGTGTTCCGCACCGAGATCCCGGTCAACGTCCGCCTCGCCGAGGCGCCCGCCCAGGGGCGCCCGATCTTCGATACCGAAAGCTGGTCGACCGGCGCCGCCGCCTACGGCCACCTCGGCGGCGAGGTGCTGCGGCGAGCCCGAAAGGCGGGATTGCTGTAGAAGCGGGCGACCGCAGGTCGCCCCTACACCCTCCGGCGCAAAGGTATACGTAGGGCGCAGGGTGTAGGGGCGACCTGCGGTCGCCCTCAACGCCGCCCTACCGGATCGTCTCCTGTTTCACGCGGCCCCTACTCCCCCTTCCTCCCCGCCGCCATCGCCTGCTGGACATACCCCATCAGGCTCCGCATGTTGCCGGTGTCCATGCCGTGGACCGTGGTCTCCTGCTGCCATACCTGGCCCACCGACTTCGTGATGCCGGGATCGCCGCCGGTGAACTCCTGGACCAGCTCCATCCAGCGGCGGGCGAGCGCCTGCACTCGTTCGTCGGCGGGATCGGTCCCCTTGTCCATCTCGGCCTGGACCTTGGCCATCAGCTCCGGCCATTCGGCCTCGACCTGACGGATCCGCTCCGGGCCAAGGAGCTCTCCCCTCTTCTTCAGCTCGTCCATCTGCTCCGGGGTGTAGTGCTTCTCGAACATCGTGGTCTCCTCGATGATCTGGAGGAACTCCTCCGTTGGAATCTTCTCGTCCGACACCCAGCGCGACGCGACCCTCTCCAGGCGGTCGCACAGGCCCTGCTGCAGCTCGATCCGCTCCTTCAAATGCGCGATGTGGAGCCGCAGCACGCGGTCGGGGGTAACGTCGGGACGCCGCAGGAACTCCCCGGACTCCTCCAGGGAGAACCCCAGGGTCCGCAGCGACAGGATCTGCTGCAGCCGCGCCACGTCGGTCTCGACATACAGGCGGTAGCCCGACTCCGAGCGGAGCGACGGCGAGAGCAGCCCGATTTCTTCGTAGTGGTGGAGCGCCCGCACGGACACTCCGGTCCGCCTGGCCAGCTCGCCCACCTTCCAGGGCGGGGGGCGCATCGGTGGTCTCCTTTCCGGCCGGTCCATCCGGCCACAAGAAGACGATAGACCCTCACGTTGCGTGAGGGTCAAGAGGTTTTTCAGATCTTTTCTATTTCAGGTGAAACCTAGTAGTCCGCGTACCCCTCGCGGGTGCGGACCCGGCCGCCGCCCTCGCGCAGCCGGACCTCGACCTTGTGCCACTTCCCATCCCCCTTGGCGGTGGTCGGGTAGTAGCCGAGGGCGTACTGCTGGCGCAGCTCCTGGAGGATGTTACGGAAGGCCCCCTCCAGCTCGTCGATACGGTTGATCGCGAGGATGCGGCCGCCGCTCTCCTGGACCGCCTTCTCGAGCTCGTCGAACTCGCGGTCGTTGCCCTTGAAGTCGCGCCAGGCGGAGGTGAACGACTTGTGCTTGCCGCCGAGCTGGATCCAGTAGATCAGCGACTGCCCGGCGCGGGCCTTCCACAGGACGTCCGAGGCGGGCAGGACGCTGTGCACGTCCGAGCCGTCGGAGAGCAGCACCACCACCCGCTGCCCCTGACGGGCGTCGAGGAGCTTGAGGGAGAGATAGAGGAAGTCGTTGACCGCCGTCCCGCCGGCCGCCTGGGTGGTGGCGATCGCCGAGTCGAGCTCCTTCTTATCGGAGGTAAAGGGGATGAAGTTCAGCAGCCGGTCCGAGAACAGGGCGAGCATCGCCTCGTCGGACGGCTTCATGCCGTCGAGGAAGGCGCGGGTGCCGCGGCGGACGGCCTCCAGCCGCTCCCCCTGCATGCTCTCGCTGGTGTCGAGGAGCAGGACGGCGGTCAGCGGCAGCTCGTCGCGGCCGAAGGTGACGATCTGCTGCGGCACGCCGTTGTCGTACACCTGGAAGTCTTCCTGATTCAGCGCCAGATTGCTCTTGCCGAAGGTGGCCACGCTGGCGAACAGGGCGCGCAGCTTGAGGTTCATCTCGTCGTTGATCTGCACCGGCACGGTCACGATCGTGTCGGTGCCGGCGATGCCGGAGGTGGTATGGGCCACGGCCCGGAACTCGCGCCGGATGTTGTCGTCGCCGACGTCGAGGCTGAACTTGTAGGGGGGCTTCTGCACCGTCCCCATGAGCTTGCCGTTGACGAACACTTCCACCCGCTCGACCTTCTCCCCGGAGCTCACGCCGACATCCACCTGCGTGGCTCCGAAGACCGGCTGGTCCGGGCTGGGGCTCTGGATGCGCACCGCGACCTGAGCGAGCGCCGCGCCCGCGAGCAGCAGACCGGCGGCCCCGGTCATGACCGCTCCGTGCAAAAGAGCTCCGCGCAGGCTCATGGCGCCACCCCCGTTCCCGCGGTTTCGGCGGGCGGAGCGCTCAGGGCCTGCGCCAGCACCTGGAGGCGCGACTTCGAGTTCTCGTCGAGGAATGTCCGCGTCAGCGCGAACTCGTCGGCACGGACCGCGTTGTAGAGGTAGCGGGAGGCGCCGGCCTCACGGGGGGTGGATGTTGCGAGCGCCTTCTCGATCAGCGCGGTCGCCTCGCCCGGCGCGCCGCGGCGGTCGAGCGCCGCGGCGAGCTGGATGCGCAGCCGCAGATCGTCAGGAAAGCGCTCGATGCCCTGACGCAGCACCTTCTCCGCCTCGGCGGCCCCCTTCTTCCTGTCGCCTTCCAAGCGGGCGAGCTCCTGGTAGGCGAGCGGGGTGACCCAGGAGGGCTCCTTGTCCGCCATCAGCCCGGCCAGCAGCTTGCGGGCCTCGGCGTCCTGGTCCAGCCGCTTGAGGTTGAGCGCCAGGCGGAGGCGGGCCTCGGCGTTGGCGGGCTCGATCTCCAGGGCCTGGCGCAGCAGCTTGACGGCGGTCTCGGCCTGCGCGTTCTTCTCGTAGACCGTCGACAGCGCGAGCAGGGCGGCGATGTTGCGGCCGTCCAGCTCGATCCCCTTCTGGAACATCTCTGCCGCCGGGAGCTGCTGGGCGGACTGCAAGAGCAGCCCGCCGAGACTGGTCAGCAGGCGGCTGGCGACGAGCTTCGCCCCCTCCGAGCCGGACTGTTCGCTGTAGAGGAGGGCGAGATCCTTCGCCATGTTGCGGGTGTGAACCATGGCCAGAGCGTGACCGCGGACATGGCGCTCGAGCAGCCGCCGGTAGGCCTCGTGATGGAGCACGGCGATCGGCACCAGCGCCTCGATGTCGGCCGCGCCGACCTGATGAATCACCGCCTGCTCCTCCTTGAGGAGGATCTTGTGGGTCCGCGAGTCCGTATCCACCGCGACCGCCGTCTCGAGCTCGATCAGCTCGTCGGGCGCCTGGTCGGTCTGGCCCGCCGACCAGTCGGACAGGATCTTGCGGTACAGCTCCTGGATTTTTTCCGGCGGAATCTCTGCTCCGGCCTTCAATCCCAGGGAGCCCAGCGAACCGGTCCTCCCCCGTGCCTCCGTGGAAGCCGCGGGGCCCTGCGCCCAAGCGGTCTGGCCGGCCCACAGCCAGATCACCGCCGCGAGCCAGACTAGAGGCTCGCCAAAGTGCTTCCCCTCTGTTCGCGCACGCATGAGACCTCCGACATGGAATGCCTCCGTCCTCTCCTCCGGGGAGGATCAGACCAGTGGATACTTAGATGACCTGCAATAGAAGAAAAGAGCTCCGGATCATTGGAGTTTTATTATAGGTGCGCCCGGGCGGGTTTTCGTGACATTCGCCAAAAGAAAAGGGCGGGATCGCTCCCGCCCTTCGTTCCGAACGGCCCGCGGGCCGTCGCTTGTCGCCTACCCGCGCGGGTGGCGGGGCTTGCGCGGCGCCTTGGTGCCGTCGACGATCCACTGCGGAACGCTGAGGGACAGCAGCAGGTTCCGCCGGGCCTCCGGCGTGAAGACGTACTGGGTGAAGTCGCCGGACGACGCCTTGCCGGTCGAGATCGCCGCCGTGGCCGACGGCAGGGGGCCGAAGACGAACGGATAGAGGTCGACCTCCGGGATGTCGCCGCCGTAGTTGGCGTTGATCGCGTCGATGAACAGGTTGGCGACGTAGGCGTAGCCGAGCGGCGTCGGATGGACGCCGTCATAGCCGAAGATGCCGCCGGTCAGGAACGCGCTGCTGTAGCTGATGCCGCCGATGCGGAGGCCGCTGGTGGCGATGTTGCGCAGCACGGCGTTGGCGTCCACGAAAGCCGCGCCCTTCTCGTTGGCGACGGTGCGGATGGTGGCGTTGTAGGCATCGACGTGCGTTTTGATGACGGCGGCCTCGGCGGCCGAGAGCACCGCGTTGTTGGACAGCGGGACGCCGCTGCCGCCGAAGGCGACCGGGATGCCGCGGCCGGCGCCGAGTTCGGCGCTGGCGGTGAGCAGCACGAAGTCACCCGCCTGGAGCGGACCATCAGGGCCGATCAGCGGGATCGGGTTGCCGCCGGGATCGCGGACGAGTTGGTTGGTCCGCGGGTTGACGAGGAACCGCGGGATCGTGGTCACGAACGGGATGCTCGTCACGTCCGGGATGTTGGCGACCGCCAGTTGCTTGACGCCGCCGGTCACGGTGATGGCGTTGACCACCGCGCGGTACTCGGTGTCGAACTGGGCCGCGGGGGTCAGCGTCACACCCTCGATGGCGACCCCGGAGGTGGCGGCGGCCAGGGCGTCGTTGTTGCCAATCCAGAGAGTGACGAAGGTCGGCTTGAGCAAGAGCGCTTGCTGGAGCTGGGTGGTGCCGCCGCCCAATCCTCGCAAGACAAGGTCCGTGGGGTCCGTTGGGCTCGTAGAGTGCGTCTTGGTGAGCAGATCGTGGAGGCTGGCACCCGGCACGGCGAGGTTGTTGTAGGGCCGCTGCAGATTGAGGTTGAGCGGCTGCCCGGCGCCCGGGGTGGGGCTAATCATCGTCGGGAAGAGGCCGGTCAGCCGGAGGGCCCCCGGCAGGCCTGGCGCGCTGACCAGCGGCTGCTCGAAGCCGGTGGTCTTGCCGGTCGCCTGGCGGTAGATCAGGGCCGGGTAGCTGTTGCGCTGGAACCTCTCGTTGATCGAGCCGTTCGAGTAGCCGGCGGTCAGGCTGTCGCCTAAGGCGACGTACGTCGCGAAGTTGGCCGCGCCGGTGTTCACCTGCGCGAACGCCGCCCCGCCCACCATGAGGAGAGCGAGCGCCAAGGCGCCCGCCTTTAGCTTGGAACAATGCATGTTGCGATCTCCTTGAATGGATCTCGGGTTAGTAGTTGAGCGTCACACCCAACAGCACGGCCTGCGTCTTGTAGGTGCCCAGGAAGGGGCCCTCGCTGGCGCGGAACTCGTTCTTGGTGCGCTTCTTGAAGTCGAGGTACATGAGCCCGATGTCGTACTTGAAGCCGGTCGTGCGGCCGTAGCCGATGCAGTAGCCGGTGCGGTCGGCGTCGGGGAGGAGCGGCGAGACCCCCTCCTCGGGCTGCGGGGTCTTATCGTAGACCAAGCCGAAGCGCCACTGCGAGGCCGGGCTCGTCGTCCAGCGCAGGCCGGCACGGTAGCTGTAGGAGTTCTTCCAGTCCTGCGGCAGGCTGGTGTCGGGCAGGGATTCGCCGGGGCCGCCGGTGAAGTTGATCGGCACGCTCTTGAACGAGCTCCAGCCCGTGTAGTTGAAGTCCGTCTCCAGCAGCAGGTCGCGGGTGAGGGCGAAGGCGAGGCCAAGGCTCGCCTGATCGGGGTAGTCGATCGAGGTCTCCACCGGCAGCTTCTTGCCAAAGGGGATCTGGGTCCCGACGATGGCGTCGAACGTCGGGTTGCCGCTCGAGATCTGGGTCACCCGGGCGCTGCCGTCGTAGTCCACCGAGATCTTGCTGCGGTAGGAGAGGCCCCAGGAGAAGCTCTCATTCCAGCGGTGCAGGATGCCGACGTTGAAGCCGTAGCTGTTCTTGGTGTAGTCCGACGTCAGGTTCAGGTTGCCGACGTCGGCGGCCATCAGGGTGAACGGGTTGATCGCCGCGATGTGCCGGTTGAGCTCCACCTTGGAGACGCGGACGATGCCGCCGACGCCGATGCCGAAGGTCGGCGTCACCTGCCAGCCGAGCGTCGGGTTGATGTCGAAGGCCTGCAGCGAGGCCTTGGTGGAGAGAAAGCGGCCGGCGAACTGATTCGGGTTCTCCCACGAGGTGGTGAGGCCGAACGGCGTCTCGATGCCGAGGCCGAACTTCCAACTGGCGGTGAGCGGCTGCACCCAGTAGAGGTGCGGCGGGAACTCGGAGAGGGTCTCCTGCTTCGCCGAGTAGTTGGGACCCGGGAAGGGTGCCGCGCCCTGGAAGTCCGCCTTGGTGCTGCGGATCCAGGTGAAGCCGCCCGAGACGCCCGTCTTCTCGACGAACGCCAGGCCGCCGGCGTTGTAGAACAGCAGCGACGGATCGTCCGCCTGCGCGGTGAACGCTCCCGCCATGCCCGTGGCCTTGGAGCCCTGCTCGAAGATGCTGAAACCGGCCGCGTGGAGCGGTGCCGCGGCCAGAGTGACGAGGGTGACGACGCTTAAGGCCCCCCCCAACAAACCTCCTCGCCTATGCATGGATCTCCTCCTGTTTGATTCCAACTTGTTTTGACTTCAATAAAATTAGTGGAGCCGACTCTCGATTCCTCCGAGGTGGCGCCCGAGTTGCGGAAATCGGGTCTCGGAAAGGTCTTTTCGGCTTGCCTAAACGTTAGTCTCAACGCCCCGGGGTGTCAACGCCCTGAAGGGTGGGAGAAAACGTCCGCGAGGGTCGGACAAACTGGTAGAGTAGGCCCCTTGGAGGTGAGCGACATGTCCGAAAGTGCGGTCCATCAAGAGACCTTCAACAAGCTGAGGGAATACCTCGGAGAGCTGTTCGAGGAGCCCTACCACGACCCGGAGAACGACCATTTCTACGTCCGCTATGGCTCGACGGTGCTCGAGATCTCGGTCGAGGCCTACGGCACCGATGAGACGGTGGTCGTCATCATGTCCTACTGCGTTCAGGACGTGGAGCTCGACGAGGAGCTGATGGCGGGGCTGCTCGAGCTCAACCACCAGATGGCCTGCGGCCACTTCTCGCTGGTGGGCAACGACATCTTCTTCGCCCATTCGGTCTTCGGCAGCAGCCTCGACCCGCGCGACCTGCTGCGGGCGATCACGGCCGTGGCGACCGTGGCCGACGACTACGACGACCGGATCGTCGCCCGGTACGGCGGCCAGACCGCCCTCGAGCGCATCCAGGACACCGGCGGACGGCGCCGGCGCCAGGAGATCGGGAGCGAGTAGGTGAGCGGCCCGCCGCCGCTCACCACTGGTTGCTCTTGACCGCCGCCTCCGCCTCGCGGTCGAGCTCGCGCGTCTTCTCGGACTCCCGCTTGTCGTAGAGCTTCTTGCCCTGCACCAGGGCGAGCTCCACCTTGATCCAGTTCCCCTTGAGGTAGACGGAGAGCGGCACGACGGTCAGCCCCTTGAGCTGGGTGCGGCCGAAGAGCCGCTCGATCTCCCGCCGCCTGAGCAGCAGCTTGCGCGTCTGCTCCGGGTCGTGGTTCTCGCGGTTGCCGTGGCTGTAGGGACTGATGTGGACGCCGACCAGAAAGGCCTGGTCGTTCTTGAAGTCGACGTAGCTGTCCTTGAGCTGCACCCGCCCCTCGCGCACCGACTTGACCTCGGTGCCCTTCAGGCGGATCCCCGCCTCGAAGGTCTCCAGGACGTGATAATCGTGCAGCGCCCGCCGGTTGCTGGCGAGAGGGCGGATCGCGTCTTTGGCCTTGGTCGACATGCGGGGAGCATATCAAGCAGGAGAGCTACCCCGCCGCCGCCTTCGCCCGCGCTCCCAGCTCCTTGAGCTCCGCGAAGTCCCGCCCCTTCACCTCCGGCCAGGCGATCCGGCGGGCGGCCATCGCCTTCTCCAGCCGCTCCCAGAGCTCGCGGTTCTGGACCGGCTGCCCCTCCTGGGTCTTCCAGCCGCGCTTCTTCCAGCCTTCGATCCAGCGCGAGGCCCCGTTGCGCAGGTAGTCCGAGCCGGTGTGGATGGCGACCGAGATCCCCAGGGGCAGGCTGTCCAGGGCGGCGATCGCTCCCAGCAGATCGAGCTGGTTGGCGGTGGCCGCGGGGAGGCCGCCGGCGAGGACCTTCTCTTCCCCCTGGTAGCGGATCAGAGAGGCCCACCCTCCCCGCTTCCCGGCGCAGGAGACGCGCAGGAAGACCTCCGCCTCGGGCGGCTCGCCAGGGGCGGGCGCGGCGGCGGCCCGTCCCGCCCGCTGCTTGCGGATCTCCAGCGTGGCGAGCTCGTCCGCCCGCTCGTTCCAGCGGTTGCCGGCGTGCCCCTTGACCCAGTCCCAGCGGATCTGGTGCTCCTGGATCAGCTCGGCGAGGCGGCGCCAGAGGTCCTCGTTCTGGAGCACCCCCTCCTTGCGCCGCCAGCCGCGGGCGATCCAGCCGGGGAGCCACTCGGTGATCCCCTTGCGCAGATAGAGGGAGTCGGTGAACAGGTGGACCCGGCAGCGCTGCTTCAGGGCCTCCAGGGCGCGGATGGCCGCCGTCAGCTCCATCCGGTTGTTGGTGGCCACCGGCTCGCCGCCGGAGAGCTCGCGCGCCTTGCCGCTCGCCGGGTCGATCAGGATCGCCGCCCAGCCGCCAGCCCCCGGGTTCGGATCGGAGCCGCCGTCGGTGTAGATGGTGATTTCGGGAGTAGGTTCGGTCATCAGGGTCCTCAGAGGAGCGGCGCGCAATGTAGAGGAAATGGCGGCTGAAAGCAAAGGCCATCGTGGCACGTCTCTTGCGGCATCCGTTCGATAGGACCGGCGCAAAGCCGGGTGCTCTGAAGCTGTTCCAAGGAGGGCCCGCCTCAGTTCCAAACCCATCTGTAAAAAGGAGGCATCCACGTGCAAGACGCCGTAACTTCAAGCTCATCCCAACAAGGCACGGGATCATTCGATCGCTCCACCACCGGGCTCGACGCCGAGCCTGAAGATTCCAGCATGATGTACCGGGTCGGCCAGGCCGCCATGGTCCTGAGCGGCGCGGCGCTGGTGGCCCTCGTCGCCCGGCACCGCTGGTCCGGGTCGCAGCCGGACGACCGGGAGGCCTTTGAAACGGCCGCCGAGGCCGAATCCACACCCTCGATCCACACCGCCTTTACCATCGACAAGCCGCGCGCGGAGCTCTATGCCTTCTGGCGCCGGCTGGAGAACCTCCCCCGGTTCATGAAGAACCTGATCGAGGTCACCGACCTTGGCAATGGCCGCTCGCACTGGGTCGGCAAGAGCGCTCTCGGCCTGAAGGGCCAGTGGGACGCCGAGATCGTCGAGGAGCGCGAAGGGCAGTTCCTCTCCTGGCGCTCGCTCCCGGGCTCCATGATCAGCAACGCCGGCACGGTCTCCTTCGAGGAGTCCCCCAACGGCCGCGGCACGATCGTGCGGGTCACCATGGAAGTCGGCACCGGGCTCGGCAAGGTGGCCGCGAAGCTGGGCGGCGCCACGCAGCAGGAGGTTCGCGAGGACCTCCGGCGCTTCAAGGAGCTGATGGAAACGGGCGAGGTCGCGACCACCGACGGCCAGCCCAACGGTACCCGTTCGCTGATCGGCCACCTGCACAATCCCATCTGAGGATCGACAACAGCGCCTCGAAGGAGGCCGGAGATCTACAACATGAGAGCAGTCTGCTGGAACGGCAAAACCGACATGCGGGTCGAGACGGTCCCCGACCCGGAGATTCTGAACCCCCGCGACGCCATCGTGAAGATCACCTCGACGGCGATCTGCGGCTCGGACCTCCATCTGTACGACGGCTACATCCCCACGATGAAGAAGGGGGACATCCTCGGCCACGAGTTCATGGGCGAGGTGGTGGAGCTCGGACGCGGCGTCAACAATCTGAAGATCGGCGACCGGGTGGTCGTCCCCTTCACCATCTCCTGCGGCAACTGCTTCTTCTGCAAGAAGGAGATGTTCTCGCTCTGCGACAACTCGAACCCCAACGCCTGGATCGCGGAGAAGATGATGGGCCACAGCCCCGCCGGCCTCTATGGCTACTCCCACATGACGGGGGGCTACGCCGGCGGCCAGGCCGAGTATGCCCGGGTGCCCTTCGCGGATATCGGCCCCCTCAAGGTGCCCGACGGGCTGGAGGACGAAAAAGTCCTCTTCCTCTCCGACATCTTCCCCACCGGCTACTTCGCGGCGGAGAACGCCAACATCCAGCCGGGGGACACGGTGGCCATCTGGGGGTGCGGCCCGGTCGGACAGTTCGCCATCCAGAGCGCCTGGATGCTGGGCGCCGGCCGCGTGATCGCCATCGACCGGGTCCCCGAGCGCCTGCTGCTGGCGCAGACCTGGGGGCGCGCGGAGGTGATCGACTACGAAGAGGTGGACAGTGTCCTCGACACCCTGAAGGACATGACCGGCGGCCAGGGGCCGGACTGCTGCATCGACGCCGTCGGCATGGAGGCGCACGGCACCACGCTGGACGCCAAGGTCGACAAGCTCAAGCAGACCGTGAAGCTGACCTTCGACCGGGTCCACGTGCTGCGCGAGTCCATCATGGCCTGCCGCAAGGGGGGCACCCTGTCGCTCGCCGGCGTCTACGGCGGATTCGTCGACAAGATCCCCATGGGCGCCGCGTTCAACAAGGGGCTGACCCTCAAGATGGGGCAGACGCCCGTCCAGAAGTACATGCGCCCGCTGCTCGAGAAGGTCGAGAAGGGGGAGATCGACCCCTCGCGGGTGATCACCCACCGGCTCGACATCGACGATGCCCCGTGGGGGTACAAGACCTTTCGCGACAAGGAGGACAACTGCATCAAGGTCGTCCTCAAGCCGGACGGCAACGGCGGCTTCCGCCAGCACGGCCACCTGGGGCACTCCCACAGCCATGGCGGCAATGGCGGCAATGGCGGAAACGGGCATACGCACTGATGAGGCAACCTGCCCGTGACAACCTGCGGCGGCTGGCGGGACCAGCCGCCGCCTTGCTGGCCGGAGCCGCCCTCGCCGGTACCACTCTGACACTGGCGCGGGCGCTCCGGCGGCGCCCGCCCATTCAATTCCGCGACCGGGTGGCGGTGATCACCGGCGGCTCGCGCGGCCTCGGGCTGCTGATGGCCCGCGAGCTGGCGGCGGAAGGGGCGCGGATCGCCATCCTCGCCCGCGATCCGGCCGAGCTCGACCTCGCCCGCCGGGAGCTGGCGGCGATCGGCGGCCTCCGCGTGCTCGCCCTCCCCTGCGACGTGGGGAACGAGGACGAGGTCCGCTGGGCGATCGACGCGGCGGCCGAGCGCTTCGGCCGTCTCGACATCCTGATCAACAACGCCGGCATCATCCAGGTCGGCCCCCTGGAGCACATGACGGTCGAGGACTTCGAGGAGGCGATGCGGGTCCACTTCTGGGGCCCGCTCTACGCCACGCTGGCGGCCCTCCCCCACCTGCGCAAGCGGGAGACCGGGCGGATCGTCAACATCTCCTCGATCGGGGGGCGGATCGCCATCCCCCACCTCGTCCCTTACAGCGCCAGCAAGTTCGCCCTCGCCGGCCTCTCGGACGGCCTGCGGACGGAGCTCGCGAAAGAGCGGATCTACGTCACCACGGTCTGCCCGGGGCTGATGCGCACCGGCTCGCACGTCAACGCCCGGTTCAAGGGGAAGCGGGACGAGGAGTTCGCCTGGTTCGCGGTCGGGGATTCGACGCCGCTGACCTCGATGGCCGGGAAGCGGGCGGCCCGCCGCATCCTCGAGGCCTGCCGCTACGGCGAGCCGGCCCTCACCCTGACCTGGCAGGCGAAGACCGCCGCGGCCGCCAACGCGGTGGCGCCCAACCTCGTCGCGAGAGTCCTGGAGCTGGCGGCCCGGTTCCTCCCCGGCCCCGCCGGCGAGGAGGGGCAGGAGGCCCGCCCCGGCTGGCAGAGCTCCTCCCGCTGGGCCCCCTCGGTGCTCACCCGTCTCGCGGATGAAGCGGCGGTCGAGAACAACGAGCTGCGGGGGGCGGCGGTGGAGTACGGGAGCAACGGGCGAGGGGAGTCAGCCCCATAACCTCCTTGCTTGTTGAGGCGGCCTGCCCTCCGAATCCTCACCCTCGGTCCCTCTCCACGAAGTGGAGAGGGAGGGCCTGTATAGGAGAGATTTGCCTGAATTCGGCAGGCGGTTTCCTCCCCCGGAACGGGGAGGCCAGGAGGGGGTGTTTCAGAAAGGCAGGTCCCTTCCTACGCGGGCCCTCCCTCTCCCCCCGGGAGAGGGATCGAGGGTGAGGATTCGAAGGGCTGGCCGCCCCAGCGGATAAGCCATCCTGGACCCTGATGCCCGCCCCCTGTTCCGCAAAAGCGATACCATTCGCCGCGGATCGAGAAAATCAGGAGAGCCGGCCTTGGACAACCCCGAAATCGCCCACACCCTTGAGGAGGTCGCCGACATCCTCGAGTTCCAAAACGCCAACCCGTTCCGGATCCGCGCCTACCGCAACGCCGTGCGCACCGTCGAGACGCTGACGGTGCCGCTGCGGCGCTGGGTCGAGGAGAAGAAGCCCCTGACCGACCTGCCCGGGATCGGCAAGGAGATGGCGAACCACATCCAGGAGATGGTCGAGACCGGCACGCTCGGCTTCCGCGACGAGCTCCTGGCCGCGGTGCCGCGGTCGCTGATCGAGCTGATGCGCCTGCCGGGCCTCGGCCCCAAGAAGGCGAAGCGGATCTGGGAGGACCTCCAGGTCAGCTCCGTCGACGAGGTCGAGACCGCCGCGAAAGAGGGGCGCATCGCCGCCCTCCCGGGCTTCGGCGCCAAGAGCCAGGAAAAGATCCTCGCCGGCATCGCCGAGTACCGCCAGCACGGCAGCCGCTTCCTGCTGCCCGAGGCGGAGCGCGCGGTCGAGCCTCTGCTCGCCTACCTGCGCGAGGCCCCCGAGGTGGAGCGCCTGGAGGTCGCCGGCAGCTACCGCCGCCGCAAGGAGACGGTCGGCGACATCGACCTGCTGGCGATCGCCTCCGAGCCGATCCCCGTCATGGAACGTTTCCGCGGCTACGCGCAGGTGGACAAGATCCTGATGGCCGGCGACACCCGCAGCACGGTCGTCCTCGGCTCCGGGCTCCAGGTCGACCTGCGGGTGGTGCCCGCCGACTGCTACGGCGCCGCCCTCGTCTATTTCACCGGCTCCAAGGAGCACAACGTCAAGCTGCGGCGGCGGGCGGTCGAGAAGGGATTGCGGATCTCCGAGTACGGCGTGTTTCAGGTCCACGAGGAAGTGCCTGGGGACTGCGTCGCCGGCCGCGAGGAGGCGGACGTCTACGCCACGGTGGGCCTCGCCTGGATCCCCCCCGAGCTGCGCGAGGACCGCGGCGAGATCGCGGCCGCGGCGGCCGGCCGGCTCCCCCATCTCATCCGGGTGGAGGATCTGCGCGGCGACCTCCACATGCATTCGACCTGGTCGGACGGCCGTAACAGCATCGAGGAGATGGTCGAAGCCTGCGTGGCGAAGGATTACGAGTACATGGTCATCTCGGACCACAGCAAGTCGCTGGCGATGACCGGGGGGCTCGACGCCTACCGCCTGCGCGAGCAGTGGAAGGAGATCGACGAGGTGCGCGCCCGCCACCCCGAGATCCGCGTCCTGCGCTCGATGGAGGTGGACATCCTGGGCGACGGCTCGCTCGACCTCGAGGACGAGATGCTCGCCGGGCTCGATCTCGTGCTGGTCTCCCTCCACTCCCGTCTCGACCTGCCGGCCGCGCAGCAGACCGAGCGCGTGCTGCGCGCCCTGGAGCACCCGCAGGTCAACATCTTCTGCCACCCCACGGCGCGGCTGATCAATCGCCGCAAGCCGGCCGAGTTCGACGTCGAGATCGTCCTCCGCCGGGCCGCCGAGCTGGGGGTGGCGGTGGAGCTGAACTCCAGCCCCAGCCGCCTCGACCTCAAGGACAGCCACCTCGTGCTCGCCAGGGCGCTCGGCTGCAAGGTGGTGATCGACACCGATTCCCACCGCACGCGCGAGCTCGAGCTGATGCGCTACGGCGTCGAGCAGGCCCGCCGCGCCGGCCTCGGTCCGCAGGACGTGCTCAACACTCTCCCTTTCGAGGAGTTCTGGGCGGCCATCCAGCGCCCCCGCATGTAAACGCCCGGCGGAGTCAGCAAGCCTTACAACCGGTTCCTGGAAATCCACGGCCTCGCCACCGCCCGGGGAGACGGCTCCCACGATGGCGGAAGGCCGCGCTTCGTAAACCTCCTGGGACGGCACGAATTTTGGATAGCTACCCGCGGCAGTATCTCGATTGGGCCCAGGGAGGGACCGCATGAGCCACAGCCATCCATTGCCCCGCAAGGTCTTGATGACCGCGGATACCGTTGGGGGAGTCTGGACCTACGCCGTCGAACTGGCGCGCGGTCTCGCCGAGCGCGGCGTCGAAGTGGCGCTGGCGACCCTGGGCGGCCCCCTGAACGACTTTCAGCGCGAGAAGGCGGATCGCATCCCCCGCCTCAAGGTGTTCGAGAGCACGTTCAAGCTGGAATGGATGGAGGACCCCTGGCGCGACGTCGAGAAGGCCGGCGACTGGCTGCTCGGCCTCGAGGAGCGGGTTCGCCCCGACCTCATCCACCTCAACGGCTACGCCCACGGCTCGCTCCCCTGGAACGCCCCGATGATGATGGTGGGGCACTCCTGCGTCCTCTCCTGGCACAAGGCCGTGAAGGGGGAGGCCGCGCCGGCGGACTGGGACCGCTACGCCCAGGCGGTGACCGCCGGCCTCGCCGCGGCCGACCTGGTGGTCGCCCCGTCGGAGGCGATGCTCTCCGCGCTCACCGAGAACTACGGGCGCTTTCCGGGCACTCTGCGCAAGACCCGCGTCATCCTGAACGGCCGCGACTCCAGGGCGTTCAAGCCGTCGGCCAAGGAGCCCATCGTCTTCGCCGCCGGCCGCCTCTGGGACGAAGCCAAGAACCTCGAGGCCCTGGACCGGGTGGCGCCGAATCTTCCCTGGGACATCTTCGTCGCCGGCGAGAACGTCCATCCGGACGGCGGCGAGATCCGCCCGCACCACACCCGCCTGCTCGGGCACCTCTCCCAGCGGGCGCTCGCCGCCTGGCTCGGCCGCGCCTCGATCTACTGCCTGCCGGCCCGCTATGAGCCGTTCGGCCTGTCGGCGCTGGAGGCCGCCCTCTCCGGCTGCGCCCTGGTCCTGGGGGACATCCCCAGCCTGCGCGAGATCTGGCGCCACCGCGCCGTCTTCGTGCCGCCGGACGATCCGGAGGCCCTGGAGAGCGCCCTCAAGCGGCTGATCGAGGATCCGGACCGCCGCGCCTCGCTGGCCGCCGGCGGCCGCGCCCGGGCCCTCCAGCTCACCCTCGAGAAGATGGTCGACAGCTATCTCGCGGCCTACGGCGAGATCCTGGCCGACCGCGCCGCCGCCCTGGACGCCGATCTGGACGATACGGGGTCTTATCCCGCGCAGGTCGCGGTCTAGCATCCGGTCGAAATCGGCTCGACCTCGACGGCGCCGACCTGGTGATCGTCCACGAGTGGAACGACCACGGTCTGGTGCGGTGGATCAGAGAGCACCGGCGGACTGGGGGCTATCAGGGACAAGTCCCCGCCCTTGGGTGTAGCACCCATGCTCCTCGGGTATACTCATTACTACTATGGGCTCCGAATCCACCACCACCTTCCGTCTTGCCGTCTCGCCCGAAAGCGCCCGTCGCTTGACGGAGCTCGCCGTCAAGGCGGGGATTCAGCCGGAAGAGTTCCTCCGTGTCAGCGTCGAGGAATGGCTCTCCCATTCCCAGACCAGCTTCTCTGAAGCCGCCTCCTACGTTCTCAAGAAAAACGCAGAGCTCTACCGGCGACTCGCTTAACTCCTGGTGCGCTACCTCAGCCTGGAAGAGGTGCTGGAGTTGCATCGGATGGTGATTCAACAGTCCGGGGGTATATCAGGGTTACGCGATCCGAACGGTCTGGAATCGGCTCTCGCACAGCCACGGATGACCTTCGGAGGGGAAGACCTCTATCCCTCGCTCGTCGACAAGGCCGCGTCTCTCGGCTTCTCCCTGATCAGGAATCACCCCTTTGTAGACGGCAACAAGCGGATCGGACATGCGGTCATGGACGCTTTTCTGGTTCTGAACGGATACGAGATCCAGGCTCCCGTCGACGAACAGGAGGAGATCATTCTCCGCCTCGCTGCCGGTGAATTGGAACGTGCCGCCTTTACAGATTGGCTACGCTCAAGAATTTTCTGGTTCGGTTCATAAGTTCGGCATCGGAGGAAGATCTCATGGACAACCAACCCATCCTCGGCCTGCGCACCGCGCTCTACCGGGTGACCGATCTCGACAAGGCGAAGGAGTGGTACCGCGCCGTCCTCGGCCTCGACCCGTACTTCGACGAGCCGTTCTACGTCGGCTTCAACGTCGGCGGCTTCGAGCTGGGTCTCGATCCCGACACCTCCGGAGGGACACCCGGCCCGGGCGGCGTCGGCGTCTACTGGGGTGTCGAGGACGCCGACGCGGCCCTCGCCCGTCTCCGCGAGCTCGGCGGCCGCGAGCACGCCGCGGTGACCGACGTCGGCGGCGGCATCCGGGTGGCGGCGGTGCTCGATCCCTTCGGCAATGTCTTCGGGGTCATCGAGAACCCGCATTTCAAGCTCGAGGGGCCGGCGCTGCCGAGCCCTCACTCCTCTTAGGTGGGGAACGAGGCTCGGCAACATCCTCGGCGGCTTCTTCTTGGTCGCACTGATCAAGTGCGGGCCTATCCGCTCCAGTAGCGAGTGATCGATTCTTGGAGAAAAAGCATCGGCACGGATCTTGCGGTTGCCTCCTGCCGCATGAGCTCCACCGGGGCTTGCAACAACGGGCTCCGGACTACAACCAGGATCAGCAACAGGAGGAACTCACGATGAAGCTCGAATCCCTCAAGGATCTTTACCTCGAACAGCTCAAAGACCTCTACTCCGCCGAAACGCAGATCATCGACGCGCTGCCGAAGCTGGCCGAGGCGTCCAGCTCCCCCGACCTGCGCAAGGCGTTCACCGATCATCTGCGGCAGACCGAGGAGCACGTCCGCCGCCTCGAGAAGATCTTCCAGAACCTCCAGGAGAGCCCGAAGGGACATACCTGCGAGGGGATGAAGGGCCTGCTCAAGGAGGGCGCGGAGATGGCCAAGATGAGCGGCGAGCCGTCGGTGATCGACGCCGGCCTGATCGCCTGCGCGCAGCGGGTGGAGCACTACGAGATCGCCGGCTACGGCACGGTGCGCACCTATGCCGAGATGCTCGACAAGGATGATCACGTCACGCTCCTCGAGCGCACGCTCCAGGAGGAGGAGGAGACCGACGAGCGCCTGACCGAGCTCGCCGAAAGCCATATCAACCAGGAAGCGCAGGTCCGCTGAACAGCGGTCCGGCGCAGGGGTCGCGAGCGCTCCCCTCCGCGGGAGCGCTCGCCGTCCCCGGGAGGAAGAAGAGGCCTCTATTCTGTGTTCTCAGCTTCGGACGCTCCGTCGTAGAGGAACGGGCCAAGTGCTACACCCCAACGGAGGTGAAGTCGTCAACGGGTAGCAGCCAATCCAAAGGAAGGGGTGAAAACCATGCCGGAAAACAGGACCACCACCGATCACGAGGAAATCCGCCGTTGGGCCGAAGAGCGCGGTGGGCGCCCGGCGGCGGTCGTGGACTCCCACAACAATGAAGAGGTCCCCGCGGGGGGGCTGCGGATCGACTTCCCCGATTACGACAGCGGGGAGCCCTTGCAGGAGATCACCTGGGCGGAATTCTTCGACCGCTTCGAGGAAGAGAACCTGACGTTCATCTTCCAGGAAGAAATGGTCTGTTGAGGACGAACGGCAGGTCGCGGCAATGAGGGCGGGGACAGGTCCCCGCCCTTGCCGTTTTCAGGGCGTCCCTACGCCTCGGCGCGCCCCTTCAGCAGCCGCAGCACTTGCCCCTCCAACCGGCGCAGGCCGTTGGACTCGTCCTCTGGCGAATCCTCGACGGCGTCCTCCAGGGTGTCGCGCAGGGTCCCCTCGAGGAAGCTCTGGATCACCACCGGGTGGACGTAGTACTTGCGGCAGATGGCCGGCCGGTTGCCGAGCTGGCCGGAGACGTGCTTGATCGCCTCGACCACCGCCTTGTTGGCCTCCCGCTCGCTCTCGCAGGCGCCGACCTCGAGCAGGGCCGAGAGGGCGAGGACGGTCCCCCCCCAGGTGCGGAAATCCTTGGCCGAGAAATCCTCGCCGGTGGTCTCGCGCAGATAGGCGTTGACGTCCTCGGAGCTGACGCTCTGGCGCTCGCCGTTTCCATCCAGATATTGAAAAAGCTTCTGCCCCGGCACGTCGCGGCACTGCTTGACGATGCGCGCCAGGCGGCGGTCCTGGACCTCCACCGAGTGCTCCTTGCCGCTCTTGCCGCGGAACTCGAAGCGCAGGGTGGCGCCGTCGACGTCGACGTGCTGGTCGCGCAGGGTGGTCAGGCCAAAGGAGTTGTTCTGCTTGACGTACTCCTTGTTGCCGACGCGGATCAGCGTCGTCTCCAGGAGCTTGACGACGGTCGCCAGCACCTTCTCGCGCCCCAGGCCGCGCTGCGACATGTCGCGGTCGATGCGCTCGCGGATCTTCGGCAGCGAGTCGCCGAAGGCGATCATGCGGCCGAACTTGGTCTCGTCGCGGACCTCCCGCCAGTTGGCGTGGTAGCGGTACTGCTTGCGCCCCCGGGCGTCGCGTCCGGTCGCCTGCAGATGGCCGTTCGGGCGGGGGCAGATCCAGACGTCGGTCCAGGCGGGCGGGATGGCCAGCTTCTGGATCCGCTCCAAGGTCTTCTCGTCCTTGACCGTCTTACCCTGGGGATCGAGGAAGGTGAATCCCTTGCCGCGCTTCTGGCGGCGGATTCCGGGCTCGTCGTCCGTGACGTAGCGCAGGCCCGCGGCCTTGGCGCTCTCCAGAGGGTCGACGAAAACGGCGATGGTCAGGCCGGTATCGAGCTTCTCGCTCTCATCGATGGCAATGGCGGTAGGCATTGGGTCACCTTTGCCGGGCTTCCGGCACTCCGTTGCAACTCTTACCCGGAGGACACCCCAGGCAGAGGCGGACCGGCTCCTCTTTGCCGTCACGCCTCACGGAATCGGCGTCGTCTCTTGCATCGGCCGTGCCGAGATCCGGGAGTCGACAGCCGTGGCACACAAACTGCAATTTGATGTTGAGTGCGTTAGGCGCTAAGCGCGTTAGGCGGTACCCGCTTGACCCTCCAAACGAAACTTCGTAGAGCTGATGAGTACCACCGTGTCGATTTCCTCGGTTCCTTCCCCGGATCCCGAGCCCCGCTTCTCCGGCCCGCAGCCGCCCGCGAGCCGGCAGCCGGGCCGTTGCCTCGTCGTCTCCGATCGCCTGCCCATCCGGCTCACCCGTGAGGGGGGCCGAGGGTGGCGCGTGTCGCCGGCCAGCGGGGGGTTGATCTCGGCCCTGACCACCGTGCTGCGGGCCCGGCGCGGGGTCTGGATTGGCTGGCCGGGGGTGGCCCAGGAGGAGACGCCGGGGCTGCGCAGGGTGCTGGCGGGCGCCATTCACGAGGGGGGCTTCTCGCTGCGCCCGGTCATGCTCACCGCCCAGGAGAAACTGCACGGCTACGGCGGCTTCTCGGGCGAGGTGATCTGGCCGCTGTTCCACGATCTGGCGGGAGATTGCGATTTCCAGCCGGCCCACTGGCAGGCCTTCCTGAAGGTGAACCGGAAGTTCGCACGCGTCACCGCCAGGACGCTGGCGCGCGGCGCCTCCGGCACCGACCTCGTGTGGGTGCACGATCATCTGCTGATGAACCTCGCCCTCGAGCTGCGGCGCCTGGGAGCCGCCTGCCACAAGGCCTTCTTCCTCCACTTGCCGTTCCCCTCCCCCGACTTCTTCCTGCAGCTCCCCTGGCGGGAGCAGATGTTGAGCGGGCTGCTCGCCTTCGACCAGATCGGCTTCCAGACCGAGCGCGATCTGGAGTGTTTCCTGGCCTGCGTGCGGCGGCTGGCGCCGGCGACGGCGGCGGAGCGGACCGGCGGCGGCCTCTGGTCGCTGCGGGGCTCCTGGCAGAGGGTCCCTTTCGACCTGCGGGCCGGCACTTTCCCGGTTGGAATCGACGCCCGGGAGATCGAGGAACGGGCGGCGCGGCCGGAGGTGGAGGCGCAGGCGGCGGCTCTGCGTGAGCCGTTGCGCGGCGGCCAGCTCATCGTGGGCGTGGACCGCATCGACCGCGCTCATGGCATCCCCGAGAAGCTCCGCGCCTTCGCGCAGGCGCTTGCCCTCTATCCCGATCTCCAGGAGCGCGCCACCCTGGTGCAGTTCGCGATCCCCAGCCGGGAGAGCCTGCCCCGGCATACGGCGCTGCGCGGGGAGATCGAGCGCCTGGTCGGGGAGATCAACGGCTCGTTCGGCCGTCCCGGCTGGGTGCCGGTGCACTATCACCACCACGAGCCGGAGGCTGGCGAGCTGCTCGCGTATTTCCGGGCCGCGGACGTGGCCCTGGTGACGCCGCTCAAGGCCGGCATGCATCTGATGGCCAAGGAGTACTGCGCCGCGAACCCGCGCGGCGCGCTGGTGCTCTCCGAATTCGCCGGCGCGGCGCCGCAACTCGCCGCGGGTGCGCTGATGGTCAACCCCTTCGACACCCAGGCCGTCGCGCGCACGTTGCGCCGGGCCCTGAAGATGAAGGACCGCGAGCGCCGGGCCCGCATGCGGCGGCTGCGCGAGGAGGTACGGGCCCATGACGTCTTCTGGTGGGCCGAATCCTGCCTCGCCGCGGCGACCGCCGAGCGTCCGAGAGAAAGTGCCGCGAAACTACATTTCGGAATCCAATGAACAACAATTTTCCCTCCCATGCGGGGGAAATGTCCGCCGCTCGCTTGCGCGTGGCGCGCCGACCTTCTATAAATGTCCGCCGCGCCGACGCCCCCGGTCGCGACGCCTGATGGAGAACGAGACATGGATGCCCCCGAGAACTCGCTGAAAAGCCCGCAGTCCGGCGCACCGCGCAACGACCTCGCGGGGCTGCTCGGCCCCGGCGTCATGACCCTGGACCCGCGGGGGGGCGTGCGCTTCGCCGACACCCGGGCGCTCGAGCTGCTCGGCTGCGCCGACGGCTTCGAGATGGAGCGCCTGTGGGAGCGGCTCAAGGGGCGCCTGGAAGGCGCCGGCCTGAGCTGGAACGGCGCCGGCGGCGGCCAGGAGCAGCGCGCCGTGATCGACCTCGCCGTGGATGCCGTGGAAGAAAATGACGCGGCCGAGGGCTCGCGCCGCCTGCTGTTCGATCTGCGCCGCGAGCCCGAGAGCGGCGGCGTGCTGCTGGTGCACAGCCTGGAGACGCTGACCGGGCTGGAGAGCGATCTCCGGCTGACCTCGCAGATGCGGTCGGTGTCGCAGATCTCGCCGGCGGTGGCCCACGACCTGCGGGCGCCCATCAACGCGATGGTCTTCAACATCGAGATCCTCAAGGAGATGCTGGCCTCCGGCCGGGCCACCGACCCGGCCAACAAGGACAAGCTGCTGCGCTACGTCAACGTGCTCAAGGAGGAGCTCTCGCGATTGCATCGCGGGATGGAGAACTTCCTGGCCTACATCTCACCGCGCGGTGACCGCGACGAGACCCTCGACCTGCGCGAGCTGGCCGAGGAGCTGGCGACGCTGCTGGTGGCTCCCGCCCGCAAGCAGCAGGCGCGGGTGGAGTCCGAGCTGCCGGCCGAGCCGGTGCCGGTGGACGCCAACCGCTATCTGCTGCGGCAGGCGCTCCTGCACCTCGCGCTCGCCGCCCTGACCGGCGTGCCCAGGCAGGGGGCGCTCCACGTGCTGCTGGAGCGCCAGGACGGCCGGGCCCGGCTGCGCCTGTACGGCGTCCGGGGCGCGGACAGCCCGGTGGAGGCGGACGCGGCGCAGCCGGAACCGCCCTCGCCCGGGTTCGACCTCAGATTTTCGGCGGACGGCGCGCTGGCCCAGCTCTGGGTGGCACGGGCAATTCTTGCCGGTTACAGCGGCGAAGCACGGGCCATTGGCCCGGAAGGGGAAAGAATGACCGGGGGCTCTCGGGTATATGAGGTAGAATTGCCGATCTCAGAGAACCCGAGTAACGGGAACAAAGGAGTGAGGTGACCATGCCACACGCGCTCGCGGTCGATGACGACCCAAATTTTCTCTCAGCTCTCGCCGAGCTGATCGAGGGGCAGGGTTTCACCACCAATACCGCCTGCACTCTGCGGGATGCCCGCTCGCTGGTCAGTCACCGGACCCCGGACGTGGCGCTCGTCGACCTCTACCTCCCGGACGGCAGCGGCATCGAGCTGCTCAAGGACCTCGAGCTCGGAGCTTCGACCGAAGTGGTGTTGATGACCGGCCACGCCGATGTCGAGAGCGCGGTCCAGGCGCTGCGTCTCGGCGCCAGCGACTACCTGACCAAGCCGCTCGACATCGGGCGGCTGAAGAGCATCCTCGCCAACGTGGCGAGCATTCAGCCCTCCGCGCAGACCCCCTCCTCGTCGGTCACCGAGACGCAGGAGGTGGGCCGCCTGGGCCTGCTGCTGGGTGCCTCGCCGCCGATGCAGGCCCTCTACGAGATGCTCAACCGGGTGGCGCCGACCGACGCCTCGGTCTTCCTGATCGGCGAGAGCGGCACCGGTAAGGATCTGGCCGCCCAGACGCTGCACCTGCTGTCGCGGCGGGCCAAGGCCCCCTTCCTGCCGCTCAACTGCGGCGCGATCTCTCCGACGCTGATCGAGAGCGAGCTGTTCGGCCACGAGCGGGGGAGCTTCACCGGCGCCCAGCGGCGGCACAAGGGGTACTTCGAGCGCGCCCACACCGGCACGCTCTTCCTCGACGAGATCACCGAGATGCCGATCGAGCTGCAGGTCAAGCTCCTGCGCGTGCTCGAGACCGGAGCCGTGGTCCGCATCGGCGGCGACCAGGCCGTCGACGTCGACGTGCGAGTGATCGCCGCCACCAACCGCGATCCGCTCAAGGCGGTACAGGAGGGCAAGCTGCGCGAGGATCTGCTCTACCGCCTGCAGGTCTTCCCGGTGCACATGCCGCCGTTGCGCGAGCGCGGCGAGGATATCCAGCTCCTCGCCGACTACTTCCTCGGCCAGCTCAACGAGCGGCAGGGGACCAGCAAGGTCTGGACCGAGGACTCGCTCGACCGGCTGCGCACCCACTCCTGGCCCGGCAGCGTGCGCGAGCTCAAGAACGTGGTGCACCGGGCGTTCATCATGGCCGACCATGAGATCACCCCGCGCTGCCTGCCGCGGGAGGTGGGGGGGGACTCCGGCTCGATCCGCAGCCTGAACTTCCAGGTCGGCTCCTCGATCGAGGACGTGGAGCGCCGCCTGATCATGGCCACCCTCGACGCCTACGCGGGAAACAAGCGCAAGACAGCCGACATCCTGGGAGTCAGCCTCAAGACGTTGTACAATCGCCTCAATACCTACCGCGTAGAGTGACGGCGGCCGGGGAGTGGTACGGTTCGACACCTTGGGAACGGCTTTGGGTCCCTCGCCCCTTGAGGAGCCCCTCGTGAGGTTGTATACTCCGACGCCGTTCGATGACTCACCGATGACTCGGACGAGGGAGGCTGTGGCATAAATTCTGCTTCAGAGCAACTCTGCGGGTGAGAACCTGAAGCCACAGTCTCGAACGAGACGACAAGTCAAACCAAGTCAACAGTGAGGAGGAGGACGCAATGAACCGTAACTCTTGGATGGTACGCGCGCAGGTTATCTGTCTGGCGCTGGTCATGGCCCTGGCGCTGAGCGCCTGCAGCTCGACCAAGTCGGCGGGTACGCAGGTTGACGACACCGCCATCGTCGCCAAGATCAAGGCGAAGCTGGCCGCTGACGGAGATATCAATCCGTTCAACATCGACGTCGATTCAAACTCGGGCGAGGTGGTCCTGCAGGGAACCGTCAAGAAAGAGGACACCCGCAGGAAGGCCGAGCAGTACGCCCGTGACACCGACGGAGTGAAGAGAGTACGAAACCTGATCAAGGTGGGAGATAACGGGTAGGCCGTAAGCCCTCCTCGTCTTACATCAGTTCCATTTAACAAGGGAGAAAACAAAATGAAGAAGCTGTCCGTTCGCCTTTCGCTTCTCTGTCTGGTCGCTATCCTTCTGGTTCCGTTCGCCGGCTGCAAGAAGGAAGAGACCGACGAGGAGACCCCCGCGACCACGACCGACACCACGACCTCCACGTCGATGAGCACCGAGACCTCCACGAGCTCGATGGCTACCACCACCGACACCGGCATGGGCACGATGTCCACGGACACCGGCATGGGCATGGGCATGGGTACCGACATGACCACGTCCTCGCCGATGGGTTCCGACACCACCCAGCCGCCGGCTGGCAAGTAGTCGCGGCCGCAGATTGGATCTAGAGGGGCGCTCGCGAGTCGGGCGCCCTTTTTGTTTGCCTCCTCCCCCCTGCTTCCCCTGTAAGAATTTCCCTCGCCGGGGCTCCCAGGATGCCTACGACGCCTGCTGGAAGACCTCGTCCAGGAACCGCCCGGCGGCGGCGCGGAACTCGTTCGTCCACTCGTGCCCACCCTCGAAGATGCAGGGGCGGACGTCGATCCCCTTGCCGCGCAGGAGCTCGACGTCGTGCTCCATCTTGGCGGCGTCGTACCACTCCTCGCTGGTGCCGCGCCCCAGCAGGACGGGCGGGAAGTGGCCGAGATCGCGGCTCTCGAGCTCCGGCGGAAGGTCGCCGCCGAGCACGATCACCCCCCGGCAGGCGTGGCCGGAGCCGGCGGCGGCGCGGTAGGCCATGGCGGCCCCCTGCGAGAAGCCGAGGAAGACGAGCCGCTCGGAGACCGGGAGCTCGCGTTTCACCGCCGCGACCACGCTCGTGACGTAGAGCAGGTTGTCGAGGATCGCCCGCTCGCGCTGCTGGCGGGTCATCCAGCTCGCGATGACGGCCCCCGTCCGGTTGTAGAAGGGGTGGAGGGCCTGCACGGCGCACAGGGCCCAGCGGGAGGAGCCGGGCAGGCGGCGCAGCTCCTCCAGATGCTTCTCGGCGTTCTCGCCGTAGCCGTGAAACCCCACTACCAGCGGGCACCCCGCCGGCTCCGGCGGGGCTTCGAGGAGGTAGCGGCCGTGGACGAGGGCCGCGATCTCCCGCTCTTCGGCGCGCTCGCTCAAGCCCGCCGCCTCTCGGCGCGCTGGCGCAGAGGAGCCGCGAGCTCGCGGACCCGCTCCTCGAGGGTGCGCGGAAAGCCGGACTCGCTCCCCTGCTCCTCGATCAGCCGTACCAGCGCGCTGCCCACCACCACGCCGTCGGCGACGTCGCCCACCGCCGCGACCTGCTGCGGAGTCGAGATGCCGAAGCCCACGGCGAGCGGCTGGTCGAGCCGCTTGCGCAGGCGCTTGACGTCGCGCGAGAGGTCGGTCGCCAGGGCGGAGCGCTCGCCGGTGACCCCGGTGCGCGAGACGTAGTAGACGAAGCCGGTCGAGGCCTCGGCCACCTTGGTCACCCGGTCGCGGGTGCTGGTGGGGGCGAGCAGGAAGATGGTGTCCACCCCCTGCTCGCGCAGCGCCGGGATGAACTCCCGCTCCCCCTCCTCCGGCGGCAGGTCGACGCAGAGCACGCCGTCGACGCCGGAGGCGGCCGCCTGCTCGGCGAAACGCTCGACGCCGCGGGCGTGGATCGGGTTGAAGTAGGTGAAGAGGACGATCGGCACGCCGAGCTTGTCGCGGTGCCGGGCCACCAGTTGCAGGATGCCCGACATCTTGGTGCCGGCGGCGAGCGCCCGCGCGGCAGCCCGCTGGTTGATCGGCCCGTCGGCGATCGGATCGCTGAACGGCACGCCGAGCTCGATGATGTCGGCGCCGCCGGCGGCGAGCGCGTCGAGATACTCGGCGGTGGCGTTCAGATCCGGATCGCCCGCCATCAGGAAGGGGATGAAAGCGCCCCGGTTCTCGTGGGCACAGTTGAAAAAGACCTCGTCGATCGCGCTCATGCCGTCTCTCCTCGCCGCCGGGCGGCGGCAGCCTCCGCAAAGGACTCCACGTTGCCATCCGTAGCGTGCTCGCGGTCCCATGCGAGCACGGATTCGACGTCCTTGTCCCCGCGCCCCGAGAGGTTGACGAGGATGACCCGCTTGCGCGACAGGCGCGGCGCGCGCTTGAGGGTCTCCGCCAGCGCATGCGCACTCTCGAGCGCGGGCAGGATCCCCTCGGTGCGGCCGAGCCGGTGAAAAGCGGCGATCGCCTCGTCGTCGGTGGCCGAGGTGTACTCCACCCGCCCCTCGTCGTGCAGCCAGACGTGCTCCGGGCCGATCGCCGGGTAGTCGAGCCCGGCCGAGACCGAATGCGTGGGGGCGATCTGCCCCTCCTCGTCCTGGAGCACGAAGGTGCGCGTGCCGTGGAGCACGCCGAGGGCGCCGCCGGCGAACCGCGCCGCGTGCTCCCCCGTCCTGCCGCTGCGGCCGCCGGCCTCGACGCCGATCAGGCGCACCCGGCGGTCTTCCAGGAAGGCGGTGAACAGGCCGATCGCGTTGCTGCCGCCGCCGACGCAGGCGATGGCGAGGTCCGGGACCTCGCTCCCCGTCTGGCGCTTGAGCTGGAGGCGAGCCTCGTCGCCGATCACCCGGTGGAAGTCGCGCACCATGCGCGGAAACGGGTCGGGACCGAGCACCGAGCCGAGCACGTAGTGGGTGGTGCGGACATTGGTGACCCAGTCGCGCATCGCCTCGTTGATGGCGTCCTTGAGGGTGCGGCTGCCGGAATCGACGGGGACCACCTCGGCGCCGAGCAGGCGCATGCGATCGACGTTGAGCCGCTGGCGGCGCATGTCCTCACTGCCCATATAGACGATGCAGGAGAGGCCGAGCGCCGCCGCCGCGGTGGCAGTGGCCACGCCGTGCTGGCCGGCGCCGGTCTCGGCGACCACCCGCTCCTTGTCCATCAGGCGGGTGAGCAGGCACTGGCCGACGGCGTTGTTGATCTTGTGCGCGCCGGTGTGGAGCAGATCCTCGCGCTTGAGGAAGATGCGGGCGCCGCCCAGCTCCTCCGACAGGCGCTCGGCGAAATAGAGCGGCGTCGGCCGGCCGGCGAAGTCGTTGAGCAGTCCGGTCAGCTCGCGGCGGAAGGCCCTTGAGCGCCGCGCCCGGTCGTAGGCGCGGGTCAGCTCCGCCAGCGGCGCCATCAGCGTCTCGGGAACGTAGCGGCCGCCGTAGCGGCCGAAGTAGCCCTCCTGGTCAGGAAGGGTTCGGGGTCTCGCCATCTCTCACCTCCTGAAAGAGCCGCCGCAGCAGCTCCAGATCCTTGATCCCGGGGGCGGACTCCACCCGCGAGCAGACATCGATCGCATAGGGGCGGGCGGCCTCGACCGCGCGCCGCGCGTTGTCCGGGCCGATGCCGCCGGCCAGGAAGAGGCATTGGCCGGCCAACTGGCCCGCCAGATCGGCGGCGCCGACGGCCCGGTAATTCCATTCCTCGCCGGTGCCGCCGTAGAGGGCGCGATGCGGGGCGTCGATCAGCACCCCCCAGACCGCGCTCCAGGCCGCCAGCTCCGCGCCGCCGGGCAGTCCGCCGGTGCGGAAGGCCTTGATCGTCCGCGCCGCGAACGGGCCTACCATCTCCGGCCCCTCGTCGCCGCTGAGCTGGACGAGGTCGAGACCGGCGCGCTCCACGGTCTCGGCGATCGCGGCGGCCGGCGCGTTGACGAACACGCCCACCAGCGGCACCCGGCCGCCCACGGCTCCGGCGATCTCCCGGGCCCGCTCAACGCTGACGTAGCGCGGGCTGCCCTTATAAAAGTTTAACCCCAGGTAGTCGGCTCCAATTTCAACCGCCGCCAGCGCGTTGGCCGGATCGGTGACGCCGCAGACCTTCACTTTGACCGCCATCAGGCCTCCGCTCCGATCAGCAGCTCCTGGAGCTTCGCTGCCGGGTCGGTGGCGAGCAGCAGGGTCTCGCCGATCAGGAAGGCGTCGAAGCCGCTCTCGGAGAGCAGGGCGACGTCGAGGGCGTCGCGGATGCCGCTCTCGGCCACCTTGACCGCCTCGGGCGGCAGGCCGGCCAGCAGCGCGATGGAGTTCTCCAGATCGACGTCGAAGGTGCGCAGGTTCCGGTTGTTGATGCCGACCATCTCCCACGGCTCGCCGCCGAGCTTGGCGATGTCTTCGGCGTCGTGGGTCTCGACCAGCGGCACCAGCCCGAGGCCGCGGGCGAGGCGGGCGTAACGCGCCATCTCTTCCGGCTCGTAGAGGGCGGCGATCAGCAGGATGGCGTCGGCCCCGGCGTCCCGCGCCCAGGTGAGCTGGACCGGATCGACGATGAAGTCCTTGGCGATCGCCGGCAGCCCCGAGGCCGCGCGGCAGGCGGCGAGCAGGTCGTAGCCGCCGTGGAAGAAGTCGGGCTCGACGACCACCGACAGCGCCGCCGCGCCGTTCTCGGCGTAGAGGCGGGCCTGGGCGATCGGATCCACCCGGCCGTGCAGCGAGCCGAGCCGGGGGGAGCCCATCTTGACCTCGGCGATGATCGCCGGATCGCGCCGCCGTGCCTTCAAATGCCCGAGGAAGGCGTTGTTCGAAGGCGTGCGCGGCTCCCCCTCTGCCCAATCGGAGGGGTCGGCGCCGCCCACCTCGGCGATCCGCTGCCGGCGGCGCTCGGTGATCCGCAGCAGGATGTCGGGGGCGCTCATGCCTCGAAGCTCCTGAGCTCTTCCAGCTTCCGCTCGGCGGCGCCGGAGGCGAGGGTGGCCTGGGCGATCCTGACCCCCTCGTGGAGATCGGCGGCGAGGCCGCCGACGTAGAGGGCGGCCCCGGCGTTGAGCGCGGTCACGTCCGCCAGCGCTCCGGTCTCGCCGCCGAAGACGCGGCGCACGGCGGCGGCGTTCTCCTCGGGGGAGCCCCCCGCCAGCTCCTCCAGGCGGGCGCGGCGGAGGCCGAAATCCTCCGGCTCGACGTCGAGCATTCGCACCTCGCCGCCGCGCACCTCGGCGACGCGGGTGCGGCCGGTGGTGGTGATCTCGTCGAGCCCGTCGCCATGGACCACCAGGGCGTGCTCGGCCCCGAGGTCGCGCAGCACGTGGCCGATCGGCTCGACCAAGGCCTCGGTGTAGACCCCCATCACCTGCCGGCGCGCCCCCGCCGGGTTGGTCAGCGGCCCGAGGACGTTGAAGATCGTGCGCAACCCCAGCTCCCGGCGCACCGGCATCACCTCGCGCATGGCAGGGTGCAGCAGGGGGGCGAAGAGGAAGGCGATGCCCACCGTGTCGAGCGTGCGGCCGGCGGTCTCGGGGGAGACCTCGATCTTCACCCCCAGGGCGGCCAGCACGTCGGCGCTGCCGGAGCGGCTGGAGACCGAGCGGTTGCCGTGCTTGGCCACCGCCACCCCGGCCGCCGCCGCCACCAGCGCCGCGGCGGTCGAGATGTTGAACGTGCCGCGGCCGTCGCCGCCGGTGCCGCAGGTGTCGACCAGCCCCTGCCGCTGGTGCGGGATGGCGATCGCCCGCCGGCGCATGGCGGCGGCGGCGCCCGAGATCTCGGCGACCGCCTCCCCCTTCATCCGCAGGGCGATCAGCAGCGCCGCCTTGAAGGTCTCGGTCACCATGCCGTCCATGATCTGGCCGAAGAGGTCCTCGGTCTCCTCGCGGGAGAGGCTCTCGCCGGCCGTCAGGCGGCTCAGCGCCGCGCGGATCTCAAGCGGCATCGGCGCCCTCCGCGCTCGCCCGCTGGCATAGATCAAGGAAATTTCCTAAAAGATGGGCGCCGGCGCCGGTCAGCACCGACTCGGGATGGAACTGCACGCCCCAGTAGGGGAGCTCGCGGTGGCGCATCCCCATCAGCGTGCCGTCGTCCGCCCAGGCGAGCGGCTCGAGCTCCGCGGGCAGGGTCCCCTCCTTGACCTCGAGGCTGTGGTAGCGGGTGGCCTCGAACGGGTTGGGCAGGCCGGCGAAGATCCCGAGATCCTCGTGGCGGACGGGGGAGGTCTTGCCGTGCATCAGCCGCGGCGCGCGGTCCACCGTGGCGCCGAACGCCACCCCGAGCGCCTGATGGCCGAGGCAGACGCCGAGCAGCGGCACCCGCGGGCGCTCGCGGAGCAGCTCCAGGCAGACCCCGGCGTCCTCGGGGCGGCCCGGGCCGGGCGAGAGCACGATCCCCTCGGGACCGCGCGCCAGCAGCTTCTTGACGCTCTCGGCGTCGTTGCGCACCACCTCGACCTCGGCGCCGGCGCCGGCGAGCACCTGCACGAGGTTGTAGGTGAACGAGTCGTAGTTGTCGATCATCAGGATCATGACCGTCTCTCCAGCTCTTCGGCGAGGGCCACCGCGGTGAGCAGCGCCGCCGCCTTGTTTCGGGTCTCAGCCTCCTCGGCCGCCGGATCGGAATCGGCGACGATGCCGGCGCCGGCGGTGACCGAGGTCTCCCCAGCGCGGACCACCAGGGTACGGATGGCGATGCAGGTGTCGAGGTCCCCCGAGAAGGAGAGGTAGCCGACGGCGCCGGCGTACGGCCCGCGCGCCATCGGCTCGAGGGAGTCGATGATCTCCATCGCCCGGATCTTCGGCGCCCCCGAGACAGTGCCGGCCGGGAAGCAGGCGAGCAGGGCGTCGAGCGCGTCCTTGCCGGTCGCCAGCTCGGCCTCGACGCTGGAGACCAGGTGCATGACGTGGCTGTAGTGCTCGATCTCCATGAAGGTCGGCACCCGCACGCTGCCCGGCACCGCCACCCGGCCGAGGTCGTTGCGGCCGAGGTCGACCAGCATCACGTGCTCGGCGCGCTCCTTGGGATCGGCCAGCAGGTCCTCGCCCAGCCGCTTGTCCCCCTCGGCGTCCACGCCGCGCGGCCGGGTGCCGGCGATCGGGCGGGTCTCGATGTGCCGCCCCTGCTTGCGCACCAGCATCTCGGGGGACGCGCCGACCAGCGACACGTCCGGGGATTCGAGCAGCACCATGTAGGGGCTCGGATTGACCATCCGCAGCGCGCGGTAGAGGGCGAGCGGCTCGATCCGCCGCGGCACCCGCCAGCGGCGCGCCAGCACGACCTGGAAGATGTCGCCGGCGGCGATGTGCTCCTTGGCCTTCTGCACGGCGCGGCGGAAGCTCGTGCCGTCGAGGCTCGGCAGGTCGGTGGCGGCCGGTCCGGGGGACTGCCCCGGCATGGCGACGCCGCCGCCTCCCGACTCCTCGGTGATCACACCCGACAGCCGCGCCAGCTCCTTTTCCGCCTCCTCGACGCTCACCTCCCCCTCGATCTCGTTGGCGATCGCCAGCACCCGCTGGTGCGCGTGGTCGAAGACCACCAGGGTGTCGAAGCGGGCGAGCAGGGCGACGGGGAGGTCGAACGGATCGACGGGGCGGTTGGGCAGGCGCTCGACGAGGCGGATCAGGTCGTAGCCGAAGTAGCCGACGAAGCCACCGGTGAACGGGATCGGCCCGGGCTCGCTGTGCACCCCCTGGAGGACCGCGTGCAGCGCCGCCAGCGGCTCGCCGGGAAGTTGCTCGGTCTGCCCCTTGCGCTCGACCTCCAGGCGGTCGGGGTAGAGGCGGTAGATCTCCCGCGGCGCGGCGCCCAGGAAGCTGAAGCGGGAGACCCGCTCGCCGCCGGCCACGCTCTCGAACAGGAAACGGTACGGCGAAATCGCGGTGAGACGCCGGTAGACCGCCAGCGGCGTCAGACTGTCGGCAAGAAATTCACGAACGTGCGGCACAGCCCGGCGCGGCCGGCGCGACCCCCCCTCAGACATGGGATGACCTCCAAAACAAAAAGAAAAGACAGCAATGAATCGAGCTACGCATTAGGAGTGTCCCGAAGAGGCAAAACCGTGTCGCCGAATCAACTCTTCCGTGATTTCCCCAGGATCGACCCCGCTCGCCTGCAGCAGAACCAGCAGGTGATAGAGGAGGTCCGCCCCCTCTCCGACCAACGCCTGGCGACGTTCGCCTTCTTCACCCGGCCCCCGGAGGACGGCGGAAACCGCCGCGATCGCGGTCTCCACCCCCTCCTCCCCCACCTTCTGGGCGATCCGCTCGATACCGCGGGCGAGCAGCCGCGCGGTGTAGCTGGTCTCCGGATCGGCATCGCGCCGGGATTCGAGCACCGCCGCCAGCCATCCGAGCTCCAGCCGGGCGGCATTGGGCTCGAAGCAGCTCCGCGTGCCACGGTGGCAGGTCGGCCCCGCCGGCCGCGCGCGCACCAGCAGGGCATCGCCGTCGCAGTCGGCGGTCACCTCCACCACCTGGAGGGTGTTGCCGGAGGTCTCCCCCTTCTTCCAGAGCGCCTGCCGGGAGCGGCTCCAGAAGTGCGCCTGCCCCGTGGCGAGGGTCTTCTCGACCGCCTCGCGGTCGGCGTACGCGAGCATCAGCACCGCGCCGCTGCCGACGTCCTGGACGACGACGGGGATCAGGCCGCGGTCGTCGAAGCGGAGCTCCTCGATCTTCATTCCCCTTCCTCCCGCACGGGGAACCCCGCCGCCGCGATCTCCCGCTTCACATCCCCCACGGTGTACGTCCCCTGATGGAAGATCGAGGCGGCGAGCACGGCGGCGGCCCCGGCGGCAAGCGCCTGGACGAGATGCCCGGACTCCCCCGCGCCGCCCGAGGCGATCACCGGCACCGGCACGGCCGCGGAAACCTCCTCGATCAGCGCCAGGTCGTACCCCCCTTTCGTGCCGTCGCGGTCGATGCTGGTCAGCAGGATCTCCCCGGCGCCGCGCTCGACCCCCTCGCGGATCCAGGCCAGGGCGTCGAGCCCGGTGGCGATTCTCCCGCCGCGGGTGACCACCTCCCAGCCGTCCTCCCGCTTGCGGGCATCCACGGAGAGCACCACGCACTGGCTGCCGAAGCGGCGGGCGAGCTCGCGGATCAGCTCCGGCCGCTCGACGGCGGCGGAGTTGATCCCGACCTTGTCGGCCCCGGAGCGCAGGAGCCGTTTGGCGTCCGCCTCGCTGCGCACGCCGCCACCCACGGTGAGCGGCACGAAGACCTGCTCGGCGGTACGGCGGACCCATTCGACGTCGGTGTCCCGCTCCTCGGGGGCGGCGCCGATGTCGAGGAAGACGATCTCGTCCGCCCCCTGCTCCGCGTAGCGGAGCGCCGACTCGGCGGGGTCCCCCTGGTCGCGCAGGTTCTCGAAGCGCACCCCCTTGACCACCCGGCCGGCGGCGACGTCGAGGCAGGGGATCACCCGCCGCGCGAGGTTGCTGGGCCCAGTCAACCGCATACCGCCAGTGCCTCCTCCAGCGTGAACGCCCCCTCGTAGAGCGCCCGCCCCACAATCGCGCCGGCGATCTCGGGGAGCCGCCGCGCCGCCTCCAGGTCGCAGAGGGCGTGGACCCCGCCGGAGAGGAGCGCCGGCAGCCCGGAGGTGCGCGCCACCCGCAAGGCCAGCCCGAGGTTCGGTCCGGTCATCATGCCGTCGCGCTCGACGTCGGTGACCAGGATGGCCGGGCAGGGCACGCCCATGAGATGGCCGCAGAGATCTCCGAGCCCGCGCGACGCCCCCTCCTTCCAGCCGGCGATCCGCACCTCGCCGTTCGCCACGTCGAGGGCGGGGACCAGCCAGCCGGGCCGCTCCTCCGCCAGGGCGCGGAAGCCGTCGACGTCGCGTGCCACCATGGAGCCGATCACCACCCGGTCGCAGCCGGCGCCGAGCGCCCAGTCGATCGCCTCGCGGTCGCGCAGGCCGCCGCCGAGCTGGATCTTGGCGCCCACGGCCAGCATGCGCTCGATCAGCTCCCGCTGCGGCGCCTCGCCCAGCGCGGCGTCGAGATCCACGACGTGGACCCGGGCCACGCCGGCGCGGGCGTACGACTCCAGCACGGCGACCGGATCGTCGCCGTAGACCGTGGCCTGGGCGTCGTCCCCCTGGCGGAGACGGACGGCCCGGCCGTGGCGGAGGTCAATCGCGGGGATCAGCTCCATTTGCCATCTCCAAGAAGTTTGAAAGCAGCCGCAGCCCGGCCGGACCGCTGCGCTCGGGGTGGAACTGCGTGCCCATCACCCGCTCGCGCCCGGCGACCGCGGGGAAGGCGCGGCCGTGGGTGCAGCGGGCGAGACAGAGATCGTCCGGCACCCCCTCGGGGGCGTAGCTGTGGACGAAGTAGACGTAGCGGTCGGCCAGACCTTCCAGCAACGGGTGGCCGGCCACGTCGTGCAGCCGGTTCCAGCCGATGTGCGGCACCGGCACGGTCGCCGGCAGGCGGGTGACCCGGCCGGGGAGCAGGCCGAGGCCGTCGGTGGTGCCGAACTCCTCCCCCTCGTCGAAGAGGATCTGGAAGCCGACGCAGATGCCGAGCAGCCAGGCCCCCCGCGCCAGCGCCTCGCGCAGCGCCGCCTCGATGCCGCCGCGCACCGCCTCGCGGGGGGGCGCGAAGGCGCCCACACCCGGCAGCAGCAGGCAGCGGGCGGCGGCGACCCGCTCGGGATCGGCGCTGATCTCGGCCCGCCCCCCCACCCGCTCGACGGCGCGGACGAGGTTGCCGAGGTTGCCGACGCCGGCGTCGATGACGAGGGCGTTCATGCGGAGAGCGTCCCCTTGGTGCTCGGCACATCCGTGGAGCCCGAACGCCGCGCGATCGCCTGCCGCAACGCCAGCGCCGCCGCCTTGAAGGCGGCCTCGGCGGCGTGATGGCCGTTGCGGGCGGCGAGGATGTCGAGATGGAGAGTCAACCGGCCGCGGTCGGCGAACGCCTGGAAGAAGTCGGCGACCAGGGTGAGCGGGAAGTCGGCCGTCACCCAGCCGCCGGCGATCTCGGGCGGCGCCGAGTAATGGAAGGTGCCGCGGCCGGAGAGGTCGATCACCGCGCGCGCCAGCGCCTCGTCGAGCGGCGCGTAGGCGTGGGCGAAGCGGACGATCCCCCGCCGGTCCCCGAGCGCCCCGGCCAGCGCCTCGCCCAAGGCGATCCCCACGTCCTCGACCGTGTGATGGAGGTCGACGTGGGTGTCCCCCTCGGCCGCGAGGTCGATCCCGAGCCCGGCGTGGGTCGCGAGCGCCGTCAGCATGTGGGCGAAGAAGCCGTTGGGAACCTGGATGCGCCGTGCCCCGCCGTCGAGGTTTAGGGAGAGGTGAATGCGGGTCTCGCCGGTCGTCCGCTCGACCCTTCCCATCCGTTCTCCTCCCTTTCCTTCTCCCCCTCTCCCGGTGAGGGAGGGAGGGAGGGGACGGGAGAGGGGGCCGGGGGGTGAGGGTTCGAGACGAGATGCTCCGCCTGATCGCGGACGCCTATCCCATCTGTCGCAGCATCACCGGCGACGGCGTCCGCCGCACGCTGGCGATGATCCGCGAGCGCATCCCCCTGGAGATCCGCGAGGTCCCCACCGGCACGCCGGTGTTCGACTGGACGGTGCCGCGGGAGTGGAACATCCGCGACGCCTGGATTAAGGACCCCTCCGGTCGCAAGGTGGTCGATTTCCAGGAGTGCAACCTCCACGTCCTCAACTACAGCGTGCCCGTGCACGAAAAGCTGCCGTTGGCGGAGCTGAGGAAGCGCCTGTTCACCCTGCCGGACCAGCCGGACCTGATCCCCTACCGCACGTCCTACTACAAGGAGACCTGGGGGTTCTGCCTGCGGCACCGCACTCTGGAGGAGCTGCCGGCGGAGGGGGAGTACGAGGTCTTCGTCGACTCGACCCTGGCGGACGGCGCGCTCACCTACGGCGAGTGCCTCCTGCCGGGCGATTCCGAGCGGGAGGTGCTCCTCTCGACCCATATCTGCCACCCGTCGCTGTGCAACGACAACCTGTCGGGGATCGCGGTGATGACCGAGCTCGCCCGTGAGCTCCAGGCCCGTCCGCGGCAGCGCTACTCGTATCGATTCCTCTTCATCCCGGGTACGATCGGCTCGATCACTTGGCTGGCCCTCAACGAGGTGAAGATCGATCACGGCCTGGTGGCGGCGAACCTCGGCGATCCGGGGGCATTCCATTACAAGAAGAGCCGCAGAGGAAATACTGAGATCGATCGTGCGGTGCTCGCGGTGCTCAAGGGTTCAGGGGAGTCCTTCGAAGTCGAGGAGTTCGTCCCCTTCGGCTACGACGAGCGGCAGTACTGCTCTCCCGGCTTCAACCTCGCCGTGGGCTCGCTGACCCGGACGCCGTACGGCCGGTATCCCGAGTATCACACCTCGGCGGACAACCTTGATTTCGTGAAGCCCGAGGCGCTCGAGGGCTCGCTCCGCACTTATCTGGCCGTCATTGACGTGATCGAAGGGAACCGGCGCTACCTGAACCTCAACCCCAAGTGCGAGCCGCAGCTCGGCCGCCGGGGCCTCTACCGGACGATCGGCGGCGACGAGTCCGGCCGCTCCCGCGAGCTGGCCCTGCTCTGGGTGCTGAACCTCTCCGACGGGGAGAACAGCCTGCTCGACATCGCGGAGC
>JBDSHF010000048.1:0-17746 GCA_039918595.1 Thermoanaerobaculia bacterium
TGCACGACCCCGATCTCGCCGAAGACTTCGCGGGCCGCCTTGACCGGAGCTTGCGTTAAGCTGTGCTCGCCTCCGAGGGTCACCAGGAATTTACCCTGCTCCATGTGGGCCTTGCAGGCCTCCTGGAGCTCCGCCAGGCCCTCGTCCATGTTGAACGCCTCGGGAAGGAACGGCGGCAGGGTGGCGATCCCCTGCACGTAGGGCTCGGCCGCCAGCTCCTCGTCGTAGAGCTCCATGGCCTGGGAGGCGCGGAGAATGGCCGCCGGCCCGGAGGTGGTCCCCTTGCCGTACGACGTGGTGCGTTCGAAAGGGACGGGGAGGACGGCGACGCGGCTGGTCTCGTAGTCGCTCATCGCGGGCTCGAGAAGGCCGAAGTTGTTGGGTAGATAGGGCATGACGGCGGCGTTTGTAGCAGGATGGGTCGCGCAGTGTCAACGCGAGGAAAGGAGGAGGATGGAGCCGTTGGAGCTTTCCCCGCCGACCGCCGAGCGAGTGCGGCTGGCGGAGCGCGTGGTGGTGTTCTCCGGCGCCGGAGTGTCGCGCGAGAGCGGCCTCGACACGTTCCGGGGCGCTGGCGGCCTCTGGGAGCGCATGCGCCCCGAGGAGCTGGCAACCCCCCAGGCGTTCCGCGCCGATCCGGCGAAGGTCTGGCGCTGGTACGCCTGGCGGTACGGCCAGGCCGCGGCGGCCGTTCCCAACCCCGCCCACGTTGCCATCGCCAGGCTGGAGACCCTCTTTCCGGCGGTCCTGGTGGTGACTCAGAACGTCGACGGGCTCCACCAGCGGGCGGGCAGCCGGAATCTCCTCGAGCTGCACGGCACGATCACCCGCGCCACTTGCGAGCGCTGTGGCCGGAGCCGGGAGATGGCCGAGGCGATCGCCGAGGCCTCCGAGCGGCCGCCGGTCTGCTCCTGTGGCGGCAGATTCCGCCCCGCCGTGGTCTGGTTCGGCGAGGCGCTTCCTGAAGCCGCGCTCGTCCGCGCCTATGAGGAGGCGACGTTCTGCGACCTGTTCATCTCGGTGGGCACCTCCGGAACGGTCTACCCCGCGGCCGGGCTGATCGAGCTCGCGCACCAGGCCGGGGCCTGCCTGATCGAGGTCAACCCCGAGCCCACCCCGTTCTCGCGCCTGATGGACCTGCGCCTCGCCGCGCCGGCGGGGGAGGCCTTCCCCGCGCTGGTAGCGGCCTTCGAGAGGAGCCGATGACCGGATGACCGATTACATGATCCGCGAGCTGCCGCAGGGGGAGCGCCCCCGGGAGCGCCTGCTCCAGCACGGCGGGAGCTCGCTCTCCGACTCGGAGCTGCTCGCCGTGCTGCTGCGCACCGGCCGGGTGGGCGTTTCCGCCCTGCAGATGGCCATGGACGTCCTGCGCGAGAACGGCGGGCTCGCCGGGCTGCTCACCGCCACCCCCCATTCGCTCCGGCGATCCGGCCTCGGTCCCGCCAAGGCCGCGGCGCTCCTCGCCGCGGTCGAGGTCGGCCGCCGCCTCGCCCGCGAGCAGCTCCTGGATCACGAGCCGCTGACCCGCCCGGTCGACGTGGCGCGCTATCTGGCGATTCGCTACCAGACCTGCGACCAGGAGGTGATGGGCGCGCTCTTCCTCGACGCCCGCAACCGCCTGCTCGGCGAGCGGGAGATGTTCCGCGGCACGATCTCCCGCATTTCGGTCGAGCCGCGGGAGATCCTGCGCGAGTGCCTGCAGCGTGGAGCGGCGGCCATCTACCTCTTCCATACCCATCCCAGCGGCGACCCCTCGCCGAGCGCCGAGGACCTTCTGTTCACCCGCCGCATGGTGGAGGCGGCGGAGATCGTGGGCCTGCGCCTGGCGGACCACGTCGTCCTCGGCCACCGGGGGCGCTGGGTCTCGCTGAAGGAAAAAAGCGCGTGGTAGCCTAGGCCCCGCCATGGCCAACTACCACCTGGATTGCAGCAGCGGCATCGCCGGCGACATGTTCCTCGGCGCCTGTCTGGACCTCGGCATGCCGATCGAGGTCCTCTCCGATGTCGTGACCCAACTCGGCCTCTCCGGGGTCTCGGTCGAAGTCCGCAAAGCCTCGCGCGGCGGCTTCGAGGGGACCCGTTTCCGCGTCCTCGAGCACGGCAGGCCGCTCGAGGGGCCGGATCCGGAAGAGGCGGGGCATGGGTATCATCACGAGCATCAGGAACACGGACATCATCACGGACATGATCAAGGACAGGATCACGGACAGGATCACGGACATCAGCATGGACACACGCGCGGGCTGGCCGAGATCCGGGGGATGATTCAGGGGAGCGGCCTTTCCGGGACCGTCAAGGAGCGGGCTTTGCGGCTTTTTCAGCGCCTGGGTGAGGCGGAGGCGAAGGCGCATGGCATGCCGATCGAACGGGTCCACTTCCATGAGGTGGGGGCGATCGACTCGATCGTCGACCTGGTGGGGGCCGCCGCGGCGATTGAGCACCTGGCTCCGGAGCGGCTCACCTGCGGCCCCGTGAACCTGGGCAGCGGCCGGGTGAAGATGGCACACGGCGAGGTGTCGATTCCGGCGCCCGCCACGGCCGAGCTGCTGCGCGGCGTCCCCGTGTTCGGCGGCCCGGGCGGCGAGCTGACCACGCCGACCGGCGCGGTCCTCCTCGCCGAGCTGGTGGACGAGTTCGTCGAGCTCCCCGCGATGGTGCTCGAGGGCGTCGGCTACGGGCTGGGGAAGAAGGACCTTCCGACCCACCCCAACGCCCTGCGCCTGCTGCGGGGGCGGTCCACTGGCGCGCGAGCGGAAGTCATGGTCGTCGAGACCGAGGTCGACGACCTGCCGGGCGAGGGGTTCGGATTCCTGATGGAGCGCCTGCTCGCCGCCGGCGCCCTCGACGTCTACTTCACTCCCGTGCAGATGAAGAAGAGCCGGCCGGGCACCCTGGTGACCCTGCTCTGCCGCCGTCCGCAACTGGAGGAGCTGGCGGGGATCCTCCTCACCGAGTCCGGCTCCCTCGGCTGCCGGTACCACGCGGCCTCCCGCTTCGAGGCGGAGCGAGAAATTCTGGAGGTCGCGACCGCGTTTGGAACCGTGAGGATCAAGCGCGCCCACCTCGACGGCCGGCCCCTCGCGGTGGCCCCCGAATTCGAGGACTGCCGCCGGCTGGCGCTCGCCAGTGGAGTTCCCTGGCGCGACGTCTACCGCGCCGCCCTGACGGCGACGGTCGCTCTCGACTCCTAGAGCTCCGCATCCAGATGGAGAGAGATGGCAGTGAACGAGACACCGATCACCGCGCAGGGGACGCTCGAGCTGGGGATGGCCGGCCAGGGCGCCTTCCGCTGGGCGGTCGCCGATATCACCAACGTCCTGGAAGAGGTGCGCGAGCGGTTCGACCTCTGGCCGGTGCCGGCCGCGGCGCTCGGCCGCTGCCTGGCCGGGGCGGCCCTGCTGCAGCGCCTGTCCACCAAGAGCCCGAGCCGCCTGATGCTGGAGGTCCGCGGCGACGGACCGATCCTGCGGGTGCTCGCGGAAGCCGACAATGAAGGCAATCTCCGCGGCATGGTGGGGGACGGCCGGGTGCAGGTCCCCGACTGGCCGGGCGGCAAGCTGGGCGTCGGCCGGGCGGTGGGGAAGGGGTACCTCCGCGTGCTCCGCGAGTACGAGCAGGGGCACAGCTACCAGAGCCAGGTCGAGCTGGTGAGCGGCGAGATCGGCGAGGACGTCGCCTATTACCTCTCGCAGAGCGAGCAGCGGCAGAGCGCCGTGCTGCTGGGCGTGCTCGGCAAGCCGAGCGGCGTCGTCGCCGCCGGCGGCATGGTGGTCGAGGTGCTGCCCGGCGCGCCCGAGGAGACGGTCGCCCGTCTGGAGAGCAACATCGCCGGCATCCGCGGCGTCAGCCATCTGATCGAGGAGGGGGGCGCCGAGCACGTCGTCGAGAGGGTCCTCGCCGGGCTCGACCGCGAGGTCAAGGAGGTCCGCCCCCTGCGCTACCGCTGCCGCTGCAGCCGGGAGCGCCTGTTCGACCACCTGAGCCTCCTGCCGGCCGGCGACCGGGACTACCTGCGCGCGGACGACGGCGTCATCGAGGCCGACTGCGCCTTCTGCGGCTCGCGCTACCGGTTCGCCCCGGAAGATCTGGCCTGAAGGATACGGCTTTGATGTAATAATCCCCCTCCCCATGAGCACCTTCTATCTCACCACCCCGATCTACTACGTGAACGCGCTGCCCCACATCGGGCACATCTTCACGACGACCGTCACCGACACGCTGGCGCGCTACCTGCGCATGACCGGGCATGAGGTCTATTTTCTGACCGGGACCGACGAGCACGGTCAGAACATCGAGCGGGCGGCCCTCGCCGAGGGGATCGAGCCGATCGTCCTGGCCGACCGGGTGGTCGCCAAGTACCGCGAGCTGCGCGACCGGCTGGAGTTCTCCTACGACGACTTCGTCCGCACCACCGAGGAGCGGCACAAGCGGGGGGTCGAGGAGATCGTCCGCCGCATCGAGGCCGCCGGGGACTTCTACACGTCTCCTCACGAAGGGTGGTACTGCTCGCCCTGCGAGACCTTCTATACCGAGAAAGAGCTGGGGCCCGGCAAGACCTGTCCCGTCCACGACCTCCCCGTCGAGTGGAAGTCGGAGGAGAATGTCTTCTTCCGGCTTTCGAAGTATCAGCAACCCCTTCTCGACCTGTACGACCAGCATCCGGAGTTCGTGCGTCCGGAAAGCCGGCTGAACGAGGTCCGCGCCTTCGTCGCCGCCGGCCTGCGCGACCTCTCGGTCTCGCGGGCCAACGTCGACTGGGCGATCCCGTTCCCCGGCCGCCCCGGCCAGACCGTCTACGTCTGGCTGGACGCTCTGACCAACTACCTCAGCGCCCTCGGTTTCGGCTCGGAGGAGGACGCGCTCTATGGGAAGTTCTGGGAGCACGGGGACGTCCGGCTGCACATGATGGGCAAGGACATCCTGCGCTTCCACGCCGTCTACTGGCCGGCGTTCCTGATGGCGGCCGGCCTGCCGCTGCCGACCGTGATCTGGGCCCATGGCTGGTGGCAGCGCGACGGCCGCAAGGTCTCGAAATCAGCGGGTAACCTCGTGCGGCCGGACGAATTGATCGAGCGCTTCGGCAGCGACAGCGTCCGCTACTTCCTGCTGCGCGAGATGGTCTTCGGCCAGGACGCCAACTTTTCGGATGAGGGGTTCGTCGACCGCTACAACAGCGACCTGGCGAACGATCTGGGCAACACCGTGAGCCGCCTGGTGACCCTCTCCCGCAGCGCTTTCGGCGGCAGGACGCCACCCAACGCCTGCAGCGACAACGTCCTGGCCGTGACCGCCAAAAAGGTGGTGGCGGACTACCACACGGCCATGGGGGACCTCGCCTTCAGCCGGGCGCTCGAGAGCCTCTGGCGGCTGCTCGCGGAGACCAATCAGTACATCGTCAGCCACGAGCCCTGGAAGCTGATCAAGACCGAGGGGCCCACCGCGAAGCTCTCGCGCATCCTGTGGATCGGGCTCGAGGCGGTGCGGATCGTGGCCACCGGCCTGCTCCCCTTCATGCCCAAGATCGCGCCGCAGGTGCTCGCCGCGCTCGGCGTCACCACGCCGCCCGACAGCCTCGACGCGCTGCGCTGGGGCGGCACGCCCACGGAAGCCGAGCTGCCCGCGCCGTCCCCCCTCTTTCCACGAATCGACAAGGAGGCCTACCTCGGCGAAGCCCGGGCCCAGGGCCAGGAGAAACAGAAAACCATGGAGATCGCCGCCACTCCCATCGCTCCCGAGGCTCCTGCTACAGCCGAGAAAACCGGCCTGATCTCGATCGACCAGTTCTTCCAGGCCGAGCTGAAGGTGGCGACGATCCTCGCCGCCGAGCCGGTGCCGAAGTCGAACAAGCTGCTGAAGCTGACGGCCGACCTCGGCGAGGGCGCGCCGCGCACGATCGTCGCCGGCATCGCGCTCGCCTACAAGCCGGAGGATCTGGTCGGCAAGCAGGTGGTGGTGGCGGCGAACCTCCAGCCCGCCAAGCTGATGGGCGTCGAGTCGCAGGGGATGGTCCTCGCCGCCTCGCTCGACGGCAAGCCGGTTCTGCTCCATCCCGGCGCCCAGGTCCCGAACGGCACCCGCGTCAAGTGAGCTCCCCCGACCTTTCAGGGCCGATCGACTCCCACTGCCATCTCCAGAGCCTGCCGCCGGAAGAGCGCGAGCGCGCCCTCGACGCGGCCCGGGAGCGGGGCGTGCGGGGGTTCCTGGTCCCCGCGATCAAGCTGGACGAGGCCGAGGACGTCCTCGCCCTCTGCCACCGCCATCCGGACGTCTGGTGCGCCCTGGGGACCCACCCCCACGACGCCTCATCCTGGAAACCGGGGGACATGGAGCGGTTGCGGTCGTTGCTGGCCGATCCCAAAGCGGTTGCGGTGGGGGAGTGCGGGCTCGACTTCTACTACGACCACTCGCCGCGCGAGGCGCAGTTCCACGCTCTGCGCGAGCAGTGGGCCCTGGCCGTCGAGCTCGGCCTCCCGGTCGTGGTCCACAACCGGGATAGCAACGAGGAGATGCTGGCGGTGGTTCGCGAGGAGCCCTTCCGGGATCTCCAGGCGGATTTCCACTCCTTCGCGGGGGGGATAGCCATGGCTCGCGAGCTGATCGAGCACGGCTTCTATCTGGGATTCACGGGGATGATCACCTTCCCCAAGGCCGACAACGTCCGCGAGGTCCTTCCGATCCTGCCGCCGGACCGCTGCCTGGTCGAGACGGACACCCCTTATCTCGCTCCCGTTCCCCATCGCGGCAAGCCCAACCGCCCCGCCTACGTCGTGGAGATCGCCGCCCGCCTCGCCGAGGAGACGGGGGAGACGTTCGAGCAGGTCTGCCGGCGGACGGGGGAGAATTTCTTCAGGTTGTTTCGGAAGGCTATACCGAAACCGCGTCGTAGTCTTGGCCAAGACGGGGGTCTTTTAGAGGTTCCTGACGACTTCAATGCACCTTTGCCTGCCGATCTACGGGCTCACTTCGAGTCGTGAAGATCCTCCTCGATAACACAGTGCTGGCTCTGGATGCAGGCCGCTTTTCTGCCGCGCGGGCTCTTAGCGCATCCCGCTAGGCCGGGTTCGGGACGTCGATGAACTCGACGTCGATCCCGAATCGTTCCACGAGGTGCTGGCCGAGGGCGCGGACGCCCAGCCGTTCGGTCGCGTAGTGGCCGGCGGCGAGGTAGTGGGTCCCGGTCTCCTTCGCCACATTCATCACCCACTCCGTGACCTCGCCGGTGATGTAGGCGTCGAGCCCCTCCTCGATCGCGGTATAGAACTCCCGCTGGCCGCCGCCGCTGATGATCCCGAGCGTCGACACTGTGTCCTTCCCCGCCAGATAGGCCAGCGGTTCCTGGCCGTAGACCTGGCGGCAGCGCTCGACCAGCTCGGCCGCCGGGATCGGCTCGGGGTAGAGCCCCTTGACGCCGAGCGGCAGCCCGTCGTGCAGGCCGAACGGCTCGATCCTCCGCAGCCCGAGCTCGCGGCCGGCGACGGCGTTGTTGCCCACCTCGAGATGCCGGTCGAGCGGCAGGTGGTAGGCGAGCAGGCTCATCTCGCCGCGGATCAGCTCCGCCACCCGGCGGTACTGGAAGCCGGTCAGGGTGCGCGGCATCCCCTCCCAGAACAGGCCGTGATGGACCAGCACGGCGTCCGCCCCGGCCTCGCGGGCGCGAACGAACAGCTCCTGGCAGGCCGAGACGCCGGTGACGACCTTCCGGATCTCCTCCCGCCCCTCCACCTGCAGGCCGTTCGGCCCATAGTCCCGCCCGCGCGAGTCGAGGTACTGGTCGAGATGGGAGACGAGGGCGTCGCGGTTCACAGAGCTCGGCATGAGGAGAGTCTATCTGAGAAAAGAAAAGGGCGGCCCGAAGGCCGCCCGTACTGCTGGTGGAGGAGGGAGAAGTGACTTAGCGGTTGCCGCCGGGACCCCGGCCGCCGCCGCTCCGGCCACCACCGCCGCCGCGACCGCCACGGAACCCGCCACCGCCGCCGGGACCCCGGCCGCCGCGGTCTCCACCCCGGCCGCCGCGATCGCCTTCGGCGCGCGGCTCGCGCTCACCGCCGCCGCCGGCCATCGCCATCTCCATCCCCTCGTACTGCGAGGGGTCATAGTCGGGGGCCTCCATGATCACGGCCTTGCGGGAGAGCCGGATCTTCCCCTGCTCGTCGATGTTGACGACCTTGACCTCGATCTCATCCCCTTCCTTGACGAGGTCGGTGACCTCGCGAACGCGGTAGGGGGCGAGCTCGCTGATGTGCACCAGGCCATCCGTGCCCGGCATGATCTCGACAAAGGCGCCGTAGGCCTCGATGCGCCGCACGGTGCCGGTGTAGACCTTGCCCATCTCGGGCACCTGGGTCAGGCGCTCCACCATCTGAATGGCGCGCCGGGCCGCCGGCTCATCCGGCGAGGCGATGATCACCCGGCCGTCGTCCTCGATCTCGATATTGCAGCCGGTCTCCTCGATGATCGAGCGGATCGTCTTGCCGCCGGGTCCGATGACGTCGCGGATCTTCTCCTTGGCGATCTGCAGCGTGTAGAGGCGCGGCGCGAACTTGGAGATGTCGGTGCGCGACTGCGGGAGGGCTCCCTCCATGATCCCCAGGATGTGCATGCGGCCGGTCTTGGCCTGCTCCAGGGCGACCCTCATGATCTCGCGCGTGACGCCCGTGATCTTCATGTCCATCTGGAGCGCGGTCACGCCCTGGCGGGTGCCGGCGACCTTGAAGTCCATGTCGCCGTAGTGGTCTTCCTGGCCGGCGATGTCGGAGAGCACCGCGAAGGTGTCGTTCTCCCCCTTGATCAGGCCCATGGCGACTCCCGCCACCGGGGCGAGCAGCGGCACACCGGCGTCGAACAGGGCGAGCGAGCCGCCGCAGATGGTCGCCATCGAGGAGGAGCCGTTCGACTCCAGGATGTCGGAGACGAGGCGGATCGTGTACGGGAACTCGTCCTCGTGCGGCAGCACCGGGAGCAGAGCCCGCCGTGCCAGCACGCCGTGGCCGATCTCGCGCCGGCCGGGGCTGCGCAGGAACTTCACCTCGCCGACCGAGAAGGGGGGGAAGTTGTAGTGCAGCAGGAACTTCTGAATGCTCTCCCCCTCGTACTCCTCGATCACCTGGGCGTCGCGGCTGGTGCCGAGCGTCGCCGTGGCCAGCGCCTGCGTCTCGCCGCGGGTGAACACCGCCGAGCCGTGGGTGCGGGGGAGCACCCCGACCTCGATCGCGATCGGCCGGATCTCGTCGAGGCGCCGGCTGTCGAACCGGATGTGCTCGTTGAGCACCACCTCGCGCAGGATCTCCTCCTCGAGGCGGCTGACGATCTTCTTGATGTCGGCCTTCTTGGCGGCATCGTCCCCCGCGGCCTGCTCGAGGTAGGGCTTGACGACCGCGTTGACGTTGTCCTTGCGCTCGAACTTCTTCTTGGTGAAGAGAGCGCCCTTCAGGGGCCCGTAGATCTCCGCCTTGACCTGCTCGTAGAACGACTCGGGGTAGGTCTCCGGCGCCGTCCACGACGGCTTCTCCCGGTTCCCCTCGCGGAACATCTCGTGCTGCGCCTTGATGATCTTCTGGATCTCCAGATGGCCGCGCCAGATGCACTCGAGCAGCAGCTCCTCGGAGACCTGGTTGGCGCCGGCCTCCACCATCACCACCGCCTCCTCGGTGCCGACCACGACGAGGTCGAGGTCCGACACGTCGCGCAGGCTGTTGGTGGGGTTCATCACCACCTGGCCGTCGATCAGCCCCACCCGCACCGCGCCCACCGGGTGGTAGTAGGGGATGTTGGAGAGCACCAGCGCGATCGAGGCGCCGTTGATGGCCAGGATGTCGGGATCGTTCTCGCCGTCGGCCGAGATGCAGAAGGCGATGATCTGGGTGTCGGCCTTGTAGCCTTCGGGGAACAGGGGGCGCAGCGGGCGGTCGATCTGGCGGGAGGTGATGATCTCCTTCTCCGAAGGCCGTCCCTCGCGCTTGAAGAAGCCCCCCGGGATCTTCCCGGCGGCGTAGGTATATTCCCGGTAGTCGACCGTGAGCGGCAGGAAGTCGCGCTCCGCGGGACCCCTGTTCTCCATGCAAGCGGTGGCGAGCACGACCGTGTCGCCGAGTCGGACGGTGCAGGACCCGTTGGCCTGCTTGGCCAGGTAGCCCGATTCGATGATCAGGGTCCCCTCGCCGATGGGAATCTCTTTGGTCTGCTTCATAGGATTGTCTTTTCTCTCTCTCTGTTATCGCTTTGTTGTCTGCCTACGGTTCCGGACCGGCCCTGAGCGTCGGGCGTCGCGTCCCCAGGGGGAGCGGGGAGTCGGAGGGTCCGGAAGGATCGCAGGGCTCCGGGGTCCGTCGTTCAGGGGATCCCGGAGCTCTTTCCTGCCGAATCGGTCGGTGGGGGTGCTACTTGCGGATCCCGAGACGCTCGATGGTCGAGCGGTACTTCTCGACATCCTTCCCCTTCAGATAATCGAGCAGGCGGCGGCGCTGACCGACCAGCTTGAGCAGGCCGCGGCGGCTGTGATGATCCTTGGTGTGCGTCTTGAAATGGTCGGTCAGCTCGGTGATCCGGCTGGTCAGCAGAGCTACCTGCACCTCGGGCGAGCCGGTATCCGTATCGTGGGTCCGGTAGTCGCTGATGATCTTTCCCTTGACTTCACTGGTTTGCGCCAAAGCAAACTCCTCCTTACATTTCTCTCGGATACAGTGTAGCACATGCCGGTTCCGCTCAGCGGAACACGACCCGGGGCTGGACGATGCCGACTCCGGCGGTGCCGATTCTCTCGGTGACGGTGCCGACGGCGATGAACTCCCGGCGGCGGTTGATCAACTTGACCCAGTCCCCCTCCTCCCCATCCAGCTCGCGCACCAGCACGGTCTGCCCGTGGGCGATCCGGTGCTCCTGCTGCGGGTCGGCGGTGACCTCGCCGAAGGGGAGCGGGATCTGGTCGAACGGGATCCACGCCGGCCCCAGCGGCTCGCCGGTCTGGACCAGCTCCTCGAGCCGGGGGAGCCGCAGGGCGTCCTCGGTCCGGAAGCCGCCGATCCGGGTGCGGCGCAGCTCGGCCAGGTGCGCTCCGATCCCCAGCGCGGCGCCGAGGTCGTGGGCGAGGCCGCGGGCGTAGGTTCCCGAGGAGCAGGAGAGCCGGAAGCGCAGGCGCCCCCCCTCCTCGAAATCGCCGACGGGAGCGAACTCGTAGACGGTGACGTCCTTGGTCTCGGACGGCACCTCCTCCCCGCGGCGGGCCAGCTCGTAGTACTTGACCCCCTGGACCTTCTTGGCGGAGTAGGGGGGCGGCTGCTGCTGGATCTCCCCCTCGAAGCCGCGCATGGCGGCGGCCACCGCCTCCAGGTTCAGCGCCGCGACGGCTTCCGCCGGCGCCTCGGAGGTCACCCGGCCCGAGGCGTCGTAGGTGTCGGTGGCGACCCCGAAGTGGATGACCCCCTCGTAGACCTTGGGCGCCCGGATCAGGAACCGGGTCAGCCGGGTCGCCGTCCCCAGGGTCAGCAGGAGCAGGCCGGTGGCGTCCGGGTCCAGCGTGCCGCAATGGCCGATCTTCTTCTGCCTCAGGACCCGCCGCGACTTCTGCACGGCGTCGTGCGAGGTGAAACCAGGATCTTTGTCGAGCAGCAGAAGGCCGTCCTTCATCTCCGTCATGAGCTGAGCGCTGCCCCCAGTTGCGACGCCACCTCACGGCGGACCTCCTCGCCGTCGCCCGTCATCGTGAAGCCGGCCGCGTTGCGGTGGCCGCCGCCGCCGTGATGGCGGGCGATCTTCTCGACGTCCACCTCGCCGCGGCTGCGCAGAGAGATCTTGTGGCCGCCGTCGGGGAGCTCGCGGATCAGCGCCACCGCGTCCACTCCGGCGATCGAGCGCAGGTAGTCGATCAGCCCCTCGGAATCCCCGGGGGCCGCCCCGGCCTGCTCGAACATCTCGCGGGTCAGGCGCCCGGTGGCGACCCGCCCCTCTTCATGGGTCTGGAGCGTCCGCAGCATCTCGCCGACCAGCTTCACCACCGCCAGCGGCTGGCTCTCGTAGAGCCACTGCGAGACCTGCTCGGGGTGGGCCCCCTCGCGCACCAGGGCGGCCGCGGCCTCGAAGGCGGCGGCGGTGGCGTTGGAGAAGCGGAAGCCGCCGGTGTCGGTCACCAGGGTGAGATAGAGGCAGCTCGCGACATCCGGCTCCAGCGCGACCTTGAGCCCCTGGGACAGCCGGAAGACCATCTCGCCCACCGCGGGCGCCGCGGAATCCACCCAGTTGACCGCGCCGTAGCACTGGTTGCCCAGATGGTGGTCGATGTTGATGACCGGCTTGGCGCTCAGGTGCTGCTCGAGCCCGGTGCGGTCGGGGCTCGGGCACTCGAGGACGATGATGGCGTCGAACACGTCGGGAAAGCCGGCCGGCGGCTCCTCGCCGACGTGGATGCGGTCGCTGCCGGGCAGCGGCCGGTAGATCGTCGGCGTCGGGTCGCGGTTCCACACCACGGCCCCCTTGCCGAGGCCACGCAGCAGACGCGCGAGCCCCAGCTCGGAGCCGATCGCGTCGCCGTCCGGGTTGATATGGCTCGTCAGCAGGAACCGGTTACCCTGCCGGATGCGCCGCAGCAGGTCCTCAGGAGCTTTCATCCCGCCCATGGAGGCCCTCCAAAAGTTCTGAAATCCGTTGACTTTGCTCGGCTCCCCGGTCGAGCTCGAAGACCAGCTCCGGGGTCACCCGCAGCCGCAGCCGGCGAGCCAGCTCCGTGCGCAGGAAACCGCGGGCATGGCGGAGCCCCTCGATAGTCTCCTGGCGCTGCTTGTCGTCGCCCAGGGCCGAGATCTTCACGATGGCCCGGTGGAGGTCCGAGGTCACGTCGACCTCCGTCACCGAAGCCAGCTTCACTCGTGGATCATGCACTTCGCGCAGGATGAGCTCCGAGAGCTCGGCCCGCAGCACATCGCTGACGCGATCGGTGCGGCGGCTCAAGACTCCCCCTCCAGGAGCTGCGGGTCCCAGCGGGTGAGATACACCTCCGGGTCGCCCTCCACGATATTGCGCACCTCTTCCATCAATTTCTCCATCTCACTCTCGCCACCGGACACCACCACCGCCATCGCGATCTCCGCCCGCTGATGCAGATCGTGGAAATCGGTTTCGGCGATGGAGACCCGGAAGCGCTGATGCACTCGCTCGATCAGCGATTTGACGACCCGCCGCTTGTCCTTGAGACTGCGGCTCACGGGGAGGTGCAGCTCGAAAACGGAGATTCCGACGATCATCGGCTCAGGCGCTCATCCCCCAGCATGGGTCCGTGGATGCGGCGGGCGATCAGCCCGCCGCGGACGGATTTACAGGACCGGCGCCACCTCTTCGTTGGTGTAGGCCTCGATCACGTCGCCCGGCTTGAAGTCCTGGAACCGCTCGAGGCCGATGCCGCAGTCGAAGCCGGTGCGCACCTCGGAGGCGTCGTCCTTGAAGCGCCGCAGGGAGGCGATCTTCCCTTCGTAGATGACCCGGTTGTCGCGCAGCAGGCGCACCGCGGCGGTCCGCGGGATCACCCCTTCGACCACGTGGCAGCCGGCGATCGTGCCGATCTTGGGCACCTTGAAGGTGTCGCGCACCTCGGCCCGGCCGGAGGAGACCTCGCGGAAGGTGGGCTCGAGCAGGCCGGTCATCGCCTTGCGCAACTCGTCGATCAGCTCGTAGATGACGGTGTGGAGACGGATCTCCACCTCCTCCTTCTCGGCCAGCTCGACGGCGGCGCGCTCGGGCCGGACGCTGAAGCCGATGATGATCGCCTTCGAGGCCGAGGCGAGGAGCACGTCGTTGGTCGAGATCGCGCCGATCCCCGAGTGGAGCACCAGCACCTTGACCTTCTCCGTGCTCGCCTTCGAGAGCGCCTCGCGCAGCACCTCGACCGACCCCTGCACGTCCGCCTTGAGGACGACGGGAAGCTCCTTGACCTCCCCCTCCTGAATGTGGGTGAAGAGCTGGTCGAGCGACATCCGCGCCTGGCTGGGCGCCAGCCCGCGGCGGCGCTGCTCCTGGGCGCGGAACTCGGCGATGCTGCGCGCCTTCGACTCGTCCTCCACCACCTGGAGCATGTCGCCGGCGTCCGGCAGGTCGTTGAAGCCGGTGACCTCCACCGGCGTCGAGGGGCCGGCCTGCTGCGCCCGCTTGCCAGTGTCGTCGCTCATCGAGCGCACCTTGCCCCAGGCCGAGCCGGAGACGAAGACGTCGCCCACCTTGAGCGTGCCGTTCTGCACCAGCACGGTCGCCACGGTGCCGCGGCCGACCTCCTTGCGGGCCTCGATCACGGCGCCCTGGGCGGGCATGTCCGGATTGGCCTTGAGGTCGAGGATGTCGGCGGTCAGCAGGATCATGTCGAGCAGCTCGGGGATGCCCTCCCGCTTGAGCGCCGAGATCGGCACCATCACGGTATCGCCGCCCCAGTCCTCGGCCACCAGGCCGCGGTCGGAGAGCTCTTTCTTGACCCGGTCGAGGTTGGCGTTCGCCTTGTCGATCTTGTTGATCGCCACCACGATCGGCACCTTGGCCGCGCGGGCGTGGTCGATCGCCTCGATCGTCTGCGGCATCACGCCGTCGTCCGCCGCCACCACCAGGACGACGATGTCGGTGATCCGGGCGCCGCGGGCGCGCATCATGGTGAAGGCCTCGTGGCCCGGCGTGTCGACGAAGACGATCTGCCGGCCGTTGACCTCGACGTGATAGGCGCCGATGTGCTGGGTGATGCCGCCGGACTCCGCCTCGGTCAGCTTCGACTTGCGGACGGCGTCGAGCAGCGACGTCTTGCCGTGGTCGACGTGGCCCATGATGGTGACGACCGGTCCGCGGGCGCTCCGCCTGCCGCTGGCCTCCTGCTGCTCGGTACCGCCGGCGCCGGCGAGCTCCTGCTGGAGCTGCACCTCCTCCTCGAAGGAGACGACCATGGTCTCGACGCCGAGCTCGCGGGCCAGCACCTGTGCCAGCTCGGGGTCCAGCACCTGGTTGATGTTGGCCATGATGCCGCGCTTGAACAGCGAGTTCATCAGGTCGCGGACGCGCACGCCGAGCTTCTCGGCGAACTCGCGCAGGGTCATCCCCTCGCTGATCATCACCGCGCCCGCCGGCTTGTCCTTCTTGAAGGTGAGGACCTTGCCGCCGTCCGCCTCGTCCTTCTTCAGCTCGGTGCGGCGGCGGCGCCGTCCGCTCATCGAAGCGGCGTCCTCCCCCTCCTCGAGGTCCTCGAGGGTGCCCTTGAAGCTGTTCAGGTTCTCGTCGCCCGCCGAGCGCTGGCCGGGCTTCTTGGTGCCCTTCTTCCGCTTGTCGCGCTCGATCTGCTCCTGCATCCGCTCGGCGGCGCGCCGCTTCTGCTCCTCGGTCGAGAGCAGGGACTGCACCGGCTGCTGGCCGGGGCGCGTCGGCGCCGGACCCCCGGGCCGCGTGGGCGCCGGGCCGGACCGCATATTGGGGCCAGGGCTGCTGGGACGCATGTTGGGGCCGCTCGGACCGCCCGGACGCGGACCGCTGGGACCGCTGCCGGGACCGCCCGGACGCGCCCCCGGGCCGCCCGGACCGCTGGGCCGGTAGCCGGGGGAGCCGGGACGAGCGCCGCCACCGGGACCGCTCGGGGAACCGCCCGGCCGGTAGCCAGGGGAGCCGGGACGAGCCGCGGACGGCGGCGGGCCGCTGGGCCGCGAGGGCTGGGACGGCGCCGGCGTCTCGCGCATCTGGGGCGCCGGAGGAGCCTGGACCGCGGCCGCGTGGGCCGGCGGCGCTTCGACCGCGGTGGCGGTGCCACCAGCGTTCGCCATCATCTCGGGCCGGAGCTCGGGCTGCAGCGGCTCGGCCTGCGCCATGACTTCCGCCATCACCGGCTCCGGCATCGGCGGGGGCGGCGCCGGACGCTCCGACATCGGCAGCGTCTGGATGCGCGGCTCCACCTTCTGGATCAGCGTCCGCGGCCGCTGCCTCTGCAACGGGTTGGCGAGCGGCCGGCGGGCCGGCGTGACCGGGACCGGCGCGGCGGGCGCGCGGCGGCGCGCGGCTTCGGCCGCGGACGGCGCCTGCTCGTCGCGCAGGATCACCTCTCGCGGGTGGGGAAGCTTCTTGCCCTGGAGGAACGCCTGGAGGTTTTCAGTGTCGATGTGCGCGTCATCCCCTTCAACGCGCACGCCGAGGGACTTCAGCTTGAAGACGAGATCCTGATTGGAGATTCCCATCATCTTCGCCAGGTCCTGGACTCGAATCTTTCCCATATATTTCCGTGACTCCTCTAATTGCCGGGGCCCGCTTCGTCTTCCCCGAGGGCTTGTTGCTACTCGTTTTCCTCGGAACGAACCTCGGCCTCCTCGGCCGCCTCCCCTTCGCCGTCGAGAACCTGGGCCGCGCTCGCGCGCTGCTGTTCGCTCTCGGCGAAGGCGCGGCTGAGAGCCGCCATGAAATCCTCGTCGCCCATCGAGGCGCCCGCGGGCGCCGACTCCTGGGAGCGGAAGGGACCGATGTCCAGGTTCGCCACCCGCTGGTCCCGCTGCTCCTTGGCCCAGGCGATCAGGGCCTCGGCGCGCTCCTGGTCGAAGTCCTCGACCCCCAGCCCGAGCAGCGTCTCCGCGTCGGTATCGGCGAGCGTGTCGATCTCGCCGAAGCCGGCGTCCCTGAGCTGCCCCGCCGCCACGCCGTCGAGACCCGGGGCGGCGTCGACGTCCAGCTCGGCCGGCCGCGCCGGGGCCGGCATCTGCGACATCGCGGTCTGCAGCATGCGGGCGAGGGCGTCGGCCACCTCGTCCTTGACGTCGCTCTCGCTCTTGATGTCGATGCGGGAGCCGATCAGCTCCGAGGCGAGGCGCACGTTCTGGCCGCGCTTGCCGATGGCCAGCGAGAGCTGCTCGTCCTCGACGATCACGTCGAGGTGCGGCACCTCGCCCTGATGCGTCACCGACACGCGGGTGATCTTGGCCGGCGCCAGGGCGCTCTGGGCGAAGGTCACCAGGTCGTCGCTGTACTCGATGATGTCGATCTTCTCGCCGCGCAGCTCGCGGATGATCGACTGCACGCGCGACCCCTTCATGCCGACGCAGGCGCCGACCGGATCGACGTCGCGCTCGCGGCTGTAGACCGCCACCTTGGCCCGCTCGCCGGGCGCCCGCACGGCGTTCTTGATCACCACCGTGCCGTCGTAGATCTCCGGCACCTCGGTCTCGAAGAGCTTGACCAGCAGGCGGGGATCGGTGCGCGACAGCACGATCTGCGGCCCCTTGGGCTGCTTGTGAACGTCGACGATCACGGCGCGGATGCGCTCGCCCTGGCTGTAGCGCTCGTGGCGCGCCTGCTCGGAGCGGGGGACCACCGCCTCGGTGCGGCCGAGGTCGACGATCACGTCGCCGCGCTCGAAGCGCTTGACCGTGCCGTTCAGGATCTCGCCCACGCGGTCGATGTATTCGTTGTAGATGTTCTCGCGCTCGGCCTCGCGGACGCGCTGGTAGAGCACCTGCTTGGCGTTCTGGGCGGCGATGCGGCCGAGCCCGTCGGTGGAGATCGGCAGGTGGATCTCGTCGCCGATCCCGGCGTCGGGCTTGTGGTCCTGGGCCTCCTCGACCGTCCACTCGGCGAGCGGATCCTCGACCGTCTCGACCACCTTCTTGACGATGAAGGCGTCGAACTTGCCGGTCTCGCGGTCGAGTTGAGCGCGCACCGGCTCTTTGATCCGGTGCTGCTTCTTGGCCGCCGACGCCATCGCGTCCTCGAGGGCGGCGATCCAGCGCTCGAGGTCGATGTCCTTCTCCCGCGCCAC
>JBDSHF010000049.1:0-18124 GCA_039918595.1 Thermoanaerobaculia bacterium
TTCGTCGAGTCGATGTCCACCTACGCGCGGCAGTTCCTCGACCAGATGGAGCGCCCGCCGGTGGACGCCATTCACAACATCCTGCCGGCGGTGGCGCTCGAGGCCAAGAACGCCGTCCGCAACGCCCGCTCGACGGTGGGCACGATCACCGAGACGCTCGACGTGATGCGCCTCCTCTTTACCCACCTGGGGGAGATCGAGTGCGTCAACGGGCACGGCCCGGTCCGCTGCTACAGCCCCGAGGACGCGGCGGCGGACCTCGCCACCGGCGCGGCCGGCGACTCCTTCACCCTGGTCGTGCGCCTGCCGCGGCCGAAGAAGGGGGCGGACGACGCCCTCGGCGAGCTGATCCGCCAGGGCTTCCAGCGCCGCCTGGAGGGGGAGGAGGTCGCGCGCATGGAGCCGGGCGAGAAGTGGCCGGTCAAGCGCGATCCCCTGCCGCTCGTCCTCGGCCGCTTCACGGCGCAAGCCGCGACCGAGACGAGAGTCGTCGACACGCTCGAACAGGGATATCGCATGAACGGCGGCCGGGTGGAGGCCCGCGGGCCCGCCGGGGTGCGCCTCTACAGCCGCGAGCTCTCCTGCCCGGTCTGCGGCGAGACGGCGCGCCGGCCCACCCCGGCCCTGTTCTCGTTCAACTCGCCGCTCGGTGCCTGCCCGGAGTGCCAGGGGTTCGGCCGGGTGATCGGCGTCGATCGCCAGCGGGTGATCCCGGACCCCCGGCGCACGCTCAAGGAGCGGCCGTTCGCGCCGTGGAACACCCCGGCCTACGAGGAGCTTTATGACGAGCTCCTCGCCGCCTGCCGCAAGCGCAAGATCCCCCTCGACGTGCCCTGGGCGGATCTCCCCGAGAAGGACCGCGAGTGGATCTGGAGCGGCTCCGGGAACCCTTCCAGCCTGGAGGACTTCTTCCACTACCTCGAGCAGCGCACCTACAAGGTGCATGTGCGCGTGCTGCTCGCCCGCTACCGCTCCTACAATCTCTGCCCGGAGTGCCTCGGCACCCGCCTGCAGCCGGAGGCCCTCGCCATCAAGCTGGAGGGGCGGACGCTGCCGGCGCTCGCGGCCCTCAGCCTCGAGCAGCTCCGCGCCTGGCTGCGCGAGTGCCCGTGGACGCCCCGGCAGCGCGAGGTGGCCGGCCACCTGCTCGACGAGCTCGCCGAGCGCGTCGAGGTGCTCCACCGGGTGGGGCTCGACTACCTGACTCTCGATCGCCAGGCGCGCACCCTCTCCGGCGGCGAGACGCAGCGCATCCACCTCGCCGCCGCCCTCGGCTCCGGCCTCACCAGCACCCTCTACGTGCTCGACGAGCCGACGATCGGCCTCCACCCGCAGGACAGCGAAAAGCTGCTCTCCCTGCTGCGCGATCTCGCGGCGCGCGGCAACACGGTGCTGGTGGTCGAGCACGACCGCACGCTGATCCGCGGCGCCGACCACGTGATCGACCTCGGACCCGCCGCCGGCGAACATGGAGGGCAGGTGGTGGCCGAGGGGCCGATCGAGACGATCCTCGCCAGCGCCGAGTCGCTCACCGGCCGCTATCTGCGGGAGCGCCCGCCGACCCTGGCCCGCCGGCACATGGCCCGCTTCCGCCGCGAGCAGGGGTGGGAGACGCTCTCCGACGAGCTCTCCGGCCTCCCCCGCGTCTCGGTGCGCGGCGCGCGCGCCCACAATCTGAAAGATGTGGACGTCGATTTCCCCCTCGGCGCGCTGATCGCGGTGACCGGCGTCTCCGGCTCGGGCAAGTCGACGCTGATCGAGAACGTCGTCTACGGCACCTACCAGCGCTCGCGCGGGGTGGTGGACGTCGAGCCCGGCGAATGCGACCTCCTCTCCGGGCTCGAAGGGGTGGTCGACGTGACGCTGGTCGACCAGCGGCCGCTGGGGCGGTCGAGCCGCTCGAACCCGATCACCTACATCAAGACCTACGACGAGATCCGCAAGCTGTTCGCCGCCACCTCCGACGCCAAGGCGCGGCGGATCACCCCAGCCCACTTCTCCTTCAACGTCGACAAGGGGCGCTGCCCGACCTGCGAGGGGACCGGGATCACCGAGGTGGACATGCAGTTCATGGCGCCGGTGACGGTGCCCTGTGAGACCTGCCAGGGGCATCGCTTCCGGCCGGAGGTGCTCGCCGTGCGGTACTTCGGCAAGGGCGGCGACGGCAAGAACAGCCGCGGCCTGAACATCTCCGAGGTGCTCGACCTGACGGTGGAGGACGCGATCGTCTTCTTCGCCGACCAGAAGCGGCTCGCCCGGCGCCTCAGCCTGCTGACCGACGTCGGGCTCGGCTACCTGCGGCTCGGGCAGTCCACCTCGACGCTCTCGGGCGGCGAGGCCCAGCGCCTGAAGCTCGCCAGCTTCCTCGACCGCCCGGCCGCCGAGGGGCAGCGGCTCTTCCTCTTCGACGAGCCGACCACCGGGCTCCATCTGGCCGACATCGACCTGCTCTACCAGACGCTCCGCCGGCTGGTGCAGCGGGGGGACGGCGTCGTCATCGTCGAGCACAGCCCCGACCTCATCGCGCGCTCCGACTGGATCATCGATCTCGGGCCCGGCGGCGGCGTCCACGGCGGCGAGCTGCTCTACTCCGGCCCCCTCGAAGGGTTCCTCGACCATGGGATCGGTCCCACCGCGGAAGAATTGCGGCGGCACCTGCGCTGGGAGGACGAGGCGGCCTGACGATGGCATCGGCTGGGGATTTTTCCGGCCCGGCGCCCTGTTTCTCCCCGGGAGAGCGCAAGTTGCGACGGCGGCCCCCGGCCAGTAGGATGAGCGACCGATGGAATCGACCCAGACCTCTTTGGCGCAACCGCCGCGGCCGCGGATCGCGGCGCTGAAGTCCCCCCGCCCGCTCCTCTGGTGGGCGGGGACGTTCGCCGGCGCCTTCCTGGGCTGCGTGCTGCTGTTCGCCGTCTGGGCCAAGATGATCGATCCCGGGGCGTTCGCCACTCAGATCCACACCGAAGGGCTTGATTTCCTGATCCCTGCCCAGGGCGTCGCCCTGATCGCCCTGGCCCTGGAGGGTGGGCTCGGGCTCGCCCTGCTCCTCGGCCTGCGGCGCAAGTGGGTGCTGATCCCCGCCACGCTCCTCGTCGCCTTCTTCGTCTTCCTCACCGGCCGCGCCTGGTGGCTCGCGGCGCACGGCCTGCGCGACGCCGCGGAGTCCTGCGGCTGCTTCGGCAACCTCGTGCAGCGGACGCCGGCCCAGGCCTTCTGGCAGGACTTCGCCCTGCTCGTGCCCGCCCTGCTCCTCACCTGGGTGGGGCGCGAGCGGCGGCCGCCGCTGTTCCCGCCGGTCCGCACGGCGGTGGCGGTCCTCGGCGCGCTGGTGGCGGTGATCTTCGCCTGGAAGGCGCCTGGGCTGCCGCTCGACGATCTGGCCACGCGCCTGCGCCCGGGAATCCAGGTCGGCGGGGTCTGCGCCGGCGAGGGGGCCCAGCGGGTCTGCCTCGACGGCCTCATCCCGGAGCTCCGGCAGGGGGAGAACCTGGTGGTGATGGCCAAGCTCGACGACGACGGGCTGACGAAATCGGTCGACGCGCTGAACGCCTACGCCGGCGCCGCCGGCCATCCGGCGCTCTGGCTGCTCACCTCTTCGACCGCCGAGCAGCAGCGGGCCTTCTTCTGGAAGTGGGGCCCGAGGTTCCAGATCCGCGAGGCGCCGCCGGAGCTGCTGCGCCCGCTCTACCGCCGCCTGCCCCGCTCCTTCACGGTCCGGGACGGGCGGGTGACCCATACGTTCGCCGGGCTGCCGCCCCTCTCCCCAGCGGTTTCCAAAGACACTTCCATGAGGTCCTCGAAATGACGCAGATGAGATCCGCGCTTCTCGCCACGCTGGCCGCCGTCCTGTCGCTGCTGGCCGCGCCGGCCGCCTCGCGCGCCCAGGCCATGCCGTCCGACAGCGTGCTCCGGGGTTTCCAGCCGAGCAGCGAGTACATGCTCGTCATCAACGGCAAGCCGGTCCCCGCGGCCGAGATCTACCAGAACGACCAGGTCCCGGCCATCCTGATCCTCTCCTCGGCCCTCCCCTCGCCGGTGATGCTGACGCCGCGGGCCGGCAACGTCGAGACGGTCAACCTGATGAAGGTCGCCAAGCAGAAGGATGGCACGGTCGACCTCTTCGCCGACGCCGTGCTGGCGCCGATCGGCCCGTTCACCATGGAGGGGGAGAACGTCACCTTCACCACCGACGGGCGCAAGGTGAGCCTCAATCCCAAGCCGGCCCTGACCGGATTGCGCGGCGGGCCGGCGCTCCTCGCCAGTCTCCCGGAGTACCTTCGCACCGCCCGGGGGTACACGCCCAACGCCGCCGCGATCGCCGCGCTGAAGAAGGCCAACCGGCCGGTGACCGTGCGCATCGTCTTCGGCTCCTGGTGCCCGCACTGCCGGCAGCACGTGCCGCTGATGCTACGGGTCGAGAACGCGGTCGCCAACCCGAAGGTCAAGTTCGAGTACTACGGGATCGCCAAGCCCCCCGACGGCTGGAAGGACCCCGAGGTCAAGCGGCTGGGCGTCAAGGGGATCCCGACGGCGATCGTCTACGTCAACGGCGTCCAGGCCGGCCGCATCGAGGGGGAGGCGTTCAACACCCCCGAAGTGGCGCTCTCCAAGATCGTCAGCGGGAAATGACGCCCATGAGGAGGATGAGACTCGCGGCCCTGGCCTTGATGGCGGCCCTTCCCCTGGGCGCGCAGGGCGTGCCGTCCGCCAGTCCTCTCCGTGACTTCCAGATGTACAGCGACTACTCGCTGGTCATCGACGGCAAGCCGGTCCCGGCGGCCGAGATCTATCTGAGCGAAAAGATCCCGGCCCTGCTGATCCTCACCTCGAAGCTGCCTTCCCCCGTGATGCTGACGCCGCGGACCAGCAGGGTCGAGAGCGTCAACCTGATGAAGGTCTCCAAGCGGAAGGACGGTTCGATCGACCTGTTCGCCGACGCCGTGGCGGCGCAGCTCGGCCAGTTCGCGATGGAGGGGAAGAACATCGCCTTCACGATCCAGAAGGAGAAGGCGACTCAGAAGGTAGTCCTCGTCCCCAAGGCCCCACTCCTCGGCCTGAAGAAGAACGCCGATCTCAAGGCCTACCTCCCCGAGTACCTCCGCGGCGCCGGCAACTACACGCCCAACGCCGCCGCCGTCGCCGACCTCAGGAAGCGGAGCGCGCCGGCGCGCGTGCGGGTGTTCTTCGGCTCCTGGTGCTCCCACTGCCGGCAGCACGTTCCGCTTCTCCTCAAGGTCGAGGACGAGGTGCGGAACCCCAGTATCCAGTTCGAGTATTACGGCCTCCCTCCCAGCCTCAAGGACCCGGAGGGCCAGAAGGCCGGCGTCCACTCCGTGCCCGCCGGCATCGTCTACGCCAACGGCAAGGAAATCGGACGGATCGACAACTGGAACAATCCCGAGGTCGCGCTCGACAGGATTCTTACCGCTCCAGTGGCCAAGGGAAAATAGAGCCGCTCAGCGTTCCGTTGATCTCCCGTTCAAGCGCTCCAGCGGATCGATCCCCCCGTTGTGCCAGGTAGCGTCCGGCGACTGCAGCTCGCCGGGCGCCACACGGCGCGAGATTCCCAGCTCCACCAGCCGCGGCTCCAGCTCCCAGGCCTCCTCCCCGGCCAGCGCCGCGCCCTGCAGCCGGCCGCGCCAGGGCTCCAGGATCCCGGGGAGCCGCGCGAGGTCTTTCAGCGGATGGACCCGCACGGTCCGCAACCCCGGCGAGGGTTGGAGCTCTGGCCTGGGATCGACGATCACCGTCCCCTCCCGCACCGACAGGGCGAACTGCCGGAGGCCGCGCATCTCCGCCTCGAAGCGCACGTGCTGGACCGCCGCCGAAACCGGCTTGGCCGCCGGCCCCGGCGGCCAGCGGCGGGCCATGTCGAGCAGCTCGGCGGCGAGCCGCTCGGCCAGCGCCTCCGCGTCGCCGTCCGTATAGACCGCTACCACCGAGAGACAACCGCGCTGATCGAACAGCGCCACGTCGTGCGCCAGCCCCTCCGCCGCCGCCCGGAAGTCCGCCGAGGCGGCGACGACCGCGAGGCTGGTCATCGGTCCGTAGCCCACCACCTTGCCCGGCGCGCGCCGTTCGAGGTCGTCCAGCGCCGCCTGTTCGCCATAGGCGAGCACCGTCCCCACCCCTTCCAGGACCGGCGCCTCCAGGTGCGGATCGCCGCCCGGCCAGGTGGCGGCGGCGAGCGCGCCGGCCAGGCGCGGCTCCCGCCGGGCGAGGGCGGCCAGGAACGCCGGCGCGAACAGCGGCTCCGCCGAGGGGGATTTGAGCAGCACCGGCCGGCGCGCCAGCAGCGCGGGGAGCAAGGGCTGGACGGCGAGGCCGGGGAGGTTGGAGGCGAGGACGGCCAGCACCGGCCCCAGCTCCTGGGGAGCCGGGCGGGCGCGGGCCAGCAGCGCCGCCGCCGGCTCCTTGCGGACGCCGCCGAGCACCGCCTCGAGCCCGGCCCGGAGCCCGTCCTGCGAAAGCTCGCAGAGGCGGCCGAGCGGCGGATCGAGCGCCCGGCGCTCCAGCGATCCAGTGCGCAGGAAAGTGGCGACCGTGTCCCCCCAGGCGGCGAGCAGGTCATGGGCGGGGATCTCCCGCAACGCCGCCTCCCCTTCCCGGAGAACCGCCACCACCCGCCCCAGGGAATCGGGAGTCCACCGCGCGGCGCTGTAGCGGATCCCCGGCCGCTCGACGGCGCGGAAGACCGGCTCGCGGGAGTGCGTCAGGGTCGCGGGGAGGAAAGCGTCGCGGAGCATCGGGATCTGATCCGGACCTACGGCGCTCCCCGCAGCTCCTCCACCACCAGCGAGCACCCCCGCAGCTCGGCCCCGGCGGCGCGGCCGAGAAGGCGGAAGCCCTCCCCCTCGGCGACGCCGAGGTCCTCGGTCAGCAGGTGGACCGCCGAGCCGAGGTTGGCGAGGTCGAAGACGCAGATCAGGCCGGGGGTGCCGGCGGGCGCCTCTTCCAGGGTCTCGGGGTCGAGGATGCGGACGCGCACCCAGTGGGGAGCCCGGAAGAGCTCCGGGTCCTCGCCCAGCAGCGAGCCGGTGTAGCACTGGCTGGTCAGCTCGGTCATGCCGTACTCGCGGACCACGGAGGCCGCCGGCACGCCGGTCCAGGCCCGCAGCCGGGCGAGGAGATCCTCGCGGGCGACCTCGGTCGCGCGCCCCTTGAAGCCGCCGGTCTCGAAGACCGCCGAGCCCGCCGGCAGGCGGAACTTGAGCCCCAGCCGCTCCAGCCCGTCGAGCCACTGGGCCAGGGCGAAGGCGGTGGCGAGCACCAGCACCGGCCTCCCCTCGCGCTGCCGCGCGCCGGCCCACGAGCGGGCCGGCGCCGCCTCGACCCCGCGGGCGCCGAAGGCCGTGGCGCTCTCCGGACTCCCCCAGCGGGCCAGGATGTGGCCGGCCATGAAGGAGAGGCTCGAATCCGGGAGCTGCTCCGGCGCCGGGATCAGAGAGAGGATCGGCAGCTTGCCGCCGGCGTCCGCGAACGGCGCGAACGGCAGGCAGAAGCGCGGGAAGGAGGCGTCGATCACCGCCCGGTAGAGGTCCGGGAACGGCTGATGATGGACGCTGCGCCGCTCCTCGCCCTCACGCTTTTCGGAGGTGGTGCCGCTGCTGCGGAAGATCTCCACGGCGGGCGCGGCGGCCAGGGTCATCGTTTTGAAGGCGGCGGTGGGGACGGGCGGCACCTGCCGCCAGCCGGTCACCGTCGCCGGGCTCACCCCCCGCCGCTCACAAAGGCGGCGGAAGGGCTCGACGCGCTCGAACTGCCAGGCGAAGGCGGCGAGCGCCAGGTCCTCGAAAGGCTCGTCTTGGGGGGAGGTCAGGAAGCGGGTTACGCGGTCGACGATCACGGGCGGGATTTTGTCACGGTTCGCAGGGACGATGCCTTCTGTTAAAATAAAGCCACACCAGATTTTGCCATGACCGACTTCCACCAGATCCGCCAGGCTCCTGGGGAGCCCGAGGCGGTCGAAGCCATCACCGCCCTCGCCGCCACCCTGGCGCTCGAGATCGACGGCATCTTCGCGCGCTATCATCTGAGCGAACCGGAGGCGGCGGATCTCCTGCGCGAGACCCTGCTGCTCGCCATCTATCGCTGGGACAAGATCGACAGCCGCGAGATCTGGCTGCTGGCCACCCTCCGCCGGGCCTGCCTGCGCCGTCTGCGGCGGCAGGCCCTTCCCCCGTCCTGATCCTTACCCCCGCAGGGTTCTTCCACACCAGGGGTTCCAGTCACCAGGTGGCGACCGATCCCGCAACGGCAACGGCCGTCGATCCAGGTTGGGAAGCGCTCGCGCGGGTGGCCGCGGGGGACGCCGAGGCGTTCGCCCCCCTGGTCGAAAGCCATCAGGAGCGGCTGCTCCGGCTCTGCGAGCGTCTGCTCGGCGACCCGGAAGAGGCGCGCGACGCCGCCCAGGAGGTCTTCCTCAAGGCCTACCGCAAGGCCGGCGACGTCCGCCCCGGGGGGCAGGTCTACACCTGGCTCTACCGCATCGCGGTCAACCACTGCCTGAACAAGCTGCGGCGGCGCAAGCTGGTGCGCTTCCTGCGCTGGGAAGACCCGGGGGACCGGGATCTCCCTGAATTCGATCCCCCGGACCGCGCTCCCGACCCCGCCGCCACCCTGGCCACCCGCCGCCGCTGGCAGGCGACGCGGCGGGCGATCGGCAAGCTGCCGGAGGGTCAGCGCGCCGTGGTCGTGCTGGTCCGTTTCGAGGGACTGTCCTATCAACAGACGGCCGCGGTGCTGGGGATCACCGAGGGCGCGGTCGAAAGCCGGCTCGTCCGGGCCATGCGGCGCCTCGAGGCGGCGCAGGAAGCCGGCGACTCGGGGGTTTCACCCGGAGAGAGGAAACGATGACACGCGGTAGCGAACAAGATCTGATCCGCCTGCTCCATGGCGAGCTGCCGCCGGACGAGGCGCGGGAGCTGCGCGCGCGGCTGCGGCGGGAGCCGGAGCGGGCCGAAGCCTTCGACCGGCTCGAGCGGACCTGGAGCGGCCTGGCCCTGCCGCCGCCCTCGCCGGTGCCGGCCGGATTCGCCGGCCGGGTGATGGCGCACGCGCGCAGCCAGCCCATCCCCACCACCCTTTCCTGGACGGCGGCCCCCCGCTGGGTACGGACCGTGGCCGCCGCCGCGCTGCTGGCGGGCGCGGCGCTCGGCGCCGGCGTGGGCCGGAGCTGGCCGGCGGCGGCCGAGAAGCCCCCGGAGCCCGCGCCGGTCTCCTCGCTGGCGGCGACCGAAGCGACCGAATACAGCCTCGCCGATGGGTACTGGGACGTGGTGGACGACACCGTGGCGGTCACGCCGGGCGCCGGAGAGGAGATCCAGCGATGAGACGCTGGTGGCTGGTCATCGCCCTCCTCCTCTCGGTGGGGCTCAACCTCGGCATCCTCGCCGCCATCGGCGCGCGCCGGTCCGCGCTGTTCGCGGGGAAAGCGGCGCGCCCGCCGCTGGAGGCGGGCAGCCCCGGAGCCCATCCTGGCGCCGACCCCGTTCCCCGGCTGGCCCGCCTCGCCGACCGCCTCAAGCTCGAGGGGGAGCCGCGGCGCCGGTTCCTCGACATCCAGTGGAACCTCTACCAGGAGACCACCCGGCAGCGCCTGCAGCTCAACGAGGTCCACCGCGACCTGCGGCGGGAGATGAGCCGCCCTACCCCGGACCGGCAGCGGGTCGAAGGGCTGCTCAACGAGTCGGCGCGGATCTACCTCGCCCTCGAAAGGTCGCTGGTGAACAACATCTTCGCCACCCGCGACCTGCTCGACCCGGAGCAGCAGGAGGAGTACCTGAAGATCGTCGGCCGCCTCCGCGTGCCCGGCCCGGGAGCCGGGATCGGCAACCCCGGGGCCGGGGCCGGGCAACGCCGGCCGGGGCCCATGGAGAGGTTGCGGCAGAAGCGGATGCGGCAGGAGCGCAGGGAGGACCGGGAGGGGGACGGGCGTATGGAGAATGAGGGCCCGCCGTAGGTCCACGGCTTTCTTGGCGGCTGGAGCGGCCTGCCCTCCGAGGCCTCACCCCCGGCCCCTCTCCCAGGGGGAGAGGGGAGGAACTACAAACCTTCCGACGTCCTCTTTTTTTATCGATCGCGGGCCCTCCCTCTCCCCCCGGGAGAGGGACCGAGGGTGAGGATTCGAAGGGCAGGTCGACCCAAGGGCAACGCAGCCCTGGAAGGGCCTCACTTCTCCGGCTTCACCACCTTCGCCTCCCGCACCGCCTTTACCTTGGCCTGAATCTGCTGCAGCGCGTCCGCCGGCAGCAGCAGGACCACCTCGCGGCCGCTCGCGCGGGCCGGCACCCCTCCCTGGACCGGCGGATAGAGGATCAGCGTCTCGTTCCCGGCGTCCTTGGTGCGCAGCTCGAAGGTGAGCAGCGGCTTGGCCAAGCCGAGCCCCCGCGCCTCGGCGGGGGTCAGCAGGCGCTCGGCGCGGGCGCCGATCACGGCGAACAGCAGATCGCTCACCGGCAGATAGGAGATCAGGGTGTTCCCCCGCTTCCAGTCGGTATCGGCGCGGGTCAGCTCCAGAGCCGTTCCGCCGTCGCGCACGGTGGCCGAATCGACCTGGTGCACCTCGAAGGCGGAGAGCTGGAGGGCCCGCCAGTCGGCCGGCGCCCGCAGGGCCGACTCGCCCAGGCGGGTGCGGACCTCGAAGGTGACATCCCCCACGCGGGCGTAGCCCACCTCGCCGCTCGGCTGCCCTTCCGGGGCCGCCGCGCCCGCTTCCCCGGTCATAACCGCCGTCCCGAGGTCGATCCGCACCGGCGGCGTCACCCCCGAGAAGGCGACGTCGACGGTCGCGCGCGGCGGCTGGAGCCCCAGCGCCGAAGGGGGGCGCGAGCCGTCCAGGAAGCGGTCGGCGGTCAGCCCGGTCAGGTCCGAGAGCAGGCCGTCCACCAGATCATGATCGGCGCGGTCGGCGAACGGGCGCTCGATCCAGAAGCCGTCCGCCCGGCGGGCGAGGACGACCGGGCCGCCAGCGGCCCCGCTCAGCGTGATGCTCCGGACCCGCTCGCGGTCGCCGCGGAAGACCAGGCGGTCCCGCCACTCCCCCGCCCCCTTGTCCACCTCGGCGAGGATGGCGTCGCCCACCACGTAGACACCCTTCTGCCCCGGCACGGCGGCGATCAGGCTGCCGCCGGGAGGCACCTCGGCGCCGAGTTGCAGCACCTTCTCCCCCGTTTTGTCCCCTGTTCTAGTGGTCAGGCGCACCACGGCCCGGGGCTTGTCCAGCCCCACCGCCTTGGGATCGACGTCGTCGAGCGTGCGGGTCTTCTCCAGCGCGGCGAGGCCGTCGAGCAGGCGGTCCACCGCGAAGGAGTCGGCGCGGGCGGCGAGCGGCTGGACGATCCGCCATTCGACGGCCGGCGCCGTCTCCCCCTCTTTCGCGTTGGGGCCGGCGCCGCCGGTCCGCTCCAGGCGGATCTTCCCCACCTTCGGGGAGTCGATCGCCACCGCGGTCACTTCTTCCTTGTCGAGCTCCAGGACCTTCTTGCCGAGCGTCGCCCGCTCCTCGCTCGACGGCAGCTTCCGCTCGTAGAACCCGATGAAGGCCCCCAGGGCCAGGACGACGGCCAGCAGGATCAGCAGCGTACGGGGCTTCATGACGGTGCCCTCATCTCCGCCGGCGCACGAACACGACGCCCCCCAGCACCACCGCCAGGATGGGCAGGAACGCCGCCAGCAGGTAGATCTTGCGGGCCTCCGCCGCGGTCAGCGTCAGCCGGACCTGCTCCGTCTTCTTCGGCGGAATGCCCAGGAGCTCCTCGCGCTCGACCAGCCAGTTGAGCGCGTTGGACAGCAGCAGGCCGTTGTCCGCGTTCGCCTGAAGGAGCTGATTGGTGGCGAAGTCGGAGTCGCCGAAGACGATCAGCCGCATCGGCCGCTTGCCGGGCGCGGTCAGAGCGCTCTCGGCCACCACCCCGACCGGCACCGGGCCCTGCACGTCGCGGGGGTCGAGGCTGACCGTGGGGAGATGGGCGAGGTCGGTCTCCCCCCACCCCTTGGCCGAGGTGAGCATCAGGTCGGTGACCCTGATCCCCGGCGCGCTGCCGGCGCGGGCGGAGCGGGCGAGGCTCACCAGCACCGGCACGTTCCCCCCCGCGAACGCCTTGGTGACCGGATGGTCGCCGTAGCTCTTGAGGAAGATCGTCTCCGGGCCGAAAAACGGCAGGATCGCCTCGGGATCGACCACGATGTCCGGCTCTACCTTGATTCCATAGCGGGCGAGCCACCCCTCGAGATGGGTGTCGACGAGCCCCGCCCCGGCCGGATTCAACGTCGGATCGAGCATCACCAGCATCCGCCCGCCGTTGTTGAGATAGGCCGAGAGGGCGTCGAGCTCCGGCTGGATGAAGCTCCCCTTCGGGCCGGCGATCACCAGCAGGTCGGTGCCCGGCGGCACCGCCGCGGCCCCCAGCGAGGCCCACTCCGAGAGGTCGAAGTTGTCGCGCCCGAGCAGCGACTGGGCGCCCGAAAAACCCGGCCCCCCCTGGTCGTCGAGCGCGTGCTCTCCGTGGCCGGTGGTGAACAGGATCTTCGGCTTCCGCCCCTCCGAGAGCTGGAGGATGGCGCTGGTGAACAGTTGCTCCCCCTTGAAGCCGGTGACCCGCGGCGCGCCGCCCTGGGAATCGATCTCGGCGAGGTCCTGGCTGGCGACCATGCGCTTGTCGTTGCCGCTCGCCACCACCACCCCCTGCGTCTCCACCCCGTACTTCTGGCTGAGCGACTGCGCCTCGATGGCGTTCTTCGCGAGATCGATCACCCGCACGTGGACGCGCGGCGAGGCGGCCCCGTAGCGCTGCAGCAGCTCGGTCGTCGGCTGATAGAGCTCCTGCTGATCGGGCGCCAGGAAGACGATGAAGTCGACGTCCTGCTTGAGCCCCTTCAGCACCTTCACGGTCTTGTCCGACAGGCTGTAGAGCTGGCTGCTCGTCCAGTCGAAACGCTTGTAGTACTTCCAGCCGAAATAGTTGAGGATCAGGAGCAGGGCGGCCAGCAGCAGCACGCCGGCCGACAGCGTCCCCGTCTTGATCAGCGTGCGGCGGTTCTCTTGAGATATGTGAGGCATCGCCGTCATCTCCACTTCTTGTCTTCGAGCGCCCGGCTGGCCAGGAACAGGAAGAACAGGGTGCCCGACAGATAGAAGACCAGCCGGCGGGTGTCGACGATGCCGCTCGCGAACTCGTCGATGTGATTCCAGATGCCGATGTAGCCGAGCGCCTGCTTGGCCATGTCGTTGTTGACCATCTGTTCGAACACCCCGAACAGGAAGAGCAGGAAGAGCAGGGCGGCCGTCATCATCGCCGCCAGGAGCTGGCTCTTGGTCGTCGCCGAGGAGAAGATGCCGATCGCCAGGAACAGCGAGCCGATCAGCAAAACCCCCACGTAGCCGGCGAAGATCGGCCCCCAGTCCACCTTCTGATAGGCCGAGATCATCAACCCGTAGGCCAGCGTGGGGGCCCAGAGGAAGGCGTAGAAGGTGAGCGCGGCCAGGAACTTGCCCGCGATCACAGCCCCCTCGGTGACCGGCGCCGTCATCAGCACCTCGATCGAGCCGGACCGTAGCTCCTCGCTCACCAGCCGCATTGTCAGCACCGGCGCGATCAGCAGCAGCATCAGCCAGGTGGCGCGGAAGAAGTAGCTGAACGGCGGCCCGCCGGGCGAACGGGGATCGCTCAGCTCGCCGATCAGATAGATGAAGATGATGCCGTTCACTGCCATGAAGAAAAACAGGACGATGTAGGCGAGCGGCGAGAAGAAGTAGGCCCGCAGCTCGCGGCGGAAAGTCGCCAGGGCGCCGTTCACGAAATTACCTCCTGCCGTGGCTCCTGCCGCGGCGGCGTTTCGGCCGCGCCGGCGGCCGTGTCATGCGTGGTGAGGCGCACGAAGATGTCCTCCAGGGTCGCGCCGCGGTCGCGGGCGAGCTCCAGGATCACCCAGCCGCGCTCGACCGCCGTCCGGAAGACCGCCTCCCGGGGGTCGCCGCCGGGCTCGCATTCGAGCGTCCAGGACCCCGGAATGCCGCCGGGGTGAACCGCGACGATCCCCGGCACCGCCGCGAGCGCCGCCGCTGCATCCTCGGGAGCGCCCTTGAGATCGACCCGCACGGCCGGGTTGCCCGTCCAGCTCTCGCGCAGGCTGGCCGGCGTCCCCTCGGCGATGATGCGGCCGCCGTCGATGATCACCACGCGGTCGCAGAGCAGCTCGACCTCGGGGAGGATATGGGTGGAGAGCAGCAGCGTGTGCTGGCGCCCGAGCTCGCGGATCAGCTCGCGGATCGAGATGATCTGCCGCGGATCGAGGCCGACCGTCGGCTCGTCGAGCACCAGGACGCGCGGGTTGTGCAGGATGGCGGTGGCGAGCCCCACGCGCTGGCGGTACCCCTTGGAGAGCGTGCCGATGATCTGGTTGCGCACGTCGGCCAGCAGGCAGCGCTCGAGAGCGATCGGAATCGCCTGGCGCGCCTCGGCACGGGAGAGCCCCTCGAGCCGGGCGCGGTAGGCCAGGTACTCGCTCACCCGCATCTCGGTGTAGAGGGCGACGTTCTCGGGGAGATAGCCGACCTGCCGGCGCGCCTCGCGCGGCGACTCGAAGAGGTCCTTGCCGTCCACCGTCACCCGCCCGCCGGTGGGCGGGAGAAAGCCGGTGATCATGCGGATGGTGGTGGTCTTGCCGGCGCCGTTCGGCCCCAGCATTCCAAGGATCTCCCCTTCCCGCACCGAGAAGGAGATGCCGTCCACGGCCGTAAAGTCGCCGTAGCGGCGACTCAGATTCTGCGCTTCGATCATCGAGGCCCTCCCAGGAGATTCCAGCCCGCGAGCAGTATCAAAAAGAGTTCAGCACCCAAGGGGAGTCAGCAAAAGGGATGCCGGGGGCAATCCAGCCGCAAACCCATCTAAAAGCAGGAGATCCGCGACGTTCCGGCGCTCCGCGGTACCGCCTGCGTGCCACTTTGGCGCGGATTCATCCGAGATCGACCCGGGCGGATGCTATCCTCTTTAGCATGGCAGACAAAGACAAGGCATCCGGGATGAAGTCCGCGTACGAGCTGGCGCTGGAGCGCATGGAGAAGCAGGGGATCGAGCGTCCGCGCGAGGAGAGCTTCGGCGACGAGCTGCGGGAGAAGATCGCGGAGACCCGGCGCAAGGCCGAGGCCAAGATTGCCGAGCTCGAGATCCTCCACAAGAACAGCCTGAAATCCGTCTACGACCACGCCAAGCGGCAGGAAGACGAAGAGGCCTACCACCGCGAGCGCCGCCGCCTCGAGGAGGAGCGGGACCGGAAGATCGAGGAGCTGCGGAAGGGATAGGGCCTATGGGCATCGAAGAGCTCAGGAGCCGTCGGAACGAGATCCTCCATGTTGCCGCCCGGCACGGCGTCCGGCGGATGCGCGTCTTCGGCTCCGTGGCCCGAGGCGAAGCCGACGAGCGGAGTGACGTCGATTTCCTGGTCGACCTTGAAAAGGGGCGGAGCCTCCTCGATCTCGGAGGTCTTCTCATGGATCTCCAGGATCTGCTGGGCCGGCCTGTCGACGTGGTTACGGAGAAGGGCTTGAAGATGCGAATCCGGGACCGTGTCCTGGAGGAAGCGGTACCTCTGTGAGGGATCATCGAGAACGCCTTCTGGACATCCTGGAGGCGATCGAAAGGACCGAGAAGTACGCGGCAAAGGGCAGAACCGTTTTCGAGAACGACGAGCTCGTTCAAGTCTGGACGTTGCACCACCTGCAGATCATCGGCGAGGCCTCACGCTCTCTCGACCCCGAATTCAGAGAGCGGATTCCCGAGATCCCCTGGACGAAGATCATCGGCATGCGCAATGTCCTGGTCCATCATTACTTCGAAATCGACACGGACGTCGTGTGGTCCGTTATCGATAGAGATCTGCCAGCTCTCAAGGAAACGATACTGTCTCTTCTCGAGCGTCTGCCTGAACAGGAATAGGGTGACTGCCTGGTGACCTGACAAAGATTTACTCGAACAGCACCCCGCCCCAATCCTTCGGATCGACGTCAGCGATCGTCTGGGAGAAAGTCCATCGATGGCCGCCGGGATCCTCGACGGTGTACTGCCTTTCGCCATAGGGGTAGTCGGTGGGCGGATTGACGATCCGGGCGCCGGACCGCCGGGCGTGCTCACAATGGCCGTCGACATCCGCCACGCGCACCATCACCGAGTGAGCCCGCCCGCCCGGCACGCCGGGCTGTCCGGTGACGACGACAGACCCCGCGCCGAAAGAGAGCTGCGCCCGGTGATCCCCGATCCGCAGCCGTTCCACGAATCCGAACGCGCGGCAGAGCCAGTCGACCGCCTCGCGAACGTCCGGATAGGCGAGAACTGGGATGACCACACTGGGCGGCATGGACCGGTTGATCAATGTAGCTGTTTGTTCGTGCGGCGGTTTCATCGACGTTGATTCCGTGATCGCTAGCGGAATAGCGCCCCTTGCAGGTACTTCAAGCCGGAATCGCAAATGACGGTGACCACGCGATGGCCGGCGCCCAACCGTTTCGCCCGCTGCATAGCGACCCAGACGTTCGCCCCCGACGTAATGCCGCCGAAGATGCCCTTCCTCGCGCGCCAGCCGGCGCGCCGTCGCGAAGGCATCCTCATCGCTCACGGCCACGATCTCGTCCGCGAGGTCCCGCCGGAAGATGGACGGCGCGAACCCGGCGCCCACCCCCTCGAGCCGGTGCCCTCCGAAAGGCCCCTGCCCCGACAGCGCCCGGGACTTCTCGGGCTCAAAGGCGACGCAGCGCACTCCGGGGACCTGCTGCTTGTAGACCTCGGCGTTGCCGGAGAAACAGCCGCCCGTGCCGACCCCCATCACGAACTCGTCCAGCCGGCCGTCGAGGTCCTTCAGGACCTCGCGCGCCATCGGCGCATACCCCGCCCGGTTGTCCGGGTTGTTGAACTGGTCGGTCCAGAAGGTGTCGGGCTCGGTGGCGAGCTCCTTCACCCGTTGCAAGCAGGCCTGAATCAGCTCCGGCGTTACCTTCCGGTCGACGCTCGGTATCACCTCCAACTCGGCACCAAAGGCCCGCATCGTCTGCAGCTTTTCCTCCGCGAACGCATCCGAGGAGACGAAATGGGCCCGGTAGCCCTTCGCCGCGCAGACCATGGCGAGCGAGCTGCCCGTGCTGCCGCCGGTGTAATCGACGACGCGGCCGCCGGGACGCAGCGCTCCCCGGGCCTCGGCGCCTTCGATCATCGACAAGGCCATGCGATCCTTCATGCTGCCGGTTGGATTCGCGCCTTCCCACTTCACGAAGATGTCGGCGCTCCCCTCTTCGTGGAGGCAGCGCAGGCGCACTAAGGGTGTGTTTCCGATGGTCATCATGGGTTCGAAGTGTACTTCAACGCCTTCTCTTCTGGCTCCTGATCCGGTACAGGCGCTCCGTAAAGCCGCCTTCGCTTTCGAAAGCCTGGGCCTGGGCCGCCAATTGGCGATCGAGCAAGTGGCAGCACAGGTTCAGCAGTGAGAGGGCCGCGTTGGCCACCAGGGCAGAAGAGCTCACGGACGGAACACGGACTTCACGGACCACCACGGACGAAGCGCCAGCGTCCCCCTGACCGTCCCTGCCAGTCCGTGTCCGTCCCTGCTCGTCCTCAACCCAAAGGCGCACTTCCTCGACCGTAGCGCAGCGCCTCGCCTTGAAGCGCACCAGCGCCGGATGATCCGGCGACAAAAGGGGCAGCCCTCGCTGCCGCAGGAAGTCTTCGTAGTCGAGCCGCAGCTCCTCCAGGCTGGCCCGCGCGACGTTGGTCAGCTTGAGCTCCGTTTTCTTCGAAGTGCCCGACGCCTGGCTCCCCTCGGCAATGTTTTGCACCCCGCTGCGCGCCGCCTGCACCATCTGATCGCGAGTTCGGCTCCGGCGGTCGACGTATCGTTCGCAGAAACGTACCGTAATGTCGTAGATCAGTTGCCCCAACTGGAAGCTCTTCAGCTTCCGGTACCCCCCGTGTTTCGGAATCAGCGGCTCATCGGTCCCCACGATCTCCCCCTGGTCCTCCTGAAAACGATATCGTCCTGAGCGGGGACGATATCAGCGGCTACGGTACTTTTTCTCGACTCCGAGAACCAGCGGCCTAACCCGACCCCTCAAGTACGCCACCTCCGAGACCCTTGG
>JBDSHF010000050.1:0-29782 GCA_039918595.1 Thermoanaerobaculia bacterium
ACCGCGATCCTGTCGAGTCTCGAGACGCAGATCGCGCAGAAGCGGGAGCGGGAGGCGTTCCACGCCGAGCGCGAGGCCTTCCACCGCGAACAGCGGACGGAGTACGCGGCGGAGCTGGAACGGCTGGTTCAGAATTTCGAGACCTTCAAGGCGAGCGCGGCGAGCGCCTCCGACCTCGCCAGCCGGTACGTGCCGGCGCCGGACGGCGGCCTGCCGCCGGGGCGCAAGGTGTCGATCAACAAGATGGTCGTCAAGGTGATCGAGGGGAAGGGGGCACAGGAGCCCTTCGGCGCACGGGAGATCACCGAGGAGCTCAACCGGCGCTTCTCAGGGCGGCTGAGGAAGAAGATCGACGCGCGCCAGGTCTCGGTGTCGCTGCGCTGGCTCGCCGGAACCGGACGCATCTTCCGGCTCGAGAAGGGGCGCCCGCACTGGGAGTCCAAGTACGTCCGCCAACTGCCGCCGAAGTGAGAGTCCGCTTGGCAACCCGCCCCAGCCGAAAAAATCGTCCCTGGACCGCCCCCCCGCCGCACCCTTACTATAGGACGTCTTTTCTCTTGATCTGTCGTTTTGATCTCGGGTACAAGTCGCCCGCTCCCGGGCGGCTCGGGGGGGAGGAATCTGGAGCTCATGGAGGCAGCCGGCTTTTCGTCGGTATGGATGCCGTACCTGGAGGCGCTGCCTCCCGAGGTCGCCCCTGCGCTCGTGCCGCTCCTCGAACGGCTCTCCTCCCTGCTCGCTCCCATGGCGTCTCCGGCCGCGGGCGCCGCCAGCCTGGCCCTCTTCGATGCCGGGCCCGGGCAGCTCGGCGGACCGCGAATCGCGCAGATCGCCGCCCTCCTCGTCCTCGCCCGCCGCGCTGAGACGGCGGGGGTCCGCTTCGCCTGGGGGATCCTCCAGCAGCCGGAAGCGGCGCTCTTCCCGTCCGTCGCGGCCGACGGCGTACGCCGGCTGATCCGCGCCGGGACGCCCCACGAGGCCACCGGCCCGCAGCTCGCGGCCTGGCGCTCGCGGCTGGAGGAGCGTCCGGAGTGGGACGAGGTCTGGGTGATCGGCGCCCCCCGTCTCGGCGCTCCGCCGGATCTGCCCGGCGCCTCGCACCTCCAGATCTGGGACTCGCTCGATCCCGGCGCCCGCCAGACCGGCATCTCCCTGCGGCGCGGCGAACAGCAGGACGAGGCCCTCCTCGATCTCCCGGAGGACGCCGTCTGCGTGCGCCTGCTGCGCGCCGGAGCGCGCCGGACGGACGATCGCGAACCGGCCGCGACTCTGGCCCTGTCCGGCGATCTCGGCCGCGACGAGCCGCTCCCTTCGGAGCCCGGCGAGATCGATCCGCCTCCCGAGCCGCCGCACCGCGTCCGCGGAGGCGCCTCCAACTCGCGCTTCGCCACCGCCCTCCACCGGCTGACCGGCCGCACGGCCCTGGCCTCGCGCCTGTCGCGGGCCGTCGGGCGCCGCCACGCGAGCTACATCCGCAAAATGCGGGAGATGTTCGAGAGCGGCGACCTCGACAGCGCCCTGCGCCACGCCATCCCCCTGGCCGCCGAGTCCGGCCCGCGCCGGCTGCCGCTGCGCTCCTTCGCGCCGCGGACCGACCTGCACATCCGCCCCGAGCGCTCGCGGCACTGGTCGGTGTCGGAGATCTCGCCCGACCTTCACGGCGAGCTGCGGCGGCTCTACCGCGAGGCCTTCCATCGCCTGGAGTCGCAGGAACGCGTGGAGGAGGCCGCCTTCCTGCTCGCCGAGGTGCTGCACGCTCACGAGGAGGCCGTCTCCTTCCTCGAGCGTCATGGGCGCCTCCGGCTGGCCGCCGAGATGGCCGAGGCGCGCGACCTCCCCCCGGGGCTGGTGGTCCGCCAGTGGTTCCTCGCCGGCGACCGCCAGCGCGGCCTGCGGATCGCCCACCGCACGGGCGCCTTCGCCGACGCCGTGACGCGGCTGGAGCGCAGCCGCCAGACCGAGCAGGCCGCCGAGCTGCGGCGGCTGTGGGCCCGCGAGCTCGCGGCGGCGGGGGACTACGCCGCCGCCGTGGACACCATCTGGCCGCTGGAGGACGAGCGCCGCCGGGCCCTCGAATGGATGGATCTCGCCATCGACCAGGGGGGAGCCCCGGCCGGCCGGATGCTCGCCCGCAGGATCGCCCTGCTGCCCGCGCCGTTCCCGGAGGTGCGCACCGCCTCTCTCCGGCTGCTCGAGAGCTGGCGCGCCGAGGGGGCTCCGGCCCGTCTGGCCTTCGCGGACACCCTGCGCCGCGGGCCGCGGACCCCCGAGGTCGCGACCCTCGCCCGCGCCGCGGTGCGGGCGATCAGCCGCGACTCCGGACGCCTCGGCGCCCGCATGGCGCCGGCCGACTTCAAGCATCTCGCCTCTTTCGCGGGAGACGGCGCCCTGCGCGCCGACGCCCTGGCGCTGCCGATCCCCGCGCGGACGCTTTGGATCACCCGTAACGAGCCTTTGGAAGTCGAGATCGCCGCTCGCGACGCCGGCACCATCGCCGCCTATGACGCGGTGTTCCTGCCCAACGGCCTGACCGCCGTGGCGCTCGGCGAGGCCGGAGTACGGCTGCTGTCGCGCGGCGGGCGGATCGTCGCCGAGCTCGATCAGCCGGCGCACCGGCTCGTCATCTCCGACCACGGCGACCGCGCCATCGCCCTGGCCAAGCGCGGCGATGCCTGGCGGCTGGCGCGGCTCGACTTCTCCCTGCGGCGGGCCGAGGCCTGGTGCGAGGCGCGCCTCGACGTCTTCGCCCCGGACTACGACGGCGCTCTCTGGTTCGTCGCCGGCCCGGACGGCCTGCTCGCCGCCGAGACCGCGGGCAAGCGTCTCAACGGCGCCTGGGGGGTCTCCCGCCTGCCGGGGAACGCGCTCGCCATCGCCCGCTCCGCCGACCATTTCTCGCTGGTGCTCGCCGGCGAGGGGTCGGAGGTGTGGACGTATGAGCTCCCCTCGCTCACCCTGCGCCGGCGCGATCCGGTCTCGATCGCGCCGGTGATCCGCCGCACCCACCGCATCGCGGTCTCGCCGGAGGGCATTCTCGCCGAGCCGTCGCCCGGCGGCGCCAGCGGGCGGCAGATCACTCTCCTGATCCACGGCGGAGCGGAGATCGAGATCCCGCTCGCCAACTCGGGAAGGCCGGGCGAGCCGGTGATCGCGGGCGACTGGGTCGCCCTGCCCGTCTACTCCTCGGACGCGGCCTGCGTCTTCCTCGTCCATCTCCCGTCCGCCGCCATCCGCGCCGAAATCACCCTCGGCCGCTCGGCCAAGGTCGGGCTCCGGCTGACGCCCCAGTACCTCACCCTGGCGGACGACCGTGGGCGGATCCTGGTGCTCGATCTGGAGAACGGGCAGGTGCGGCGGGATTTCAGGCTGTAGGAGGGTCGGGGCTTACGCCCATACCATTCCATACATCTTGTCTTACTTTCTGGGACGGCCTGCCCTTCGAATCCTCACCCTCGATCCCTCTCCACTCCGTGGAGAGGGAGGGCCCTTCGCTCAAGGTTGTCGTTTCATCAGCGGGCCCTCCCTCTCCCCCGGGAGAGGGATCGAGGGTGAGGCCTCGAAGGGCAAAGCGCTCCAACCGGCAAGACGTTATGGAGGCCCCGCCCCCTACGACATCAACCAGTACCCCCCCACCACGATCGCCGCTGCCGAGAACGAGGCGAGCAGCGCCTGGTAGGCGAACTGCCCGCGGCCAGTGATCCGGTGGGCGATCAGGCCGAAGGCCGAGGAGAACAGCGTCATCCCCGCCACGGCGCCGAGCCCGAAGCCGATCACGTAGGTAAAGGCGGCCCAGCGGGAGGGGAGCGCCAGGGCCGGCAGGAGACCCAGGATGTGCGAGCTGCCGGCGAGGCCGTGCAGGCCACCGATCATCACCGCCGCGCGGCCGGGGCGCCCCTTGGGGACCTCGTGGACGTGGGCCGACGGCAATCTGGCGAAGAACGCCCGGCGCAGCCCCCAGAGCCCCACCCCGATCAGCACCACCCCGACCAGCCGCTCGCTCCACGAGGAGAGGGCATCGAGCGGGAGGAACCCCCTCAGGAGCAGCGCGATCAGCCCGATCAGCCAGACGCCCAGGCTGTGGCCGAGCCCCCAGAAGAGCCCCATCCGCCAGCGGCGGCTCCGCTCGTTGATCACCAGCGGCGCCACCGCCGAGAGGTGATCCGGTCCGGAAAGGGCGTGGATGGTGCCCGCGGACAGGCCGGCAAGCCCCGCGACGAGGATCGGAACGTTCATGGCGTAAGAACTCTAGCAGCGCCGGTTTGCCATGGACACCCCCTCACGCGTGGCGTTGCCATGCTCCGGCATGAGTGGACACCCGGAATGTTATCCTCTGCCACCATGCACGCCGAACGGCATCACGACCTCGTAGAAATCGCCCGCCGCGCCATGCGCGACCATGGGCTCGAGCCCGATTTTCCGCCGGCGGTTCTGGCGGAGGCGGAGCGCCTGTCCCCCAATCTCCATGACGGCGACCCGTCCGTCCGCGACTTGCGCGGCCTGCTCTGGTCGTCGATCGACAACGACGACACCCGCGACCTCGATCAGCTCGAGGTGGCGGAGGCCCTCCCCGGAGGCGCCATCAAGATCCTGATCGCCATCGCCGACGTCGAGGACCTGGTACGGAAGGGCTCCGCGATCGACGCCCACGCGCGGACCAACACCACCTCGGTCTACACCGCCGCCCGCGTCTTCGCCATGCTCCCCGAGCGCCTGTCGACCGGCGTCACCTCGCTCAACGAGGGGGAGGACCGGCTGGCGGTGGTGATCGAGATGACGGTCGCCGCCGACGGCTCGCTCGCCGGCTCGGACGTCTATCAGGCCCGGGTGCACAACCGCGCCCAGCTCGCCTATAACGCGGTGGCGGCCTGGCTCGAGGGGGACGGCCCGATGCCGCCGCGGATGGCCGCGGTGGCCGGGATCGCCGAGCAGGTGAAGCTCCAGGACGAGGCCGCCGGCCGGCTGCGCCGCCTGCGTCACGAGCAGGGGGCGCTCGATCTCGAGACCCGGGAGACCCGGCCGGTGTTCTCCGACGGCAAGGTGACCGACCTCCGGGAGGAGCGGCAGAACCGCGCCAAGGACCTGATCGCCGACTTCATGATCGCGGCCAACGGCGTGACCGCCCGCTTCCTCGACGCTCACGGCCTCCCCTCGCTCCGCCGCGTGGTGCACACCCCGGCGCGCTGGCCGCGCATCGTCCAGCTCGCGGCGTCGCACGGCGAGAAGCTGCCGGCCGAGCCCGACTCCCGCGCCCTGAGCGAGTTCCTGGAGCGGCGGCGCCAGGCCGACCCCGACGACTTCCCCGATCTTTCGCTGTCGGTGGTGAAGCTGCTGGGGCCGGGAGAGTACGCGCTCGATCCCCCGGGCGGCGACCCGCCGGGGCATTTCGGGCTGGCGGTCAAGGACTACACCCATGCCACGGCGCCGAACCGCCGCTACCCCGACCTGATCACCCATCGCCTGGTCAAGGCGGCCTTCGCCAGCCGGCCGGCGCCGTATTCGAACGACGAGCTCGCCGAGCTCGCCCGCCACTGCACCCTCCAGGAGGACGCCGCCAACAAGGTGGAGCGCCTGGTGCGCAAGTCGGCGGCCGCCCTGCTGATCGAGAACCGGATCGGCGAAAGCTTCGACGCGGTGGTCACCGGCGCGTCCGAGAAGGGGACCTGGGTGCGCACCTCCCGGCACCCGATGGTCGAAGGGCGCCTCGAGCGCGGCTTCGAGGGGCTCGACGTCGCCGACCGCGTCCGCGTGCGGCTGGTCTCGACCAACGTCGAGCGTGGATTCATCGATTTCGTCCGGGACACTCATGGCTAAAGCAGCACCGGAAAGCCCTTTCACCCCCGCCGGCTTCTTTTCGTACCGCACCCCCCTGCTCCCCTTCGAGGAGCTGGAGGCCTTCGGCGAGGGGCTCGAGGCCCCGGCCGCGGCCGCTGATCCCAAGCGGCTGCCCGAACGGCTGGAAAACGCCCTCGCCGCCGACCGCGAGCGGCTGCGCGACCGCCTGCGGGCTCTCGCCGACCGCCCCGAGGTCCTGGAGGCCGTGTTCCTGGCCTCGCCGTCGCTCCACGAGAGCCTGAGCCTCTGGCGGGGTCAGCCCGACAGCAAGAAGGGGCAGCGCGCCGAGCGGGCGCTGGTGCGCTACCTCTATCGCATGACGGCGCGCGCCACCCCCTTCGGCCTCTTCTCCGGCTGCTCCCTGGGGCCGGTCGAGGCGGCGCCGGGAGCTGCCACCCGCGTCGCCGTCGGCCCTCGCGCGGCCTACGAGCGGCACACCCGGCTCGACATGGACTACCTGTTCGCGCTCTGCGAGGACCTGGCGCGCGACCCGGAAGTGCGCGCCGCGCTCACCTACCGCCCCAACTCCAGCCTCTACCGCGCCGCCGGCCGGCTGCGCTACGCCGAGGCGCGGCTCGACAAGAAGGTGCGCTCCCACCACCTGGTGGCGGTGGATTCCAACGACTATCTCGAGGAGGCCCTGCGCCGCGCCGAGGGGGGCGCCACCGCCCTGGAGGTCGCCGAGGCGCTGGTCGCCTTCGATCCCGACGGCGACGTCACGATCGACGAGGCGCGGGAGTTCGTCACCGAGCTGATCGACAGCCAGATCCTGGTCTCCGACCTCTCAACCCCGGTCACCGGGCCGGAGGCCATCCACGATCTGATCGAGCAGCTCCGCCGCATCCCGAACACCGCCATCGCCAGGGACACCATGGAACGGCTGGTCCAGGTGCGCACCGCCCTGGAGGAGCTCGACGCCGGCGGCCCGGGGGCCGATCCCGCCCGCTACGAGGCGGTGGCCGAGACGCTGCGCGAGCTGCCGACCCCGGTCGAGATGTCGCGCCTCTTCCAGCTCGACATGATCAAGCCCGGCGACCGCCCGGCGCTGGGCGGCGAGGTGCTGGCGGAGATCGTGCGCGCCCTCGAGATCCTGCTCCGTCTGGCCGTCGACCGGCAGGTCGAGGGGCTCGAACGGTTCCGCAAGGACTTCAACGAGCGGTTCGAGGGGCGCGAGATGCCGCTCCTCCAGGCGCTCGACGAGGAGGTCGGCATCGGCTACGAGCGCGCCTCCGACTTCGGGGCGGAGGCCTCGCCGCTGCTGCGCGGGATGGCGCTCGGCGCCGCCGCCGAGCAGAACAGCGTCTCCTGGGGGCGCGTCCAGGCTTTCCTGCTCTCCCGGCTCAACCGCGCGCTCGCCGAGGGGGAGCGGCAGATCGAGATCACCGCCGAGGATCTCGACCGCATGGCGCCGGTCGACGACGCGGCGAAGAAGAAATCCCCCTTCCCGGAGGCCTTTCACGTCATGGTCACCCTCGCCGCCGCCTCGCAGGAGGCGCTCGACCGGGGGGACTTCCAGATCCTCTTCGACAACGCGGGCGGCCCCTCGGGAGCGCGGCTGCTCGGCCGCTTCTGCCACGCCGACGCCGAGCTCAACCGCAAGGTCGCGACCCACCTGCGGGCCGAGGAGGCGCTCCACCCGGAGGCCATCTTCGCCGAGATCGTCCACCTGCCGCAGGGGCGGATCGGCAACATCCTGGCGCGGCCGGTGCTGCGCGAGTACGAGATCCCCTTCCTCGGCCGTTCCGGCGCGCCGCTCGAGAAGCAGATCCCGGTCAACGACCTGCGCGTCTCGGTCGCCGGCCCGCGGGTCGTGCTGCGCTCGGCGCGGCTGGGCAAGGAGGTGATCCCGCGCATGACCTCCGCCCACAACTTCGTCCACGGCAGCCTCGGCATCTACCGCTTCCTCTGCACACTGCAGTCGCAGGGCACGCTCGGCGGCGTGACCTGGGGGTGGGGACCGCTCGACAGCGCCCCCTTCCTCCCCCGGGTCACCAGCGGCCGGGTGGTGCTCGCCCGCGCCTCCTGGTGGATGCTCCAGGACGAGATCAAGGCGCTGGCCAAGACCAAGGGGGCGGAACGCTACCAGGCCGTCCAGGACTGGCGCCAGAAGCGCGGCCTCCCGCGCCTGATCGCCCTGGTCGACGCCGACAACGAGCTGCTCGTCGACCTCGACAACGTCCTCTCGATCGAGACCTTCCTCGACGTCGTCGAGGATCGCGACCGGGCGCGGCTGGTCGAGTTCTTCCCCGGCCCGGACCTGCTGGCGGCCGCCGGCCCCGAGGGGCGGTTCCTCAACGAGATCCTGGTCCCCTTCGTGCGCAAGCCGCTCACCGGCGACGCCGCTGTGGAAGCGGCTCCCCGCGCCCCGCGGCCCGCCGTGGAGATCGCGCCGGTGCGCCGCTCGTTCCCGCCCGGCTCCGAGTGGCTGTACGCCAAGCTCTACACCGGCACCGCGACGGCCGACGGCCTGCTGCGCGAGGTGGTGACGCCGGTGGCGCGCGACGCCGTGGCCGCGGGCGAGGCGGACGGCTGGTTCTTCATCCGTTACGGCGACCCCGAGTGGCATCTTCGGGTCCGCTTCCACGGCAAACCGGCAAGGCTGCAGTCGGGAGTGCTGTCACGCCTCCACGCGGCGCTCGAGCCGCTGCTCGCCGACGGCCGCATCTGGCGGGTGCAGCTCGACACCTACGAGCGCGAGATCGAGCGCTACGGCGGTCCGGAGGGGATCGCTCTCGCCGAGCGCCTCTTCCAGGTGGACAGCGACGCCGTGCTCGCCATCCTCGAGATGCTGGAGGGGGACGAGGGGGCGGATTTCCGCTGGCGTCTCGCCCTGCGCGGGGTCGACATGCTGCTCGGCGACCTCCGTTTCGATCCCGAGACCCGGATGCGGGTGATGCGCGGCATGCGCGAGGGGTTCACCCGCGAGTTCGGCGGCGGCAAGGGCTTGCGCGTACAGCTCGACCAGCGCTTCCGGCAGGAGTGGCGGAGCCTGTCGCCGCTGCTCGATCCGGCCGGCGACGCGGAGAGCGAGCTGGCGCCGGCGCTGGAGATCCTGCGTCAGCGCTCTGAGCGCAACGCGCCGATCGTCGAGGAGCTGCGCGAGCTCGAGCGGGCGGGGCGCCTGAACCAGCCGCTCGCGGATCTCGCGTCGAGCTACGTGCACATGCACGTCAACCGTTTCATCCGCTCGGCGCAGCGGGCGCACGAATTGGTGCTCTACGACTTCCTCTACCTGCTCTACGAGTCCAGGGCGGCGCGCGAGCGCAAGGGGGAGCGGCCGGCCAAGGTCAAGAAGGGCAAGGGCGAGCCGGAGGCGGCGGCGGGCTAGCTACCGCCGCTCCGCCACGTCGGTCAGGAGGATCCGGTCCCATTCGGGCTCGACCGGCGTCGCGGCGGCGAGCAGGGCGAGACCGACTCCCGACGAGCCGGTGAGGAAACCGGGATCGGTGCGCCAGGCGAGCTCCTCGTCCGCGCCCACCACCCACATCTCGAACCCGCCCACCCCCTTGCCCGGCTGGCGGTAGGCCAGCACCTGCTCGATCCAGGCGAGGGCCGCGTCGCGGAAGACCGGATCGCCGGTCGCCTGATGGATCCGGTTGAAGAGGTGCGCCGCGCCGGCCGCGCCGTGGCAGATGCCGGCGTCGATGACCCCGGACGATTCCCGCGGGCGCGCGGCGCAGCCGCGGGCGATCGCGACCGCCTCGCGCTCCCACTCCGCCTCCCCCACCGCCCGCGCCGCCACCAGCAGGGAGGCGGCGATGCCGAGATCGCCATAGCACCAGGCGAGCCGCGACGATTTCGGCTCGACCCCCGGCGCCACGTTGTAGGAGAAGAAGGACTCCGACCCCGCCGGCAGCTTCTGGGCGAGCAGCCAGGCGACGGCGCCGTCCAGGAGATCGCGGGCGTCGACGCCGGCGGCGCAGGCCTGCGCCAGCACGGCGATCACTCCGGGCACGCCATGAGCCACCCCGAGATTGAAGTTCCCCTCCGGGTAGAGCTCCAGCTCGCGCTCCATCATGAGATCACGCCCGGTGCGCCAGGTCACCCCGTCGGACCGGCGCTCCGAGTTCTCCCTCAGGCGGGCTACCACCCGCTCCAGGCACTCCCTCCCGCCGGCCAGCGGGAGGCGCTCCAGGGCGTAGACGCCAAAGCCCACGAGACCCGAGATGAGGTCATAGTGCCCCCGCCAGGGGGACAGGGCGACGTGCTCGAGGAGCGCCGACGCCACTTCCTGCCCCGGGTCCTCCCCGTCGTCCTCGAACAGCCGGCCGCGCAGGTGCTCCAGCGTCCAGGCGACGCCCGAGAAGCCGCTGTAGAAGCCCGGCGGGGCCTGCACTTCCCCGGTGGTGTCGATCGCCCGCTCGAGCAGCTCCATCGCGATGTCGTCGTACCCCTGATCGGGCCGGGCGCGATCGAGATAGGCGAAGAAGGAGGCCAGGCCGGCGTCCCCGCCGGCGAGCGACGGCCCGCGGCGATGCCAGATGGGGGTTTCCGGGCGCGGCTCGGCGAGGGTTTGGCGGAGATCGGCGGCGATATCGTCGACCACGCGCAGGGCGCGGTCCGCGGCTTCGGCGGTCAGGATCGGGGACCAGGCGGCGTTTGTTTCAGAGCTCATAGGACGGGAGAGCTTATCGCGCCCGGCGCCACCACCAAAACATGTCGACGGCCGGGCCAACTGCTATCCTTGCCGCCATGCGCCGGCTCCATCTGACGACCGGCGGTGAGAGCCATGGACCCGGCCTCACCGCGATGCTCACCGGACTGCCCGCGGGACTGCGGGTGGACTTCGACCTGCTGGCCCGCGACCTCGCCCGCCGCCAGCACGGCTTCGGCCGCGGGCGCCGCATGCAGATCGAGAAGGACACCGCCGAGGTCCGCGGCGGCGTGCGGGGGGGCGAGACCCTGGGCTCCCCCCTGGTCCTCTGGATCCAGAACCGCGACTATGTGAGCTGGGAAAAGATCATGGGCCCCGAGACCGTCGATCCCCACCTCGTGGAGACCCGCCGCCTCAAGTCGCCGCGGCCGGGGCACACCGACCTCGCGGGGGGGATCAAGTACCAGCGGCGGGACCTGCGCGACATCCTCGAGCGCGCCTCCGCCCGCGAGACCACCGCCCGCGTCGCCGCCGGCGCCTTCGCCCGCATGCTGCTCGCCGAATTCGGGATCGACATCCGCAGCGGCGTCCGCTCCCTGGGCCCGATCGGCGCCGACGCGCCGGTCCCCGCCTGGGAGGATCTGCTCAACGTCGACGAGACCTCGCCGCTGCGGGCGATCGACCGCGCGCTGGAGCCCGAGATGGTCCGCCTCGTCGAACGCGCCAAGGAGGAGGGGGATACGCTGGGAGGCGCGGTGACGGTGATCGCCCGCGGGGTTCCCCCCGGGCTCGGCTCGCACGTGCAGTGGGACGAGAAGCTCGACGGCCGCCTCGCCCAGGCGATCCTCTCGATCCACGCCGTCAAGGCGGTGGAGATCGGCGCCGGCGTCGCCGCCTCCGCCGGCTTCGGCAGCGCCGCCCACGATGCCATCGAGCGCACCGCCGACGGCCGCTGGAGCCGCCCCACCAACCGCGCCGGCGGCCTGGAGGGGGGCGTCACCAACGGCGAGGACGTGGTGATCACCGCCTACAAGAAGCCGATCGCCACCCTGCGCAAGGGGTTGCCGAGCGTCGACCTCGACACCCTGGAGGCGCGCACCTCGCAGTATGAGCGCAGCGACGTCACCGCGCTCCCCGCCGCCGGCGTCATCGCCGAGGCGATGATGGCCCTGGTGCTCGCCGACGCCCTGCTGGAGAAGCTGGGCGGGGACTCGATGGTGGAGGTCAAGGCGCACTGGGAGGCGACGGCCGCGCAGCAGCGGGCGTGGCCGGGATGATTCGACACGTCTACTTCTCGGACGTACACTTGGGGCATGACTCGCGATCTGGATGACGCCGACTATCGGCGCCTTCTTCAATTCCGGATCGGCTTGCGCCGTTTCCTGCACTGGAGCGAGGAGCAGGCCGAGCGGGCGGGGTTGACGCCGGCCCAGCATCAGCTCCTGCTCGCCATCCGTGGACATGAAGGGGAGCCGGGCCCCACCATCGGCGACGTCGCGGGTTACCTGCTGCTGCGGCACCACAGCGCGGTGGGGCTGGTCGACCGGGCGGAGAAGGCGGGGCTGGTGCAGCGACTGGAGGACGCGGGGGACCGCCGGGTCGTCCGCCTGCGGCTGACCCCGCTGGGCGCCGGTACCCTCCAGCAGCTCTCGGCGGCGCATTTCGAGGAGATCCAGCGGCTCACCCCACGCATCCAGGAGCTCTCGCAGGGGCTTGAACCTTAGCGTCTCTTGAAGAAGCGAGGAGCTCAGACAGATCTCATCTTCGAGGGGCTAGAATTCGAGGTCCCGTAGAGGCGCGCCACGTCTCCGCGAGAGACAGGAGTCGTATTTCATGCGCTGTTCCACCGCGCCCCTTCCAACTCGCCTGCCGCTGATCGCGGCCCTCGTCGGTCTGGCGGCGATGCCGAGCGGACCGGCTCCGGCTCAGCAGGCGGCCCAGGAGCCACCGCGGGCCAAGACCGACTGCATCCGGCCGGGGGATTCCTCTACCGCCAGCCGTCCCGACGGCCAGGAGTGCGCCCCTCCCCAGGCCACGCCGGCTCAAGAGACCGGCAACGCCGCGGGCGCACAGCCCAAGGTGCGACAGATCCACGTCGTCACCCAGAACATCTTCGACCCCAACAAGCCGGGCGAAAACCGGCTCGTCTTCCGGCTCGCCAACCGGTTCCACTTCGTCACCCGGCCGGAGGTCATCGAGCGCCAGGTGCTCCTCAAGCCGGGCGACGTCTACTCGGCGGAGCAGTCGGCGGAGTCCGAGCGCATCCTGCGCAAGAACCGCTACCTCTACGACGCCAAGATCCGCCCCATCCCGGCGGGCGACGGCCTGGTCGACCTCGACGTCATCACCCGCGACGTCTGGACCCTTCAGGGGGGTGTCGGCTTCCACCGTTCAGGAGGCGCCAACGACATCCACTTCCAGATCCAGGACATCAACTTCCTCGGCGCCGGCAAGGGGATCTCGCTGCAGCACGAGAGCACGGTGGACCGTACCAGCAACCTGATCAGCTACGACGATCCCAGCCTGCTTGGCAGCCACGGCCGGCTCGGCGTCGCCTACTCCGACAACAGCGACGGCTCGCTCAAACAGCTCGCGCTGGAGCGGCCGTTCTACTCGCTGGACACCCGCTGGGCCCTGGGCGTGCAAGCCACCCTCGACGACCGGGTCGACCCCCTCTACAGCCGCGGCCACGTCTTCGACCGCTTTCAGCACCAGCAGGACGTCTTCGGGGTCTACGCCGGCCTCTCCCCGGGACTCCAGAACCGCAGCACCCACCGCTGGCTCGCCGGCTTCAGCGTCGAGCGCGACCGCTTCTCGCCCGCCGCGGGCTTCGATCCGCCGACCCTGCTGCCGGGGGATCGCACTCTCGCCTACCCCTGGATCAGCTACGAGTCCCTGCAGGACGCCTTCTTCACCGAGCGCGACCTCGACCGCATCCAGCGGACCGAGGACGTCAACGTCGGCCGGCAGTTCCACGTCCGGCTCGGCTACTCCTCGACCGCCTGGGGGGGCACGCTGAACAGCTTCGTCACCGACATCGGCGCCGGCGTCGGCTGGCGGCCGAGCCCGCGGCAGCTCATCCTGACCTCGCTTCGGGGGGGTAGCCGCTTCGGCAACGGCGGCACGGAGAACCTGCTGATCGGTGGGAGTGTCCGGTACTACCTGCGCGACTTCGGCGACAACCTCTTCTATGCCGCCATCGGCGGCGATGTCGCCCACAAGCTCGACCCCGAGCGCCAGCTCCTGCTGGGGGGCGACACCGGGCTGCGCGGCTACCCCCTGCGCTATCTGCAGGGGGACCACCGCGTGCTGCTCACCCTCGAGCAGCGGTTCTTCAGCGGCCGCGAGCTCTTCCACCTCGTGCACTTCGGGGCCGCCGCCTTCTTCGATGCCGGCTCGGCCTGGTTCGAGGACGGCGAGGGCAAGGTGGCCGCCGACCGCAAGCTGCTCAAGGACGTCGGCCTCGGCCTGCGCATCGGCTCCAGCCGCTCCTCGCGCGGCTCGATGGTCCACCTCGACCTCGCCTTCCCACTGGACGGCGGCCCCGCGATCAAGCGGGTGCAGTGGCTGGTCTCGACCAGCGATACCTTCTGAGCCGGTCTTCTGAGCCGGTCTGCCAAGCCGGTCTGCCTACGACGCGGCCCCCATGGCCACCCCGGCCATCAGGGGGTCGCGCGCCACCACTCCGAACGCCCGCAGCACGTAGTCACAGACGAAGATCTCCTGCACGGCGACGCCGGTCAGCTTGCAGACGATGCGCTCGCGGTCCGAGGTGCGGCCCGGCTGCCCCTGGTCGGCGGCGATCAGCACGTCGCCGATCTCGGCGTCGATGCGGTGGGCGTCGAACAGCCCATCGCGGATCCCATGGCCGATCTCGGCCAGGATCTCGTTCTGCGAACGGCTGTCGACGTAGACCTTGTCGGCCCTGAGGATGGTCTCCGGGTCGAGCTCGCGCTTGAAGATCGAGTCCGCCCCCATGCCGATGACCAGCACCCCCTCGGGCAGCCACTCGCCGCGCACGATGGGCTCGTTGGCGTAGGTGGCGGTCACCACGATGTCCGCGGGGCGGGCCACCTCCTCGGCATGGCTCTTCGCCTCCACCGTGAGGTCGGGGCGGCTGGCCCGCAGCCCCTCGGCGAACCGCCGCACGTGGTCGGGAGTGCGCCCCCAGACCAGCACCTTGCGGATGCCGGGGCAGGCGTGGAGGACGGCGTCGGTCTGCAGGCGCGCCTGCGCCCCCGAGCCGTAGATCCCCAGGGTCTCGGAGTCCGGCCGGGCGAGCGCCTCGGCGGCCACGGCGCCGGCGGCGGCGGTGCGGAGCTGGGTGATCCACGCCCGGTCCTCGATCACCGCCAGCGGCTCGCCGTCGAGGGCGCTGAAGATCACGATCACGCCGTTGATCGACGGGCTCGGCGGCGTCCGCCGGGTGTTCTCCGGGAAGGTGGAGGCGACCTTGACCAGGCAGAAGTCGAACGGCTCGACGTGACCCGTCTTGATGTGCAGGGCCCCTTCCTTGCGGCTCGGCATCTCCAGGTGCTGGACGGGCGGGATGTTGGCCCGGCCCTGCGAATAGCTCTTGAACGCCTGACGGACCGGCCCGATGGCATCTTCCAGCCGGACCAGGCGCCGGATCTCGTCATACGTGATGGTCTTGATCGCCAAGACAGTACCCCCTTGTACGCTGTGCCGCGTTCCGGCGTTTTCCCATCTCTCTGCCCGCCTCTATAGGTGCCGTCGGGAGGGGAGATCGGGACCAGATTCGTCAGCGGCCTGGGTGAACCTCTAGAATTCCCGCGGCATGCCCGCACCTCCCCTCTCGATCGTCATCCCGACGCACGACACGCGGGAGCTGACCCTGCGCTGCCTGGATTCGCTCTTCGCCTCCCCGCTGCCGGGGATGGAGGTGATCCTGGTCGACGACGCGAGCCGGGACGGCACCGCGGCGGCGGTGCGGAAGCGGCACCCGGCGGTGACCGTGCTGCGCAACCAGAAACCCGCCCGCTTCACCGGCTCGGCGAACCGCGGCCTGGCGCGGGCGGAGGGGGAGCTCCTCCTGCTCCTCAACAGCGACACCGAGGTCCTTCCCGGAGGTCTCGAAGGGCTGGCCGGCAGCTTCGCGCGCCAGCGCTGGCTGGGGATCGTGGGCGCCCTGCTCCACTATCCCGACGGCTCGCCGCAATGGAGCGGCGGCCGGCAGCCGTCGCTGGCCTGGTTCTTCGCCCTGTCGAGCGGCCTCCCCGCGCTGCTCGCCAGGCTGCCGCTCTACCGGCGGGCCAAGCCCCTCGACGCGGCCGGGCCGCGTACCGTCGACTGGGTGACCGGAGCGGCGATGGCGTTCCGGCGCAAGGTCTGGCTGGCGGCGGGCCCGCTCGACGAGGGGTTCCGCTTCTACGCCCAGGACCTCGACTTCTGCGTGCGCGTCCGCCGGGCCGGCTGGTGGGTGCAGGTGCGGCCGGAGCTCCGGGTGCTCCACCATCACGGCGCGACGATCGGCCGCGCCGCCGGCGCCCGCCGGAATCAGCACCCGGAGCTGCTCTGGAGCGACCTCCTGCGCTGGGCCCGCAAGCAGCATGGCGCGGCCTGGGCGGCCCGGGCCGAGGCCGCGCTGCGCGCCGGCGCCCGCCTGCGCCTCGCCGCCCACGGGATCGCCGGACCGTTCGCCGGGGCCGGGGCGCGCGCGGCGTGGCGCGAGGACGACGCCGTGGCGCGAGAGGCGCTCCGAACCCTCACTCCCCAACCCCTCTCTCCCGTCCCCTCCCACCCTCCCTCACCGGGAGAGAGGGGCTTTTAAGCTTCGGGGGCAAAACGCGCCGCAGGTGACTCCCTCTCCTTTAGACGGCATCACGCCGGCACCAGCGACAAAGGAGATCTATGCGATCGCAGGGAACATGGCAACGTGGCGGCCTGGCACTCCTCTTGACCCTCCTGCTCACCCCTTCGGCCACGACGTTCGCGCAGGCGACGGGCGCGACCGACCCCGGCGACGGCACCGGCGACGCTCTCGCCACCATCGTGAGCTGCGCCCCCTGGGGCGGCACGTACGGAAACTCCTACGAGACCCGCACCGGGTGCTTCATCCAGCGCAACGGCAGCGGCTTCAGGATGCCCTGGCTCATCCAGGACGACAACTCGATCTACAACGCCAACTACGTCATGAAGGGCACCAACTTCATCCCCATGGGCGGCGACGAAGGCGGCGGCTGGCACGGCTGGAACATGTGGACGTATCTCGATCCGAGCTATTCCGATCCCTACGGCATTCGAAACCTGATCTACACCCGTGACCTCGACAAGGCCCGCCTCGTGCGCTCGAACGTCATTCGCATCTTCCTCAACGTCGATCAGTGGGGGGGCGTGCCGAACATCTACGGACAGTACATCCCGTTCAACACCGGGCTCCTGACCGCGCTCGACCAGTTTCTGTGGCAGGCCAACGAATGGGACATGAAGGTGATCGTGACGTTCTACGACGGGCTGAACACGGCGACGCCGTGGTGCACCGGAAAGCTGGGCAATCGCAACAATTCCGGATGGTCGGAGGCGCAACCCTACCTGGAGCACGTACAGCGAATCGTGGACTACTTCAAGAACGACGTGCGGATCGCCGCCTGGGACGTGATGAACGAGCCCGATCACCTCTCGCGTGTGCGCCCCGGCTGCGCGAACACCATGTATGACATGGGGTGGCTCACCGGCTGGATGCAACACGTGATCAGCGAGATCAGGTCGAGGGACACCAAGCACCCGGTCACGGTCGGCCTCTACGGCTATTTCGTCAACCGCAACACCGGCGCGATCGACACCACCCAGTACAACGACCTGTTCAGCACCCTCAATCAGAACGGGCAAGGCAATGCGTTCGTCGGCTTCCACTGGTACGGCACCGAGGACTCGAGCTGCAACATCGACCCCAACTGCCAATCGAGGTTCCAGAATGCGCTGGTGGGCCTGCGCTCGGCGACCAACATGCCGGTGGTCGTGGGCGAGATCGGACTCGCCGACAGCGGCGCCGGCAACCCCTGGAACCGCACCTATCTCGAGCAGTGGACGCGCGCCTGGACCAACGTCGCGTCCCAGTACGCCGACGGCGCGCTGGCCTGGATCAACACCGATTTCAGGCGCACCGCGAGCGTGGTGTGCAGTGGGCCCCAATCAAGCAACGAGTGCTTCTTCGGCATGGTCGACATCAACACCACCCTGAAGCCGGCGGGCATCGCCTTCCGCGACCGGCTCTACAACTGCACCACCCCGTACATCCGCATCAAGACGGCGCACGGCGCCTACGCTACCAGCCTCGGCGACGGGCAGGAGCTCAAACAGAGCACAAGCTCGCCCACGAGCAGCAACCTCTTCGTGATGGAGCCAAACCTGCATCGCTTCCTCTTCTACCTGAAGCCCACGACCGCGAGCCAGTACGTCAAGGCGTTCGGCACCTCGAACGAGCACCTGCAGTTGCAGCCGTTCGGCGCCGGCGATACCTTCCAGTGGCGCTTCTACCACCTCCCGATGAGCAAGCGTCTCACCAGCGGCAGCCAGTCCTATTTCGAATTCGCATTCAAGCCGCGCAACAATGTCTACATCCACGCCGATCCCCCCTCGTGGGGCGGCTCTCTGGGCTATAGCCGCAAGTGGATCGGCCCCTGGGAGACCTTCCGGATGGAGTGCTCCAACTCCCTCGGGTCGGAGGAGCCGAGCGCGCCACAGGGCGCGAACTGAGCGCCGCGCCGAGCTCGCCAAGAGGGATCGCGTTCGCCGCGATCGCGGTCCCTCGCCTTGCGGCCCGTCCGCCTTCCGACGGGGAGAAGAGGGCCGGGGTGATGAGGGCCCGCTTGCCATCCTCCTCCATAGAGTGTAGAAAGCCGTCCGGCCCTCTGGTCCAAACCCTATGCGAGAAATCTACCGCTATCGAGACCTCGTCTTCGCCCTCGTGGCCCGGGAGCTGAAGGTCCGCTACCGGCGCTCGGCCATCGGCTTCACCTGGACCATGCTGCAGCCGCTGCTGACGATGCTGGTGCTGCAGGTGGTCTTCAGCTCGCTCTTCCGCTTCAAGCTCGACGAGGGCACCAACAACTACCCGGTCTACGCCCTCTGCGGCATCCTGTTCTGGAACTTCTTCAGCCAGAGCATCGTCGCCTCGATGAACAGCCTGAAGGGGAACTCGCCGATCCTGCGCAAGCTGCCGGTGCCGAAGGAGGTCTTCCCCCTGGCGACCGTGATCTCGGGGGTGATCAACCTCGTCCTGGCGCTGGTGCCGCTGATGCTCATCCTGGTGTTCACGCACCATCCGATGACGCCCGCCCTGCTCTTCCTGCCGGTGTCGATCCTGCTCGCCGCGCTGTTCACCCTCGGCGCCGGGCTGCTGCTCTCCCCGCTCGCGGTCTTCTTCAGCGACGTCGTGGAGATGATCGGCGTGCTGCTCTCGATCCTCATGTACCTGACGCCGATCTTCTATCCGATGAAGATCCTCGAGCACTCCCCCTGGCTCCCGCTGATCCGCTTCAACCCGGTGCGCTCCATCCTCGAGGTCTTCCGCGATCCGATCTTCCGCGGCAAAGTGCCCCCGTTGACCCATCTGAGCGTCTGCTTCGGCATCGCGATGGCGGCGCTCGTGATCGGCGCCTGGGCCTTCCGCCGCAGCAGCGACCGCATCCCCTTCTACATCTGATGAGCCGCTTCTAGAGATCTGATGGCAGACGACCTCAGCATCCGCCTGGAGACGATCTCCCTCTGCTACCGGCTGGCCAAGCAGCGGGTCCCCTCGCTCAAGGAGTACGCCATCCACTTCCTGCGCGGCTCGCTCGCCTACGAGCAGCTCTGGGCGCTGCGCGACATCGACCTCACCGTGCGGCGCGGCGAGACGGTGGGGATCGTCGGGCGAAACGGTGCCGGCAAGAGCACGCTGCTCAAGGTGATCTCCAAGGTCCTCAAGCCCACCCGGGGGAGCGCCCAGGTCAACGGCCGGATCGCGCCCATCCTGGAGCTCGGCAGCGGCTTCGACTACGAGCTGACCGGTCTCGAGAACGTCTATCTGAACGCGCTCCTGCTCGGCCACAGCAAGCGGGAGATCCAGGCGAAGGTCGACGAGATCGTCGACTTCAGCGGCCTCGGGGACTTCATCCGCTCCCCCCTGCGCAACTACTCCTCCGGCATGCAGGCTCGCCTCGGCTTCTCGATCGCCACCGCCTGGGTGCCGGACATCCTGATCCTCGACGAGGTGCTCTCCGTGGGGGACGCCACCTTCACCAACCGTTGCGAGGAGCGGATCCGCAGCTTCCACGACTCCGGCGCCACCGTGCTCATCGTCTCCCACGCCATCCAGGCGATCCTCAAGAACTGCACCCGCTGCATCTGGCTCGACGACGGCCAGATGAAGGCCGACGGCGCCGCCCTGGATGTCGTCAACCTCTACCTGCGGGAACATGGCACCGAGCCCGGCGAGCACGCCGGCGGCCGCGTTCACCCCGCTCCCTGACCCAGGAAGTATGTTGCGACCCGGCGGCGAGCCGAGGCCTCGATCGCGGTCCGCGAAGCCGGGCAGGCCCGGTACGTTGCGACTACCCCCCTTCACGTTGCGAGACCCGAGCCGGCTCTCCGGCGACCCGGCTGGACTGTTGCGACACGAGCGCTCCAGCTCTCCCGGGCCGGCCGAGGTGTTTTGAGCTCCGGGCTCCTTGTTGCCTTTAAGCTCCCATCCGTGGACAGGGCCGTCTTCTTGACGTCAACGCATGCCTGAGGGATGCGAAAAAAGCGGGTCCTTGTTTCCTGACCCGTGGGTCCTGCTGAGTACAGGCTGGGTCAGACAACAGGACCCGTGGGGTCGTGTCCTAACTCAATGTGGGTGGTGATCGGCTGAATCGTGCTGCTGTAGGTTCCTGGAACCAGGGGGAGGCGTTCTCTCTCCGGTTCCTACAGACGGCCCGGCGGGTGCGCTAACACGCCGCCGGACCTGAGCCCAGCAAGGAGCTAGCCATGCCGGACCTGCCCGATTCTACCCCGTCCCTCGATCTCACCCGCTACACCGAAGCCACCCGCCGCGAGCTCTACGACCGTCTGGTGACCATCCAGACCGCCCCGATCCCGGGGGAACCGCCACCATCGTTCGATCCGGAAGACGCGGGGCTGACCGTCTTCTATCTCTTTGGCCGTTGGTTCGCCTTCTGGCGCGACGTTCCGGAGCCCGGGCTGCCGGAGTGGCGCCTTACCGAGATGGTACGGATTCAGGCCGCTCCGGACTCCCCGGACGGCATCATCCTCTACGAGATCTAGCCGTGAGCTGGGACACGAAGGACGGCTATCCCATGACCGCCCTGCGGACCGTCACCGTCAAGGCAACCGACTGGCAACGCGCTTGCTGGGAAGCCGAAGGCAAGCGCTTGGGCGTAAGCCGTGGCGCCTTCATGGCGTGGGCGGCGGACATGGCGATCGGCTTCCGGGAGGCGTACAACAAGGTCACCGAAGAGCACGACCGGGAGATGCACCCCGAGAAATACAAGGCGCTATGAAGGTCGCAAGCTTCAGCGTCCGCGCCACCATGGCGCAGTCAGTACGGTGGAAGCGAGCCGCAGAGGCGGAAGGCCACGCTTCCGTGGGAACGTGGCTCGCTGAAGCCGTAGACGCCCACCTGGAGCACCGCACGCGGGCCGGGAAGCCACTCCCCTTGTTCTGGAGTCGTGGCCGCTTCCGCGTGCGCCTGGAGAACGGCACGGCACCCGAGCTGTCGGGGTGGGTCGCTCGCCCGTTCGGGCTCTACCACGGCACCCAGGCCGGGCCGGTTCCCCACGGCTCAACGAAGTGCCACACGCTGGTCTATTTGCCCGATGCGCGGCCCGTGGCGACGTTCCGCTACGCCCGACACTGCAAGAGCTTGGCTTCCGAGCTGGCGCGGTTGTGGGTGCGTTGGGGAGGGAGTGAGCCTACCGAAGATCCCGCACCGCTTCTCCAGCGGTTTCAGCGGGAAGAGGCATAGGGGGACCAGAGGCCGACTCCGCGCGAGTCGGCCTCTGAGGTGTCCTACAAGCATGATACACTCCTAAGCGTATGTGGGAATTGAGCCTATCGATTGCGATGGGCATGCCCGCTTTAAAGCGGAAGGAGCGTTACATGGCAGAAAATCCGTTCCAGGCATTGGCTAGCGACATCGGCAGCAAATTAAGGCTTGAGCAGGCGCAGTTGGTTAACTGCATGTCGGTCATGAACGATGTAATAAGGCCAGCGCTGAAGGATGCCCGGGAAGTGATCCAACATCCCCGGATTATTTGGAAGGACGGCGAGCGTCCATCTATCCAGGTTAAGGGCGTCTATAAGAACGACCTGAGTTATGCCTGTATGGGCGATGTCCTCGAAGTGACACAAACCCGAGGTGGCGGAGATACATCGCACTCCATTCCGCTTGAAAAGGTGTCTAAAGACTTGATCGTTAAGGAGATTGGCGACTTCCTTAGGGAGGCCCTGGAGATCAATACCTAAGCCGTCAGCAGATCCCGCAGCGTCCATGGCTTCCGAGCAATCCCCGCCTTCATTGCCGGCGTCATGCGAATCGAGGAATGCATCCAAGTGAAGTTGTAGGTCGCGAAGTGGAGCGCGAGTGCCGCCCGCAGGTTGTCCCGCTTCCGGCTGAAAGCGTTCGTCAGACGGGTGAAGCGCCGCATGGACATGCGGATGTGTAGGTTCGTCCGCTCAACGTGGGACGTGCAAATCCGGTCCTCCAGCGGGGTGCCAGAGACGACGACCTTTTCCGCCGATATTATTTGCGCCGGTGAGTACCGGCGCTCAGCGTCCACCGTTTCAGAGCTGTAGGTTTTGACCAGCATGCCGTAGTCCACCCGACCGCCGAGGTGCTGCTCGATGGCGGCGGGGTAGCCGTTGAATCCGTCGGTCGAGAGCTGGAAATCGCCAGAGGTCGCGGCGGCCAGCTTGGCGGTGAAGATGGAAGCGTCTTCCGAGGTGCGCCGCCCCATGTGGTGGGCAAGCGCCAGCTTGGAATTGCGCTCGATCCCCACGAAGGTATAAACGTCGCCCATCTCGGGGTCGCTGTTCTTCTTGATCTTCTTGGTGCGCTCCTTCATGCCCACGAAGCACCACAGCTCATCCGCCTGGACATCTGCAACCGGGACGTGACGGACAAGGCGATTCAGGATAGCTTCGCACTTGGCGCCAGCGAGCCGTAGCAGGCTGCAAATGGTGTCGCGGTGGGTGCCGGTGATCCGCTCGGTCGAGCGAATAGAAGAGCCTTCCGTGAGCAGGTTCAAGCAGAGCACGGCCCTGTCCATGTCCAGGCGCATGGCGCCCAGGGGGCGGACCGGGATGATCCCGAAGGTCGAGCGGCACGCCTTGCACTTGCGGCGCGGGTTGCCTTCCTTGTCCCGTCCCCAGCCAATAGTCGGACCGCCGCAGGAGCGGCAGACCGGGGCGGAGGGAGTAGGATTGGAGGCGTTCATATCTCTGCTCGACTGTGAACCTATTGTACGGACAAATTACGGACACGTCAAGGGGTTCCCGGGTTGAATCGTCCGGAACTTTTCCGTACACTGCACGTATGACTGAATCCACCAAAACCTCCCGGCTAGAGCTGCGCCTCACGGACGCAGACAAGGATCTGTTTCAGAGAGCGGCAGAGCAGGACGGGCGGCCCCTGTCCAACTGGATCAGGGACCGCCTCCTGAAGGCCGCGAATGCCGAGCTAGGGGCGAGCGGCAAGGGCAAGGCCAAGAAGTAAGGCGCTGTCCCCTGCCGCCGGGCTTGTATCCGCTCCCGGGGGCGACCCGGGAGCAGCAGGCCCTTCAGCTGGCGATGCATGGGTAAGGCTCCGCCATTGAAGTGCGCCACAGTCACCTCCTTTCGGATTGACTCGGGCGCACCTCGGGCTTACACTGGCGCTTGGGTAATTACAGCGACGCCAGTTGCCTAGCACGCCCGATCGGGTGAACAGGCGACTACCAGGACCCGGCGGTGACACGCCGGGTTTTGTGTTTTGGTGTGGAACGTTTGCTGGAGAATGTTTTTCGCTAGGCGGGCTCGTCTCTTCTAGAAGACTATTTGAAGCTACGTCTTCTTTCTAGGCGAGTCAAGCAGGTACTTCAAACAAGCAACTATGGAGGGCGGTTTGATGACGCGAACGTTTCGCCAGACGATGGACATAGACATAGAGACACAAACTCTGCACTACAAATGCCACTGCGGTAAGGTTCACTACTTACCGCTAGCTGGGATGGTCGCTGACGAGCCTTTCTTCTGCGACGTTTGCCATACCCAAACCACCTTCACCGCTGACAACATCACCGCGTATTACCAACGCATTGGAATTACGAAGGTCGACCAATAGGCCGTGAGCCTTGTCGAGCAACTTTGCGCCCTCGGCTAAACAGGTCGCCATCTCGCCGATCTTCTCCAGGACTCCGGGCTTAAGAACGAATTGGACGTGGTGCTGCTCTGTAGGTTCCATGGGTACAATCGTAACAGGCGGGTAGATTAGTAGCAATCCGTGGCACTTCAGGATGAGCTAGAATGCACAGGCCGGGTATGGTTACCTGGTGATACCGGGGAGACATTCATGAAGAAGCAGATGAAGAAGTTGACGCTGGCGAAAGAGACGCTGCGGGGATTGGAGAAGCGAGACAGTCTGAGGCAAGTGGCCGGCGGACTGGCCGGGGTTGGGACGGTTGAGACGGGTTGCAACTTCTGCGAATCCGGCAGCTGCTGCACCTGCGTGAACGGTTGCGACACCGGGGGTTGATCAAGCTGTCTAAATTGGGGAGGGCAGGGGCTCCTGCCCTCCCACCCACATTGAGTTAGGTAGCACTTCAGGATGAGCTAGAATACCCAGGCCGGGGGATGGCTCCCTGGCGCTACCCAGGGAGACTCATCCATGAAGAAGCAGGCAGGGAAAATGGAGCTGTCTAAAGAAACACTGCGGCACCTCAACGGTCTAGCACTCGGCAATGCGCGTGGCGGAAACATGGACACGACACGCTTTTGTCCTGGTGGCTCCCAGGACCCCTGGGATTGCGAGAGTTGGACTTGTCGCTCTGCTTGTAGCTGCCCCTAGGGTGGCGGAAATGCCAAACGCTGGCCCTTCGGACCGCCGAAGGGCCGCCCCCCCTCTACCACCCACATTGAGTTAGGACACGACCAGCCGATCACCACCCACATTGAGTTAGGACACGACCACCCGTGGGTCAGAAAACAGCTCGCGGGGGTCGCGGGCTTCACCAGACCCGGGAGACCGGCAAAGAGGGGCATCTGGCAACAAGGCGCTTCCAGAATGTTGTGAGTCGCTCCCGACTCGCAGCACGGCTGCCGGCCAGGACAAGGAAATGAGCGGGTCTCGTTGTAAACTGGCGGCAGCGAAAAACCTGCGGCGCGAATGTCGCAACAACCTGGAGAAAGAGTATGCCGTCCCCACTTTCCCTGGAAACGATCGTGTCCAGGCTCGAATCCCAGATCGTCTTCCACCGCGAACGGGAGGTCTTTCACGCCGGGCAGGAGAGGATCCACCACGACCAGAAGGCCCTCCACGCCGCGGAGCTGGAGACGCTGACGCAGAACCTCGAGGCGTTCAAGGCGGTGGCGGCCACCTCGGTCGACCTGGCGAGCCGGCCCGGCCCGCCCACGGCGGCCCCTTCGCCGCCAAAGGACCCCGATGCCAACCTGGATCTCTCGCTGATCCAGATGGTGACGCGGGTGGCCGAAGCCCATGGGCCGGAGGAGGCCTTCGGCACCGCCGCCGTGACCGCGGAGCTCAACCGGCGCTACCAGGACCGGCTCCGCAAACCGGTAAAGGAGCGGCTGGTCTCGGTCAACCTGCGGAGAATGCTCGACGCAGGCCAGCTCCGCTCCATCCGCAAGGGGCGGCCGCACCACGAGGCGCTGTACGCAAAGCCTTAGGAGCCCAAGATATCTGTTATGTGCTATATTAAAAATCGCACAAGAACGGCGGGAGCAAACATCTCTTTCTGCCGAGTGGAGAAAGGATCCGCCGCCCCGAGATCGTGATTCACCGATCTCGCAACCGAGTGCCAAAGGAGACCGCAGATGAAGAAAATCGACGTGATCCGTGCCTGGCGCGACGAGGAGTACCGCAACAGCCTCACCGAGCAGGAGCTGTCCAGCCTGCCCGAGAGCCCGGCGGGAATGGCGACGGTGGACGACTCCGCCCTGCGCAGTGTCGGCGGCGCGGCGTGGACCACTTATTGCACGACCTTCGTGGGTTCCTGCGTCAAGCCCGGCCAGCAGTGCCCGTAGACCGGCGTCCCTGACCCCCTGAACGAGCGGGTGGGCCTCCGGGTCCGCCCGCCTCAGGCCATCCTTCGAGAGAGGCGCCTACGGAATTGATGCACGAGATCTTCGCGGCCCCTGAATGGTTCGAGGCCCTGACGCTCGCCGAGCGCGCGGCTCTCCTGGGCCCTGACGCCGGCGCGGCCCTGCCTCCGGAGCAGATCGAGCGCGCGGCGCGCAAGGCGAGCCGGTGGCGGAGCGAGTCGGAGCTGCTCGACGACCGGCTCTTCGCCCGGCGCCTCGCCCTCGATGGCCTGACGCCGGACGGTTTCCCGCGCGTCCTGGCGGCGCCCGCCGCGGACCTGCGCCAGCGCGCGGCCGGCCCCCCCGCCTGGCTGGGGCATCTGGCCCGCACCTTTTTCCAGGACAGCCCTCCCCTCCCCGCCGGCTTCGAGGACGATGGCGGCCTCGGCATCCTCGAGCTGTTGCGTCCCCTGATCGCGGATGCCCATGCTCGCGTTCTGGCGGAGCTGCAACGGATCATGGCCGGGGCGCCGGGGCTCTGCGCCGCGGAAGACCTGGCCGCGGCCCTGCTCTCGACCCTGGTCCGCCGGCTCCGCTGGGCGAGCGAGAGAGCCCTCGCCCTGGAGCTTCACGCCAGCCGCCTCGAAGGGGGTCTTCAGGGGGAAACCCCGGAGGAACGGTTCCGGAGCTTCGTCGACACGCTGCGCCAGCCCGCCAGGGCCCTGGAGATCCTGCGGCGCTACCCGGTCCTGGCCCGTGACGCCTGCCGTCATGCCGATCAGTGGGTGGAGACGAACCTGGAGATGATGGAACGCTTCGCGGCGGACCGGGAAGAGATCGTCGGCCGGCTCGGCGGCGGGGCGGATCCGGGCCCCCTGACCGCCGCCTGGACCGGGCTCAGCGACCGTCACAACGGCGGGCGCTCCGTGGCCGTCCTCGCCTTCGCCTCGGGGCTCCGGATCGTCTACAAGCCCAAGTCCCTGGCCATCGACCGCCACTTCCAGGCGCTCGTCGCCTGGCTCGGCGAGCGGGGGTGCGATCCGCCCCTCCGCCGTCTCGCGGTCCTCGACCGCGGCGATGACCGCGGCGAGTACGGATGGGTGGAGCACGTCGCCGCCCGCCCGTGCGAGACAGCAGAGGAGGCGGAGCGCTTCCATGAGCGGCAGGGAGCCTGGGCCGCCCTGTTCTATACCCTGGAGGCGACCGACTTTCATCACGAGAACCTGATCGCCGAGGGGGAGCACCCGGTCCCCATCGACCTCGAGACCCTGTTCCAGCCCGCCCTCGCGGAGCCGGCCGCCGCCGGCGCCGGGTATCTGCCCACGGCCCAGACGGTGCTCAACAGCGGCCTGCTCCCCAGGCGGTTCTGGTCCACCGCCGAGCAGGGGGGGCTCGACATGAGCGGCATGGGAACGATCGGCGGCCAGCAGCTCGAGATCCGGCGCATCACCGGCGACGGGACGGACCAGATGCGCTGGGCCCGCCAGGAGACCCGGATGGCGGCCGGCCCCAACGTCCCCACTCTGCGCGGCGAGCCGCTGCCGCTGTGGGAGTATGGCGAGAGCGTCCAGCGCGGCTTCCGCTCGATGTACCGGCTGCTGGTCCGCCATCGCGAGGAGCTCCTCGCTCCCGGGGGCCCCCTGTCGCCGTTCGCGGAGCTGCCGATCCGGGTCCTGCTGCGCGGCACCAGCGTGTACGCCCACCTGCTGCACGTCGGCAATCATCCCGACTATCTGCAGAACGCCCTCGACCGCGACCGGCTCCACGACCGCCTCTGGCTGGACGCGGTGACCTACCCGCCGTTGCGGCGGGCCTTGCGGGCCGAGCGGAAGGATCTGGCCGCCGGGGACGTGCCCCGCTTCGAAACCCTGCCCACCTCGACCGACCTCGTCCATCCGGGCGGGGAACGGATCGCGGGTTTCTTCGCCACGCCAGGACTGGAGCTCGTCCATACCCGGCTGCGGACGATGGACGAGGCAGATCTGGAACGGCAGGGCTGGCTCGTGCAGGCCGCCATCGAGGCCACCCGCTCTCTCGACGAGCGCTGGGCCTGGCCGGCCATGAGCCTGCCGGAGGCCGGAACCATCGCCGGACCCGAGCGGTTCCTGGCGGCCGCCCGGCAGATCGGCGACCGCCTGTCGCGGCTGGCCATCGAGCAGGGCGAGCTCGTGAGCTGGTTCCATCTCGGCCTGCGGCCGGATGGCTGGCTCCTGGAGCCCATCCCGGTCGACCTCTACAGCGGCTTGGCCGGCGTCGCCCTCTTCCTCGCCCACCTCGGGCGCCTCTCCGGAGAAGAGCGGTATGGCCGCCTGGCCCGGCTCGCCCTCGGCACGGCCCGGAGGAGGCTCGAGGCCGACCCGGCGGCGCTGGTCCAGGTCGGCGCTTTCAACGGCTGGGGCGGGCTCGTCTACACCCTTACGCACCTGGGCCTCCTGTGGGAAGAGCCCGGCTTGCTCGCCGAGGCGGAAGGGCTGGCGGCGAGGATGCCCGCCGTCGAGAGCGACGAGGCCTTCGACCTGATCGCCGGCTCCGCGGGGGCTCTGGCCGCCCTCCTGGCTCTCCACCGCCATCGCCCCTCCCGGGCGGTCCTGGAGGTCGCGGTCCGGTGCGGCGAGCGCCTCCTCGACCGCGCGGTCGTCGACGAGCGGGGCCATGGCTGGCTCCCCGACAGGAGCCTGGGCCGGCGGCCGCTGACCGGCTTCAGCCATGGCACGGCCGGCATCGCCTGGGCCCTCGCCCAGCTCGCCTGCGCCAGCGGCGAGGAGCGGTTCCGCGACGCCGCGCGCGGTGCCCTCCGCTACGAGCGGAGCTGGTTCGATCCGGAGCGCGGCAACTGGCCCGATGTGCGGGAAGGGCGCGAGACCCTCGAGGGACGGACCTTCCTCCATGCCTGGTGTCACGGGGCGCCGGGGATCGGGCTCGGGCGGATCAGCCTGCTGCCCTGTCTCGACGATCCGGAGCTGCGCTCCGAGATCCGGGCCGCGGTACGGTCCACCCTGGCGGAAGGGTTCGGCTTCAACCACTCCCTCTGTCACGGCGACCTGGGCAATCTCGAGCTCATCCGGGAGGCCGGCCGGGTGCTGGAGGACGCGGAGCTGACCGCCGAGGCCTGCCGTCTGGCCGCCCGCATCCTGGCGCGGATCGAGGACGGCGGGCCACGTTGCGGCACCAGCACCAGGACCGAGAGCCCCGGGCTCATGGTCGGCCTCGCGGGGATCGGCTACGGCCTGCTCCGGGCTGCCTGGCCGGACCGCGTGCCCTCCGTTCTGCTGCTGCAGACGCCGGATTCCGGCCGCATCATGGGTCCCTGAAAACGGCGGCCTCAGCCGCCGGCTTGCCGCTTGTCAAAAATATCCACTCTCTGCTATATTCGGGACCTGGAATTGAAAAGTGTACCGGGCGGGCCACGGGGCCATCGGAATTCTCTTCTGCCGGAAAGGGTTGTACACTCTGAAGCAGACGCCCCCTGACTGGTCCCACAGCGTCTTGCGCGTCAAGACGTCCTACATCTTTGGAGGGTTACTCGCGAGATGATGGGAAAGCCTATTTCTGCGGAAGTTTTCACCACCCCCAAGAAGGCGTTGCGCCTTCCCTCGGCCCTGCTGGTCCTGACCCTGGTCGCCCTCTACTCGGCCAACGTTCCCGAGATGTCCAACGCCCAGGGCAGCCGGCAGGCCGCCGCGCCCGTGGCGGCGGCTCTCGCCTTCGCCCCGCCGCAGCCGGCCCTCCCCGCCCTGGCGCCTGTGGTGCCTGAAGTTACTGCAACCGCCATGCCCGCGGTCTTCTCCAGGCATGCGCAGGGGCTCTCCCCGAAGGTCCTCGCGATGGCGCTCGACGCGGTCTCCTCCGCTCGTGCCCGCGGCATCTCCGGCAAGAACGACCGGCTGACGGTCATCGACTACTCCCTCCCCTCCACTCAGGCGCGGCTCTGGGTGCTCGACCTCGAGCGGGGGAAGGTGCTGTACCACGGGCTGGTGGCCCATGGCGCCGGCAGCGGCGACAGGTACGCCAGCCACTTCTCGAACGTCAACGACAGCCGGGCCACGAGCCTCGGCCTGTTCCTGACCGGCGACACCTACGAGGGGGGCAACGGCTACTCGCTCAAGCTCCGGGGTCTGG
>JBDSHF010000051.1:0-7660 GCA_039918595.1 Thermoanaerobaculia bacterium
CACGTTGAAGAGCTTGAGCTGGTTGCGGCTGAAGTGGCGCCGCTTGAGGATCTTGCCGTTGAAGATCCAGCCGGGGATGGCGAGGTGGTTGAAGTCCCGCATCGATTCGAGCTCGAAGCCGGTCGCGCGCAGCTCCTCGGCCAGGTCCGCCTTCTCGTAGCGGCAGCGGTGGCCCAGCACCTCGTCGAGGCTGGAGTAGAGCTTCTGCCCTTGCGGCACGTAGAGCACCACCCGCCCGCCGGGCTCGAGCGCGCTGTTCATGTTGCGCAGGGCGATCAGCGGGTCCCGCACGTGCTCCAGGACGTTCAGGCAGACCACCGTGTCGAACCGCCCCTGCCAGGGCTCGAAGCACTTCGGGTCTTCCAGGTCGATGCGGTCCACGTGGAGGTAGGGCTTCCCCAGCGAGAAGTTCCTCAGGTAGTCGAGGTAGTTCGGATTGATGTCGCTCGCCATGTAGAAGTCGCGCGGCAGCAACCAGGTCGTGATGTTGCCGATACCCGCCCCGATCTCGAGCACCCGGGCGCCGACGTGGGGCTGGACCGCCTCGGCCATCCAGCGGTTGAAGTTCTGCGCCTTCTCCAGGCTGTGCAGGATGTGGGAGCCGTACTCGTCCTCGGCGTAGATGTCGTCGATCAGGTGGTACTTGATCATCGTCCGGAACGCCTTGAAGCCGTCCTTCCAGCCGATCTTCTTCCCCTCGCGGTAGGTGCGGCCGAGGTAGCTGATCGGCACCTCGAAGATCCGGCACTCCCGCTTGGCGACCTTGGCGGTGATCTCCGGCTCCATGGCGAAGTCGTTGGAGCGGATCGGAATCGACTTCAGCAGCGGCGCCCGGAAGACCTTGTAGCAGGTCTCCATGTCGGTCAGATTCAAGTCGGTGAGCCAGTTGCTGAACCGGGTCAGCATCTGGTTGCCGAGGGTGTGGCGGTAGTTGAGCACGCGCCGGCGCTCGCTCGGCAGGTAGCGCGAGCCGTAGACGACGTCCGCGCCATCCTCCAGGAAGGGGCGGATCAGGCGCGGATAGTCGCGGGGGTCGTACTCCAGGTCGGCGTCCTGGAAGAGGATGAGGTCGCCGGTCGCCTCGGCGATTCCGCGGCGGATGGCCGCCCCTTTCCCCTGATTCTTCCCCTGCTCCAGCAGGCGGATGCGGTCGGGGTGCTCGGCCGCGAGGCCACGGAGGATATCGAGGCTGCCGTCCTTCGAGCCGTCGTCGACGAGCAGGAGCTCCAGGCCGCGGATCTCGGGAGCCGACACCGCGAGCACCCGGCGGACCAGCTCCGCCACCAGGAATCGCTCGTTGTAGACCGGGATCACGACGCTCAGCCTGAGCCCGGTCAAAGGTGTGTTTTCGCTCAAGATGGCTCCCGCTAAGTCAAAGGCGGTGCATGATAGCACCCGCTCCGCCGAACCGAAGAAAAGAAAATCGCTCCTCATGAAGCTCTTCAACGATCGCCGGACCCTCCTCGGCGCGGCGCTTCTCGCGCTCGCCGTCCTGGCCATCTATGGCCTGTCCGTCGACTACGAGTTCGTCTACGACGATCACGTCCAGATCGAACGCAACCCCTGGCTGCGCGATCCCGACGGCTTCCGGCTGTTCCTGACCCGCCCGTTCTGGGGCTTCTACCCGGACCGCGGGGATGGGCCGTCCAACTACTACCGGCCGGTCTTCGGCTGGGCCTATTCGATCGTGGCGCGGGGGTTCGGCCTGCAACCGGCGGCGTTCCACGCCACCTCGGTGGCGCTGCACATCGCGGTCACCCTGCTGGTGGCGCTCGGCGCCCGCCGGCTCTTCCCCGCTTGGAGCGGGGACCGGAGGAGAGAGATCGCGGCGCTCGCGGCCGGCCTGCTCTTCGCCGTCTACCCGGCCCATGCCGAGGCCGTCGCCTGGATCGGCGACCAGGTCGACCTGCTGACCGCGCTGTTCGTCCTGCTGGCGCTCTTCGCGTATCTGTCTCACAAGGATCGCGGCGGATGGACGGGGTGGGCCGGCCCGTTCGCCTACCTTCTCGCCTGCCTGGCCAAGGAACCGGGGACGGCACTGCTCCTGGTGCTGGGCGCCGTCGAGGTCGCCGAATGGCGGCGCGAGGGCTCGCTCGGCACGGCGCTGCGGCGCGCCTCGGCGCGGCTCGCCCCCTATCTCGCGATGTTCGCCGCCTACGTCGCCCTGCGCATCCATGCCCTCGGGGGCTTCTCCCCCCGGAGCTACGGCGTGACCGCCTCCCCCGCCGGCTCCCTGGCTTTCGCGGCGGGCCTCTTCGCGCGCTATCTGGCGTTCCTCGCCGTCCCTTTCCCCGGCCGGGTGCTGGCGAGCGTGCCGGCCCCCACCCTGCTCTCGCCCGTCGCGATCGCCGGCCTGGCCGCGGCGGGGATCGCGCTCCTCGGGCTCGCGGCGGCCGCCTGGAGAGGCAGAGCGCGGCGGGAGATCGTCCTGCCGCTCGCGGTGATCGTGGCGTTCCTGCTGCCGGTGCTCGCCGCCAACTCGATCGGCGGCTCCAATTTCTCGGAACGCTATCTGTACCTCCCCTCGATCGGCCTCGCCTGGCTGGGCGGCGGGCTGGCTGTGTGGCTCTCCGGGTTCCTTCCAACCCGGATGCGAACCATTGCGGCGGCGGCGGGCCTGGCGATTCTCGCCGCCCTGGGAGCCGCCGCCTGGGTGCGCGCCGAGGTCTATCGCAGCGACCTCACCCTGTTCCGGGCCGCCGTGCGCACCACCCCCTACTCGGAGATCGCCCGCAACAATCTGGGCATGGCGCTGTTCAACCGTGGGCGCAACGACGAAGCCGAGCGCGAGTACAAGGAGGCGTTGCGGCTCGATCCCCGGGCCGTGCCGCCGCTCGCCAACCTGGCGGTGCTGCGCGAGAAGAAGGGGGACCTCGCCGGGGCGGAGGCGAGCTTCGAGAAGGTCCTGCGGCTCTCCCCAAGGCACACCATCTCCGTGGCGCACCTCGCCCGCCTGCAGCGCAAGCGGGGGGACCGGGCCGGTGCGATCCGCCGGCTCGACGCCCTGTTCGCCGCCGGCGGCGAGAGCTACGACACCCTGATCGAGCGCGCCGACCTCTGGCTGGAAGATCGCCATCCCGAACAGGCCGTTCCGCTGCTCGAACGGGCCGTCCGCACCTTTCCCGATTATTCGCGCGGCTGGGGCCTCCTGGCCCGCGCCTATACCGATCGCGGGGAGACCGCGAAGGCCGCCGAGGCGGCGCGCAAGGCGGTGGACATCGATCCGAAGAACGCGGACGCGCGGAAGGTGTTTGGGAAAGCAATAGGGGGGAGGCCCTCCTGACCCTCCTGATCTGCCCCGTCCGCGATTGCGGCGAGCCCCTGGAGCGCCGGGAGCGCGCCCTGGTCTGCCCGCGTGGGCACTCGTTCGACGTCGCGCGCGGCGGCTACGTCAACCTGCTTCAGCCTCAGGACCGGCGATCGAAGGAGCCGGGGGACCCGCGCGAGGCGGTGGAGGCCCGGCGGCGGCTGCTCGATGCGGGGTACGGCGGGGCGCTCCTGCGGGCGATCCTGGAGGAGGTTCGAGCGCTCGGCCTGCCGCCCGGCGCGGCGGTCCTCGACGTCGGCTGCGGCGAGGGGTACTACCTCGGCTCGCTCGCCCGCGAGCTCGGCGTCGAGGCGCACGGGGTCGACCTCTCGTCGGCGGCGGTCGCCCTCGCGGCGCGCCGCTACCCGGAGAGGAACTGGGTGATCGCCAACGCCGACCGCTTCCTCCCCTGGGCGACGGGCGCGTTCGACCTGGTGCTCTCGATCGACGCCCGGCTGAACCCCGCCGAGATGCGGCGGGTGCTCAAACCCGGCGGCCGGCTGCTGGTGGCCGTGCCGGCGGCGGACGACCTCGTCGAGCTGCGCGCGGCCGTGCTCGGCGAGGGGAGGCTGCGCGACCGCCTGGAAGGGGCCGCCGGGCGGCTGGCGGCGGGTTTCGAGATGGAAGAGCGCCGGAGCGTCCGGGACCGCGCGCGGCTTGGGGTCGACGAGGCCCGCGACGCCCTGGCCGCCACCTACCGCCTGCGCGAGAGCCGGCGCCCGGCGATCGCCGGGATCGAGGCGACGCTCAGCCACGAGATCGCGCGATTCCGCCCCCTGCCGCCAGCTACGGTATAGGATCTCCTCCTCCCTGAAGGAGCTGTCCATGGCCGAGCTGAGCCCACACCAGGTCCGGGGAATGGGTCGACTCACGCAATGACTCGCGATGCTGAGCGCGACCGCCGGACCGCCCTGATCCTGGCGCTGCTGGCGCTCCTGGTCTACAACGCCAACTTCCGCCTGGTGGGGGCCGGAGACACCTACCCCGCCCGTTTCCTCCCCTTCGCGGTCTGGAACCACGGCACCCTCTACATCGATCCGATCCGCGAGGTCACGGCGCAACGGAGCCCGGATCCGTACTGGATCCAACCGACCCCGGACGGCCACTGGGCCTCCCTCTATCCCATCGTCACCCCGCTGCTCGCCGCTCCCCTCTACCTCCCCGCCGCGCTCTGGGTACGCTGGAAGGGTGAGACGTACGAGCGGCTGACGTGGCTCGGGAGCCTCCTGGAGAAGGTCGCGGCGTCCGGCATGATGGCGGTGGCGGTGGGCTGGATGTATCTGTTGCTCCGCCGCCGCCTGTCGCGGCCGGACGCCACGCTGCTGACGCTGGCCTTCGCCTTCGGCACCAACACCTGGATCACCGGCAGCCAGTCGCTCTGGCAGCACGGCCCGGCGGAGCTGCTGGCCGTAGGCACGCTCTGGTTCCTCGACCGCGAGGAGCTTTCGACCGGGAGTCTCCTGGCCGCCGGGACGCTCGCCGGACTGATGGCCGCCAACCGGCCGACGGACCTGCTGTTCACCGCCGCCTTCGGGGCTTACGTCCTGGTCCGTATGCGCTGGCGGGCCGCCTGGTTCGCGGCGGCGGCGGCGGTGCCGGGGCTCCTCGCCGCCGCTTACAACCTGACGATGTTCCGCACCCTGGGCGGCGGCTACGGCGCGATCGGCCTGTTCGGCGGGGACTTCTTCTCCCACCCGGTCTTCCGGGGGCTGGCCGGGATGCTGGTGAGCCCGGGCCGGGGGCTGTTCGTCTACTCCCCGTTCTTCCTCTTCCTGCCCCTCTTCGCCCACCGCGTCTGGGCGGTCCGCGAGCGGCGGACCCTCACGCTCTGCCTCGTGGCCGGCGTGCTCCTCCAGCTCCTGCTCTACGCGCCGACGGACTGGCGGGGGGGATCCTCCTACGGCTATCGCTACCTCTCCGACATGGTGCCCGTCCTGATCTGGCTGCTCGCCCCCGTGCTCGCCTCCCTCGGCCGGCCGGCGAGAGTGGTCTTCCTGGTCTGCTGCCTGTTCGCCGTCGGCGCGCAGGCGATCGGGGCCTTCAAGTATTCGGGGGTCAGCGAGCTGGTGATCAACGACAGCGCCGACACCGGAATGCGGAACGTCTGGAAGATCGAGGCTTCGCCCATCCTGGTCGAGGCCCGGCAGCCCCGCGCGCCGTTCTCCCTGCTGCGCGCGGCGCTGAACCCGCCCTGACGGTCACGAGATCGCGCGATTCCGCCCCCTGCCGCCAGCTACGGTATAGGATCTCCTTCTCCTGAAGGAGCTGTCCATGTCCGAGCTGAGCCCACACCAGATCCGGGAATTGGTCGACTCCGTCGGCCACTGGCATCACATCATGCGGTTCCCGCACGACATCGTGTCCCCGGGGGCGTACGACCCCCGGGAGATGTTCCGTTCCCTCCAGCTCCCCGACCTCCAGGGCAAGCGGGTGCTCGACGTCGGCACCCGGGACGGCTTCTTCGCCTTCGAATGCGAGCGCCTGGGGGCCGAGGTGGTGGCGGTCGACCACGCGGAGATGGAGCTGACCGGCTTCAACGCGGCGAAGCGGATCTACGGCTCGCGGGTGGAGTACGTGCAGGCCAACGTCTACGACCTCGATCCCGCGCGGCTCGGCACGTTCGACGTCGTCCTCTTCCTCGGCGTCCTCTACCATCTCCGCCACCCGCTGCTGGCGCTCGACCGCCTGCGCCCCCTCTGCCGGGAGCTGCTGGTCGTCGAATCCCTGACCTGCGACGCGCGGGTGTTCACCGGCTACGAGACCGGCCAGCCCCTCGCCGAGCTGGCGCCCGGGCTGACCGGCGTGCCGCTCGCCCAGTTCCTTCCCGTGCGCCGGTTCCACGGCGATCCCACCAACAAATGGGTGCCCAACGTCGCCTGCCTGCTGGCGCTCCTGGAGGACGCGATGTTCGCCCCCGGTCCGCCCCACACCTGGGGGGACCGCGCCCTGGTGCACGCTCGCCCGATCGAAAGCCCGACCGCTCTTCGCTGGGTCGAGCTCGATCGCGGGCTGCAGATCAGCAAGCGTTGACGCCCCTCTCTTCTCCCCGGCCGGTCGACGTCATCGTCCCGGTCTACGGTGCCGCCGCCGAGCTGGCGGCGTGCCTGGCGAGCCTGACGTGCCACACCGACCTCGGCCGCAGCCGCCTGGTCCTGGTGATCGACGGGCCGCAGGGGCCGGACGTCGAGGCGGCGCTCGGCGCCGTCGCCGGCCGGCCGGAAAGCGCGGTGGTGATCCTGCGCAACCCCGCCCGGCGGGGGTTCGTGGGCAGTGTCAACCGCGGGATGGGGCTCTCCGACCGCGACGTGATCCTCCTCAACAGCGACACCGAGGTGACGGCGAGGTGGCTGGAGAAGCTCCAGGAAGCGGCGTACTCCCATCCGGCCATCGCCACCGTGACGCCGTTCTCGAACAACGCCACCATCGCCTCCCTCCCCCGCTTCGCCGAGGTCAACGCCCTGCCCGCCGGCTGGAGCGCGGACCGCTTCGCCGCGCTGGTCGAGCGGGCCGCGGCCCGGGAGCGCCCGCGCCTGCCCACCGGGGTCGGGGTCTGCCTCTACATCAAGCGCGAGGCGCTCGACCGGCTGGGGCTGTTCGACGAGGAGCGCTTCGGGCTCGGCTATGGCGAGGAGAGCGAGTTCTGCTTCCGCGCCCTGAAGGCGGGGTTCCTCAACGTCCTCGACGACGCCACCTTCATCTACCACGCCGGCCAGCGGAGCTTCGGCTCCTCGCGCCCGGAACGGGTGAAGGTGGCCCACCGCGCCATGCGGCGGCTCCATCCGGAGTACATCCCCGCCGTGGCGAGCTTCCTGCGCGCGGACCCGCTGAAGCCGGCGCGGGAGCGGGTCCTGGCCGGGCTGCGCGGCGAGGGCCGCCTGCCCCGCGTCGGCGGCCCCCGGCGGGTGCTCCACCTGGTGCACGGCTGGCCCCCCTGGAATCCGGCCGGCACCGAGGTCTACGCCCGCCGCCTCGCTCTGCGCCAGGCGGCTTGGCGCGAGGTGACCGTCTACGCCCGCATGGCCGATCCCGGGCGCGAGCTCGGGGAGGCGCTGGAGCTGGAGGACGGCGGCGTCCGCGTGCGGCTGGTGGTCAACAACTTCACCCAGCGCGATCCGCTGTCGCGCAACGCCCTCTACGACCGCCGGCTGGCCGCCGGCTTCCGGCGGCTGCTGGAGGAGGAGAGGCCGGACCTGCTGCACGTGCATCACCTCGCCGGGCACGCCGCCACGCTGCCGGGGGTGGCGGCGCGCCGGGGCATCCCGATCCTCTATCAGATCCAGGACTGGTGGTCCCCCTGCGCGCGGGTCAACCTGCTCGACGCCGGACGGCGGCTCTGCTCCGGCCCGGCCCTGG
>JBDSHF010000052.1:0-16336 GCA_039918595.1 Thermoanaerobaculia bacterium
CGGCCTCGCCGCCGCGGAAGAGGCGGGCGAAGATCTCGCCGAAGTTCTTGTTGACCTCCACGAAGGTGGCGTTGAACCGCTCGCCGGAGGCCTCGTTGATCTCCTTGATCGTCCGCTTCAGGCTGTCGACGGAGTTGGCGACGTCGGCGCGCTGGGTGGTGAGGAACTCGAAGCGTTCCTCCTGCTCGTCGTGCTCCTGGACGGCCAGGATGTTGACCGGCCCGAGCCGCTCCAGCGCCGCCTTGGTGCGCGCCAGCTCGGCCTCCAGCTCCGCGAGATCGGCCCGCGGCTCGCCCGGGGTCTCGGGCAGCTCGGCCGGCTGATCCTCGCGGCTGAACTCGTCGCGGAAGGTCAGCGCCAGGTGCTCGGCGTCCTGCTTGACGCTCGCCTGGGCGACCCGCAGCTCCTCGACCTCGGAGCGCACCGCGTCGCGCCGCTCGCGAAACCCCGCGATGCGCTCTTCGAGCAGGCGGATCTCCCCGCGGTGGACGTCGAGCCTCTCCTGCTCCTCCAGCACCCCCTCCTCGGCGGCGGCGCGCTGCTCCAAGGCGGCTTGGAGGTCGGTCTGCGCCTTCTCGATCGCCCGCTCGAGCTCGGTGCGCCGGGCGACCAGCTTGTCGGCGTCCTGCCGCCAGGCCGCGATCTGACCCAATCCCCGCTCCAGCTCGCCGCGCAGGCGGTTCATCTCGCGGTCGTGGGATTCGAGCCGCTCGTCGAGCAGCTCGAGCCGGCCGCGGCGGCCGGCGCTGGCGGTGCGCAGCCCCTCACGGTTCCCCTTGGCGGCCTCGAGCTCGGCCTGCGCGCGCTCGAAGTCCTCCTGCAGCCCGGTGCTGCGCGCCTCGGCGGCGGCGAGCTCTTCCTGGAGCCGCTCGCGCTTCTCGCCGGCGCGCTCGATCTCGCGGGCGATCTCCAGTTGCTCGGCGGTGAGCTGCTCGGCCTCGGTGGAGAGCCGGCGGTGGCGGGCCGCGGCGTCCTCCATGCGCGCCTTGCCGACCGCCAGCTCCTGGCGGAGCTGCGCCACCTCGCCCTGGAGCCGGTTGGATTCCTTGGCGAGCCGCGAGCGCTCGGCGATGAGCTGGTCGAGCAGGGTGCCGGCGTCGCGGAGCTGGGCCTCCAGATCGGGGATCTGCTTGCCGAGCGCGGCGAGCTCGCTGCCGCGCTCGAGGACGCCGGGGTTGGCGATCTCCCCCTCGACGTGGAAGGTGCCGGCCTCCACCCAGAGCCCCTCGCGGCTGAGGAACGCCAGCCCGGGGTGCTGGCGGGCGAGCCGCTCGGCGTCCGCGGCGGTGCGCACCAGGAAGGCGGGGGGGAGCGCGCTCGCCAAGTCGTCGGAGAGCCCCAGGGCCTCGGCGAGGGAAAGGACGACCGCGGGATCGTCGACCACCGGCCAGGCCTCGGAGGCGCCGGACTGGCGCTCGATCAGCACGGCGGCCGAGCGGCCGGCCAGGGCCTGGGCGAGGCCGCGGGCGCTCTCGCCGGGGTCGAGCACGACGGCGTCGGCGAGGGTGCCGAGATAGATGTCGAGGCTGCGCTCCCAACCCTCGACAGCCTTGGCCTGGCTGGCGAGGTAGACCGGGACGTCGATGCCGGCGGAGGCGAGCGCCTTCTCCAGGGCCGCCCGGCGCTGGGCGTGGGCGCGCTGGAGTTCGGCGAGGATGCGCTGGCGCTGGCGGGCGCCGGAGAGCTGGTTCTCCAGCGACCGCTTCTTCTCGGAGGCCTCGGCCTCGCGGCGCATCGTCGCCTCCAGCAGGTCGGCCACCTTCTCCTGCTCCTCGCTGCGGGTGTCGAGCGCGGATTCGGTCGACGTCACCTTGGAGCGTGACATCTCCAGGACCTCGGCGGCCTGCTTGACCTCGAAGGCGTGCTGGGCGATCTCCTGGTCGATCCGGTGGCGGCGGAAGTTCCCCTTCTCTTGCTCGATCTGCGCCTGCTGGGCACGGTTCCTGGCGGCGTTGATCTCGGCGCCGGCGGCGAGCATCTGCGAGCGGAAGCCGTCGACGCGAACGGAGACCTGCTTGAGGTCGCGCTCGGCGGCGGCGATCTGCCGCTCGTCCTCGTCGACGGCGGCGGCGGCCTGTTCGCGCTCGCCGGTGAGCTCGCGGCGCTTCTCCTCGAGGTCCTCGAGGACCTCGCCGTGAGCCGCGATCTCGGCCTCGCGCCGCTCGGCGAGGGCCCGCCCCTGAGCCGCCCGCTCGCCGAGCTCCTGCACGGTCAGCCGGTTGGCCTTCAGGAACTCCTGCCGCCCCTCGATCAGGGCGCCGAGCTCGGCCACCTTCTGGTGGCGCTCGGCCATGCGCCGCGCCAGCTCGTCCAGCCGCTCGCGCCCGGCGGCGAGGGCGGCCTCGTCGCGGTGGAGGTCGGCGGCGAGCCCCGCCTCCCGCGAGGTGGTCTCCTCGAGGCGCGCCTTCAGCTCGGCGAGACGCGCCGCCAGCGCCGCCCAGCGGCCGAGGAGCACGGCCTCCAGCAGCTCGCGATACTCCTTCTCCTTCTCCTGGTAGCGCCGCGCCGCGCCGGCCTGGCGCTTGAGCGAGCGCAGGGCCCGCTCGACCTCGGAGATCACGTCGTCGAGCCGCAGCAGGTTCGACATCGCCTCCTGGAGCTTGATCTCGGCGATCCCCTTGCGCGCCTTGTAGCGCGTGATGCCGGCCGCCTCCTCGATCAGCTTGCGCCGCTCCTGGGGCTTGCCGGAGAGGATCATGCCGATCTTCCCCTGCTCGATGACGGAGTAGGCCCGGATGCCGAGGCCGGTATCCATCAGCAGGTCCTTCACCTCCTTCAGGCGCGTCACCTTGCCGTTGAGCCGGTACTGCCCCTCGCCGCCGCGGAAGACCCGGCGGCCGATGGTGATCCGGCCGTCCTCGGCGCCGGGGAAGGAGAGGTCGGTGCGCAGGGTCAGCACGCACTCGGCCATCCCCAGCGGTTTGCGGCTGTCGGAGCCGTTGAAGATGACGTCCTCCATGGTGCCGCCGCGCAGGGTCTTGGCGCTCTGCTCGCCGAGCACCCAGGTGATCGCTTCCGAGAGGTTGCTCTTGCCGCAGCCGTTGGGGCCGACGATGGCGGTGATGCCGCCGGCGAAGCGGACTTCCACGGGATCGACAAAGGATTTGAAGCCGGAGATCTCGAGACGCTCGACTCTTAGCATGGGATTCCTTCTGGCTAGGCAGTGAGCTTAGCAGAGAGAGGATAACGCCCACAAGGTGATGGGGCAGGGGAGGGGAGGGCCACTAGATGTGGTCTTTTTCAGCGGGCCATGCTATGGAGAAGAAACTTCCTCTTGCGGTTCGCTTCCAGGCCGTGGTATGTTGGAAACGCATAAACGATCCTCTTTCTCCCCAAGGAGGCGACCATGGATCGGCTGTACGAGTGGCTCGCGCAGTGGAGGTCGGCCTCCGCCCTTTTTTTTCTCGGTCTGCTGATCGCGGTCTCGACCGCGGCGCCGGTCCTCGCCGGCGCCTGTTCGCTCGACGACCGCCCCGGCGCCACGCTGCTGTTGCCGTACTTCGAGGTGGACCTCGACAACCCTCTCGGCCGCACGACCCTGTTCTCGGTCAACAACGCCTCCGCCGCGGCGGTGCTGGTCAACGTGGTGGTGTGGACCGACCTCGGGGTGCCGACGCTGAATTTCCCCATCTACCTGACCGGCTACGACGTGCAGACGATCAATCTTCGCGACGTGTTCGCCGGCCACGTGCCGGGCACGGCCTCCGACACGGAGGACCCCAACGACACGATCAGCCCGCAGGGACAGTACTCGCAGGACCTCGGATTCCCGGGCTGCGCCGGCGCGCTGCCCCCCGGGGTGCCGCCGGCGGGCTTCCTCGAGCATCTCCAGGCATCCCACACGGGGCGGGTCTCGCCGATCACCAGCGCCTGCGCCGGCCAGCGCTTCAACGACCGGGTGGCGCGCGGCTACGTGACGATGGACACGGTGAGCCGGTGCGGCTTTCTGACCCCGCGCGACGCCGGCTACTTCGGCGCGGGCGGCGTGGCCACCAACCAGAACGTGCTCTGGGGGGACTTCTTCTACGCCGATACGGGGCGGGCGTTCGTGGACGGCGAGAACCTGGTCCGCCTCAAGGCCGATCCCGCGGCGTTCGGCGCGGGGTCGCAGACCTTCTACGGGCGCTATGTCGGCGGTTCGGGAGCCGATGCCCGCCAGCCGCTGCCGCGGATCTGGGCGGCGCGGTTCGCGAGCTTCGGCCTGAGCCCCGACGACGGCACCGACCTCGTCGTCTGGCGCGACAGCGGCCGGATCGTCCAGCCCTTCCCTTGCGGCCAGCCGCCGGCGTGGTATCCGCTGCTGGCGCAGGTCTACCAGGCGTTCGACGAGCAGGAGCAGGCGCTCATCTACGAGCCGCCGCCGGTCGCGACGCCGCCGCCGCCACCGCGGAAGGACCAGTTGCCGGCCGAGGCGAACCGCTTCACCGTCGGCTACGAGCGGTTTTCGATCCCGTTTGAATTCGGCTGGATTTTCCTGGACCTGGGATTGCCGGAGAATGCGCAATCCTGGGTCGGCGTCGTGATGAAGGCCCAGGGCCGGTTCAGCGTCGGCTTCGGCGCGACACCCCTCGCCAACGGCTGTCCGCCGCCGATCATCCCGTCTTTCAATTAGGAGGAGACCGCCATGCGCCGACACCTCGCCTGCTGCCTGACGGCCCTCGCCCTGCTCGCCTCCGCGGCGCCGGTGTTCGCCGATGCCTGCTCGCTGGAGAACCTGCCGGCGGCGACCCTGCTGCTGCCGTACTTCGAGGTCGACCTGAACAATCCCCTGGGATTGACCACGCTGTTCTCGATCAACAACGCCTCGGCCACAGCGGTCCTGGCCAATGTCGTGGTGTGGACCGACATGGGGGTGCCGACCGTGAGCTTCACGGTCTACCTGACGGGCTACGACGTGCAGACGATCAACCTGCGCGACGTCTTCGCCGGCACGCTGCCCGGCACCGCCACGGTCAGCCAAGACCCGGGCGACACGATCAGCCCCAAGGGGCAATTCTCCCAGGACATCAACTTCGCGTCGTGCTCCGGCTTCCTACCCTACCAAGCGCTGCCGGCGAGCTTCGTGGAGCATCTGCGCGCGGCCCACACCGGCAGGTTCTCGAGCATCCTGAACGGCTGCTCCGGGCAGAATCTGGGGGACGGCCGGGCTCGCGGCTATGTCACGGTCGACACGGTCAACCGCTGCACGCTGCTGACCCCGGCCGACCCCGGCTATTTCGGTGCCGACGATCTCGCCGGCACCGCCATCACCCAGAACATCCTCTGGGGGGACTCGATCTACGTCGATCCGGCGAACGACTACGCGGACGGCAACAACCTCGTGCGCATCGAGGCGTTCCGGGGCGCGTTCCACGCAGGGGACCTCACCTTCTATGGGCGCTACGTGGGGATGTCGGGCGTGGACGCGCGCGAGCCGCTGGCGACCACCTGGGGTTCCCGGTACGTCAACGGCGGCGCGTTTTCGGGCGGCACGGACGTGGTGGCCTGGCGCGACAGCGGCCGGATCGTCAGGCCCTTCCCGTGCGGCACGCAGCCAGTGGGCTTCCCGCTGAAACTGACGAAAGAGGTCACCTTCGACGAGGAGGAGCACGCGGTCGTCCCGAGTACGATTCCCGTCATCCTCCCGCCCCCGAGCTACGACCTGGTGTTTCCCGCTGAGGCGAACAGAGTTCACATCGACGGCCCGGCCTTCCCGGTGCCGTTCAACTTCGGCTGGCTCTACTTCGATCTCAACGCGCCGAACCCGGCGAGCCCGGGGTTCCGCGACGCCGTGCGCCAGTCCTGGATGGAAACGATCATGAAGGCGCAGGGGCAGTACAGCGCCGGTTTCAGCGCCACGCCGTTCGACAGCGCCTGCGCCCCGGCCCCCCAGCCGTTCCCCTTCTAAGAGGGGCGCGCGGCCGCGGCTCTGCTATCGTCCGGGAAATGGATTTTCTGGGCTACCGGGACGGCGTCCTGTGCATGGAGGGGGTGCCGCTGCCCGGTCTCGCCGCGCGGTTCGGCACCCCGTTCTTTCTGATCGGCGAAGCACGGTTGCGCGCCAATTATCAGGCCCTGGAGAGGGGGCTGGCCGGAGCCGTCCTTCGCTACTGCGCCAAGACCAACCACGAGGCGGCGGTGCTGGAAACGCTGGCCCGCTGCGGCAGCCACCTGCTGGCCAGCCATGGGGCCGAGGTCGAGCTGGCGTTGCGCTGCGGCTTTCCACCCGAGCGGATCGCCTTTGCGCGCCCGGTGCTCCTGCCGGAGGAACTGGGCGCGGTGCTGGCGGCCGGGGTGCCCCTGGTGCACGTCCATCGCCCGGAGGATCTGGAACTCGTGGAAAGGGCCGCGATCCGGGCCGGCCGGCGCGTCCGGGTGTCGCTGCGGCTGCGCCAGGAGGGGATCGCGATATCGCTCCTCGACTGCCTCAACCGGCGGCTGGGCTTGAGCGCCGCCGAGGTCCTGGATGCCGCGCGGCGGTTCGCCGATTCTCCCTGGATCGAGCTGGCGGCGGTCAACTTCTATCTCGGCACCCAGCAGTCGTCGCTCGCCGGCTTCAGCCGGGTCTTTCGCGGCGTGCTGGCGCTGCTCGAACGGATCGCCGCCGAGACCGGCGTCATGATCCGCGAGGTCAACCTGGGGGGTGGGATCCCCTCACTCTCGCTGCGGAAGGTCGGGCCACGCCGGCTGCTCGCGCGCTGGTGGGACCGTCCCGGCGATGCCGGCGGACCGGAGCGGCAGGAGGAGTTCGCCGCCGGGCTGGGCCGCCGGTTCCGCGAGCTGGCGGACGGCGCGCGGCTGCCGGAGCGCCCGACGCTTGCCGCCGAGCCGGGGCGCTCGATCGCCGGCGACGCGGCGGTGCTGGTCTCCCGCGTCCGGGGGGTGAGCGGCAGATGGGCGTTTCTGGATGCCAGCCGCAACTTCCTCCCCGAGTCGCCGCTGCTGTTCTCCCGGCGCATCCTGCCGCTGGGCCAGCCCGCGGATGGGGTGGATGGAAAGGATGACCGCTTCTACCACCTCTCGGGCAGCACCCTGAACACGCTCGACGTGCTCGACCTCCGGCGCCGGCTGCCGCGCCTGGAGTCCGGGGACGCCCTCGCCTTCTGCGACGCCGGCGCCTACTCGATCTCGCGCGCCAGCCCCTACGCCGGCTTGCCGCCCGCGGTCTACATGCTCCAGGAGGACGGCGAGGTGCGCCTCGTCCGCCGTGCGGGAGGCATCGATCAGCTCCTGCACCCCATGATTCCGCGGGGGGAAGCGGTGGGGGTGGACCGCTGAAGGGGGCGGCCCTGGTCACCGGGGCGTCGGGATTCCTCGGCCGTCCGCTGGTCGCCGCCCTGCTCGCCCAGGGGCGGCCGGTGGCGGCCCTCTGCCGCAACCCGGAGAGCCTGGCCGATCTTCGCCATCCCGGGCTGCGGGTCGCCGCCGGCGATCTCCGCGATTCCGCCGCCTGGGCGCCGCTGCTGCCGCCGGGAGGCTCGGTCTTCCATCTGGCCGGCGTGCGCAACCAGCCGCGAGCCCGCATCCGCGACATGGAAGAGGTCAACGTCGCGGCCACCCTCGCCCTGGCCCGGGCGGCCGGGGAGCGGGGAGTCGCAAGGTTCGTCCACGTCGCCACCGCCCTGATCTACGGACCCGCGGAGGGGGGGAGGGCGCGCACCGAGGCGGACGATCTCGACCGCTCCTCGTCCTACGTCCGCTCCAAGGCGGAGGCTGTCCTCGGTCTCCGCGCCCTGGCTCGCGAGGGGTTGCCGGCCGTCACCGTCTGCCCGTCGATCGTCTTCGGCCCCGATCACCCGTCGCACCCCAACCGGGTCACCTCCGAGATCCGCCGCCTGCTGCGCGGCGGGCCGCGGGTCTGGCTGGCGGGGGGGCGGCAGGTCCGTGATCTGGTCTTCGTGGACGACGTGGTCGGTGGGCTGCTGGCGGCCGAGGAGCGCGGCGCGGTGGGGGAGGAGTACATCCTGGGCGGGGAGGAGGTCTCGCCGCGGGAGCTCAGCCGACGGGTGGGCGGCGGAAGGGACCTGTCCGGCTGGACCTTGTCCCTGCCGGCCGGCGCGGCGCTGGGGATCGCCGGAATCGTCGACCGGCTGCGCCGCCACGACGCCGGAGCGGGCTATGCTACCGCCGTCCGGAATCTCCTGCGGGAATGGCGCTTCAGCTCCTGCAAAGCGAGGCGTGACTTGGGCTATCAGCCCCGGCCTCTGGCGGAAGGTCTGGCCCGGACGATCGATTGGCTTGCTACTCATGAAGGATGAAGGGGAGACGATGATCGAGATTGAAACCGTAAAGCCGGCGTTCCGGCTCGAGGAGGCGGCGGAGCCCTCCCTGCGCGAGCGGCAGCGCCGCTCGTGGGACGAGGTGGCCGCCTCGGTCCGCGACTTTGCCGCCGCGCCGAGCACCCTGTACTACCGCCGCTGCGAGATCGCGCTGATCGAGCATGCGGTGGGAGACCTGCGGGGCAAGCGGGTCCTCAAGCTGGATCTCTGGAACGAGGCGTTCAACACCCGCATCCTGGACTGGATGCGCTCGCGCGGGGCGGAGGTCGTCGGCCTCGACCTCTCGCGGGTGGTGGCCGACCGGGCGCGCCGTAACGCGCTGGCGAAGGGGAACCCGCTGGCGCTGCTGCGGGCCGACATCCGCGAGCTGCCGTTCCCCGACGGCTCGTTCGACGTCATCTACACGATGGGGACGATCGAGCACATCGACGAGTATCCGCAGTCGCTGCGGGAGATCCACCGGGTGCTGCGGCCGGGCGGGCGGGCGATCGTCGGCGTGCCGCACAAGTGGAACGTCTTCCTGCGGCCGCTGATGGTCTGGATCCTCGACGCCTTCGGCCAGTACCTCTACGCGCCGGAGAAGTCCTTCAGCTCGGGCGAGCTGCGGCGGGATCTCGAGGATGCCGGCCTGCGCCCCATCGAGCGGACGGGGATCCTCACCCTGCCCGGCTACCTGCGGATGGCGGACCTCTTCTTCTACACCCGCGGCATCCCCCTGTACCGGCTGAGCCCCCTGTTCCTGGCCCCCTTCCAGTACCTGGAGACCCGCTGGCGCTGGCCGGGCCGCTTCGGCTATCTCCTCACCTGGATCGCCGACAAGCCCTGACCCGATGCTCGCCGTCTCCGTGCTCGCCGTCCTGGTCCTGGCCGTCACCGCCCTCATCCTCGGCCGGCTCCTGACCGGCGAGCTGGACCGCCCGGTGGAGCGATGGGCCATCCCCATGGCCTGCGGGCTGGCGGTGCTCGCCCACCTGGGGGTGCTGCTGGGGCTCGCCGGGCTTCTGCGTCTCGTGCCGGTGCTGACGGTCCTGGCGATCGTGCACCTCGCCGGTATTCGCGTCTGGCGCCGGCTGCTGGGAACGGAGCGGCGGTTGCGCTGGCCCTGGGTGGCCCTTGGAGTCGCGATCCTGCTCCCGTCCGCCGTGCTGGCCCTCTATCCGCCCACCGCGTTCGACGCGACGATGTACCACCTCCCCTTCGCGCGTGGGTTCGTGGAGTCCGGCGGGGTGCCCTTCCTGGCCGACCTGCGCTTCCCGGTCTTCCCGCAGGCCAACGAGATGCTGTTCGCCCTCGTCATGCTCTTCGCCCCGGACCTCGCCGCCCACGGCGTGCAATGGCTGCTGACGATGCTCGCCGCGGCCCTGGTCTGGGCCTGGGGGCGGGACGCGTTCGGGTCACCAGGAGACGATCATGCGGCCGCCGGCTGGCTGGCGGCGGCAATCTTCCTGGGCGGCCCCATCGTGGCCCATCTCGCCAGCAGCGGCTACATCGAGGCCGGGCTCACCCTGTTCGCCACCGCCGCGCTCTACGCGGTGAGGCGCTGGCGGGGGTCGGGGGAACGGCGGTGGCTGGTGCTCTCGGCCCTGTTCGCGGCTACCGCGGCGGACGTGAAATACCTCGGCCTGTTCTTCCTTGGAATCCTCGGATTGACCGTCCTCCTCGGGCACTTTCCGGTCAGGGGAACCCGGGCCCGCTGGGCCGCCGCCCTGCTGTTCGGCGCCGTCGCCCTGGCGGCGCTGGCGCCCTGGTACGGCCGCATCTACGCCTGGACCGGCAATCCGGTCTTCCCGTTCTTTCCGCGGATTTTCGGCGCCGGCCTCTGGGCGCCGGCCCGCTTCGAGGGGTTCCTCACGCCGCCCGCGGATGCCGCCACCGCCCCCTCCGCCAGTCTGGGAGCGCTCCTCGAGCAGCGGCTGGCCGGACTGGTACGGCTGCCCTGGGACGTGGTGTTCGAGCGCGGCCGGTACGGCGGCCAGCCGCCGCACTCTCCCGTCTACCTGGCCGCGCTGCCGCTCGCCCTGCTGGCGGCGGCGCGGGACCCGCGGCAGAGGCGGCTGCTGGCGCTCGCGGCGGCCTACGCCGTCGCCTGCGCCGCGCTCCCCGCGGACAGCCGCTACCTGGTCCCGATCACGCCGATGCTCAGCCTGTCCGCGGCGGGTGCCCTCCTGTACTGGCTCGGCCGGTTGCCGGGTCGGGCCGCCGGCCGCCGCCGGCTCCTGATCGCGGGGCTCTGCGCCGGCTGTTTCCTGCCCGGATGGCTCTATGCGCTCTACCGGCTCCACCGGCAGGGTCCTCTGCCGCTCACGCCGGCGGCGCGGGAGGCCTATCTGGTCCGGCAGCAACCGGTCTATCCGGCCGTCGCCTGGCTGAACCGGACCCTGGGGAGCGGCTACACGGTCTGGGCGCTCCACGCCGAGAACATGGCCTACTACGCGCGCGGGCGCTTCCTGGGCGACTGGATCGGCCCGGCGAGCTTCCGGCGCGTGCTCCTCGATCTGTCGAGCCCGGAAGAGCTCCACCAGCGACTGCGCCGGCTGGGGGCCGATCATTTTCTGACCACCCATCAGGGGGTCAATCTGCCGTTCTCCGAGGAAGACGCCGCTTTCCAGCGCTGGTTCCAGCCCCTCTACGCGGACCCCTATGCCCATGTCTATCAATTGAGGTGAAGGATGGAAGGCTATCGCCACGTTTCCGGCTTCATGACCGCGGAGGAGCTGTCGCGGTTGCGCCAGCTCGTCGTCGACCGCCAGGATCTCTTCACGGAGGTCCACGGCCGCGGCGGGCTCGGCCCCCGCTACCGGGTGATCGACGGCGACCAGATCCATGAGCTCCTGACGGATATCGAGGCGTTCGGAGAGACGCGGGTGCGGCCGCTCGCCGAGGACTTCGCCCACCAGCCCCTGGCCCCCCTGGGGAGCTCGCGGCGCGCGATGCGCGTTCAGGCCTATGAGCGGCGGGACCACGGGTTCCGCTGGCACTTCGACGGCCACCCCTACGTGGCCCTGGTGACGCTCGAGAACACCAACGACGGCCAGACCCAGTTCATCTCCCCGGGCCTTTCGTGGTGGCTGCGGTTCCTGCTCTATCCGTTCTACGCCTTCCCGCAGATCTTCTCGCCGTTCCCGCGCAGCTCCGTCGTCACCCGGCCGGGCGACCTCCTGGTGATGCGCGGCGGGCGCGTGCTCCATCGCGGCGTCACCCTGCTCGACGAGGGGGAGAGGGTCCTCCTCGCCTATACCTACTCCGAGCCCGGCAGCAAGCCGAACCCGTTCCGGGACTGGATCGCGCGGCGGCTCAATTATTGATCCTGGTTCTTTTTGCTTTGTCAGATTCTGTGTTTCCGGACCGTTGGCCCTCATCACCCCGGCCCTCTTCTCCCAGCCTCCCCCCCATCCGCCGGGAGAAGAGGGAGAAGTTAGTGAAGTTGGTCTGAAGCCCCTCTCTCCCGGCGGGTGGGGGGGAGGCTGGGAGAGAGGGGTTGGGGAGTGAGGGTGAGCCCCGAAGGGGCGACACTCCCCTGATGGTTGACCTCCGCCCCGGGCCGTGAAATGCTGAGATGACATAAGACAGTTGCGACCGACCCGCGAGGAACCTATGGCGAGGATGTTGAGACGACTTGCACTGGCATGGCTCCTGATGTTCCCCGTCCTGGCGGCGGCCCCTCGGGCCGCCGTGGCGAAGACCTGCGCGGTGGACGTCGTGCCGGCCGCGACGCTCCTGCTGCCGTACTTCGAGGTCGACCTGAAAAGCCCCGCGGGGCGGACGACCCTGATGTCGATCAACAACGTGAGCGACAAGGGGGCGCTCGCCCACGTCGTGCTGTGGACCGACCTCGGCGTGCCGACGCTGGCCTTCGACGTCTACCTGACCGGCTACGACATCCAGACGCTGAATCTTCGCGACGTTCTCGCGGGCCGCCTGCCGGTGACCGCAGACAGCGTCCGCGATCCCGCGGATACCGTGAGCCCCCAGGGCGGTTTTTCGCAGGACGCCACTTTCCCGGGCTGCGCCGGGCTGCTGCCGCCGGCGCCGCTCTCCGCCGCCGTGGTGGAACATCTGACGCGGGCCCACCAGGGGCTCTCCTCGCCGCTGCTGGGAGGGAAGTGCGCGGCGCAGGCCCTTGGCGACCAGATCGCCCGCGGCTATGTGACGGTGGACGTGGCGCGGCAATGCTCCACGCTGACGCCGGCCGATCCCGGGTACTTCGGCGTGGACGGCGTGGCGAGCAACGACAACGTGCTGTGGGGGGACTTCTTCCTGATCGATCCGGCGGGCGACGTCGCGCAGGGGGAGAACCTGGTGCGGATCGAATCGGACCCGGCGCGGTTCGCCGGCCACCCGACCTTCTACGAGCGCTACGTGGGCGGCTCGGGAGCCGACGGCCGCGAGCCCCTGCCGACCGTCTGGGACAGCCGCTACCTCGACGGCGGCGCCTTCACCGGTGGCACCGACCTGATCTACTGGCGTGACAGCCGCGTGCGGAATCAGGCCTTCGCCTGCGATCATCCCCCCTCCTGGTACCCCTTCCCCTGGGAGTTCGAGCGGACGGTGATCTTCGACGAGGAGGAGCATCCGGCCGTTCCCTCCTGCCAGATCACCTGTCCGATTTTTCCCTCCCCGTTCCCGGCCGAGGCGGGCCGCGTCGCCGTGGGGAGCGCGAGCCTGCCGGTGCCGTTCCAGTTCGGCTGGCTCTACCTCGACATGAAGACCTCTCTGGTGGGACTGCCGGCCGCGACCCAGTCCTGGCTGGGTTCGATCCATACGGCCCAGGGGGCCTTCAGCGTCGGCTATGAGGCCGATCCGCGCGACAGCGGCTGCACCCCCGAGACGTCCAGCCCCTTTTTCAGGCAGTGAGGACCAGCGACATGAAACGCATCGCCGCTCTCGCCCTGCTCTCCGTGGCTCTGACGACCGCCGCGCCCGCTCGGGCCGACCTCTGCGCGATCGACCACGCGCCCGCGGCCACCCTGCTGCTGCCGTACTTCGAGGTGGACCTCGCCAACCCGGCCGGCCGCACCACGCTGTTCTCGGTCAACAACGCGGGCGACAAGGCGGTGCTCGCGCACGTGGTGCTGTGGACCGATCTCGCCGTGCCCACCCTGGCCTTCGACGTCTATCTGACCGGTTACGACGTGCAGACGATCAACCTGCGGGACATCTTCGCCACCGGCGTGCTGCCGCGGACGGCGGACAAGGACCGGGATCCGTCCGATATCTACAGTCCGCAGGGGGAGTTCTCCTTCTCCGACATCTCGTTCCCCGGCTGCGAGGGCCTGCCGCCGCAGCCCCTCCCCGCGAGCCTGGCGGACTCCCTTCAGCGAGCCCATTCCGGCCGTCCGTCCTCCCTGTTCCAGGATCAGTGCGCCGGCGTCGACCGCAATCAGCCGCAGGTGGTCCGGGGCTACGTCACCGTCGACGTGGTGAAGCGCTGCACGCCGCTGCGGCCGAGCGACCCGGGCTACTTCGGCCCGGGCGGCGTCGCCGGCTCCGACAACGTCCTCTGGGGGGACTTCTTCCAGGTCGATCCAGGCGGCCGCTTCGCCCAGGGGGACAGCCTGGTGCGGATCGAGGCCAGCCCCGACCGCTTCGGTCCGGGGAGCCGCACGTTCTACGGCCGCTACGTCCAGGGCTCGGGAGCCGACGGCCGCGAGCCCCTGGCCACCGCCTGGGCGTCGCGCTACCTCAACGGCGGACCCTTCGACGGCGGCACCGACCTCATCGCCTGGAGGAGCGTGCCCTGGGCTGGCAGCCCCTTCCCGTGCGGCACCCGGCCCGCCGGCTTTCCACAGACTCAGCAGGATCTGATCGCCTTCGACGAGCAGGAGAATCCCGCGTTCCTGGCTCAGTCGTACCCCGGGCCCCCGCCGCCGCCCCTGATCCTCATTCCGTTCCCGGGCGCGGCGAACCGGGTGCGGGTTGGCGGGCCCGACCTGCCCCTGCCGTTCGACTTCGGCTGGATCCTGTTCGACCTCGCGCCGTTCGTGAACGCGCCGCCCGATCCCTACGCTCAGGCCTGGGTGGGGCAGGTGTCGAGCGCCCAGGGGCGGTTCAGCGTCGGCTTCCAGTCCACGCACCTCGGCGGCCTTTGCGCCGACGACCGCTGCCCGGCCGGACAGCCGGCGGCGGTGGGGGAGCTGTGTGTCGGACCGACGGCGGCCGGCCAGCCCGCCCACTTCACCGTGACTCCCAAGGGGTGCTTCTCGTCGAGCTGCACCCAGATCGTCCACGCCGGCTGCGCCGTGCAGCACGACGGCCCGGACTTCCGGCTCGACGCCCTGGTCTGCCTCCAGACCAGCAACACGGGAACCTGCACGCCCGACTGCGGCGGCGGCGGCATGGCCCGCTGTGACACCGGCGCGCTGGCTCCCGGCACCTACACCGCGCGCCTGGGCACGCTGGCCCTGACCTTCCAGGTGCCCAGCGCCACCGCCTCCTGCGTGACGGCTCCCTAGCCGCGGGTCCGGATCCCGGCGCTCAGGTCCCGGTAGTAGAAGCCGATCCAGAGCAGGAAGGGGAGAGACAGCTTGAACGGCAGGTCGAGCAGGTGCTTGGCAAGGCCGTAGAAGTTGCGCGCGAAGGCGCCGTAGTGGGCGAGGCTCCAGGCCCCGAGCTGCACGGCGTAGGTGGCCTTGACGTAGAAGAAGATCAGGAAGATGTCGAAGAAGATCGTGATCAGCGCGGCCCAGCCGAGGTTCTCCAGCCGTTTCCGCCAGGGGACGCGAGGGATCGCCAGGAACAGCACACCCACCATGATCAGGTGAAAGTGCGCGTCGGTCACCCGGAAGGAGTGGACGAGGGCCCTGGCCGGCGGGAAGTCGCGCCGGTTGATATAGGCGAAGTGGGTGTCCTTGCGCAGCAGGTCCGTCACCGAGGGGTACTCGGTGAGGCGGACCAGTTTCTGGGCGCTCTCCAGCAGGACGCGGTTGTAGAGGGGCGTCAGCAGCATCCAGAGCAGAGCCACCGGCACCACCGAGAGCAGGGCATTGCGGACGAGCAGGAAGACCCAGCTCCGCGGCGGGGTCTTTTCAGCGGCCGCCACCACTCGGGTGGCACGGGTGGCCATCAGGTCGCCGGCTCGATCGGCGCGGCAGGGGTGGCGAAGCGGTTCGCCCAGAAGATCCAGAGCAGCACGCCGAACAGGATAACGATGGTCTGCCAGATCACCGTATGCGAGGTGTCGAAGATCCGCGGGAAGTAGATCCCGGTGAGGAACAGGGCCACCACCCGGATCAGGTTCACCGCCTGGATGGCGACGATCCCCAGCGTCAGGCCGGCGAGGCGCGACTTCCACGAGGCGGGGAAGGCGAGGACGGCGGCGAGGAAGATCAGCATCGCCTCGACGCCGTTACAGCCGTTGCGGATGTTCACCGCGAACCGGGCGTTGCGCAGGATCGTCCCGGTCTGGGTGACGTTCTGCCCCAGGAGGTTGAGCGTCGCGCCGCTGGCATGGGCGATGCCGCCGGTGAAGGGCTCGATCACATGATCGTTGACCCAGTTGAGCGAGATCAGCGAGAACCCCCCGCCGAGCAGCACCACGAAGAGGATGAGGAACTGGATCTCCCGCCGGTTGCGATGCCAGAAGGAGCCGTCCTCAAGGACGGGCGTTGGCGAAGGGACAGAGGTCTTGCGAGCCATGCGTGTGGCGTTCCCCAGGTTGCAGGTGGAGAAGAGATCTTAGGGGGAGTTGGGGAGGGTGTCCAGCGCGGAGTTGTCGCTCAATCTGAAGGCTCCGGACGAGCCGACGTTGAGAGCGACCTGCGGTCGCCCTTTCGGAAGGCAGATCGCTCCAGGCGGCGCGGACCTCACTCCCGTTCCTCGGCCTGCGCCGCTCCCCAGAGCTCCCGGTATTTCTCGCGGACGTAGGGATCGAGCTCCTCCACGAGCCCGGCGGGGAGCCGCAGGATGCGGATGATCTCGATGACGTCCGCCAGATCCTTGAGCCGGTGCGGAGCGGTCATGCCCGAGGCGAGCTTCAGCTCGATCGTGCGCGGGAGCGGCAGCAGCGCGATGCGCTCGCCGCGCACGGCGGCCAGGGCGGGGTCCGGGAAGGCGACCGGCTTGGGCAGGCCGTCTCCGGG
>JBDSHF010000053.1:0-8507 GCA_039918595.1 Thermoanaerobaculia bacterium
TAGCGCTGCACCGGGCCGCGGCAGACCTGCCGGAAATGCTCCTTGACCCGCTCGGCCGTCACCTGCTCGCGGAGCACCTCGAAGAGCTCGGGCGTCTGGGCGATCAGGCCGACGTTGGAGGCGTCCCCCTTGTCGCCCGAACGGGCGTGGGCGATGGCGTCGAGCTTCACTTTCATCGAATCTCCAGTCTGCGGGAAAAGGGGAACAGGACCGCGCCGGTCAGCGCCAGGGCGCCGGCCAGGATTCCGGCCGTCCGCGGCGCGGTGGCCAGCGGATCGTAGAACGCGGGGAAGACGGCGCGGAACCCGAGGTCCAGGATCTCGTGGTGCCGCGACTCCAGGAAGGCGAAGATCCCGAGGCCCGCCGCCGCCAGTAGCGTCAGGGCGGCGAGCAGGCGGAGCCGCCCCCAGTCCGCGGCCAGCCCCTGGCGGAGCAGCGCCACCCAGAAGATGCCGAGGACCAGTCCCCAGAGCGCAAAGACGGTGCGGTCCGCGACCGCGCTGTAGATGAAACCGAGGAGGAGGATGGGGAGCAGGCCGCCGAGCACGCCGCCGTACCAGGCGAGGGCGAGCGGCCGGCCGGCGCTCACGCCTCCTCCACGCTGACCTCGACCCGGCTCTCGACCTCCTCGCGGGCCAGCAGCGCCGGCCAGTAGGCGACGATCTCCTGCGGCTTCGGCCGGCCGCCGGCGAAACCGGTCACCCCGGGGGGGCCGGCGGTGACCAGCGGCGCGATCTCCTTGCCGAAGCGCTCGACCTTGGTGGAGTCGGCGTCCCGCACGCCCAGCCGCAGGACCACCTCCGGCGGATCCTCCGGCACCGGCAGGATGCCCGGCAGGCAGGCGCCGGTGCCCATCAGCTCGGTCTCCTGGTCCTCCGGCGCGAAGGTGACGCCGGCGCGCTCCAGCCGCTTCCATACGATCTCGGCGGCGAGCCGCGCCTTCTCGACCGCCCGCGGCCCGGAGACGGTGATCTGCCCCGAGGCCTTGAAGCCGGCGAGATAGGAGCCCGAGATCTTGAGGAATGGGGTGTTGGGCTTCCCCTTGATCCCCGAGACCTCCACCCGGTCCTTGCCGTCCTGGCGCAGGCGGATCGAGGTGAAGTCGGCGATCACGTCCGGGGTGATGTAGCCGGTCGGGTCGCTCATCTCGTAGACGAGCTGCTCGCCGACCGTGTCGACCGTCACCATGCCGCCCGTCCCCGGGTGCTTGGTGACCGTGAAGGTGCCGTCCTCCCGCGCCTCGACCAGCGGGTAGCCGACGTTCCAGAGGTCCGGCACCTCCCAGAAGCGGCTGAAGTTGCCGCCCGTGCACTGGGCGCCGCACTCGATGATGTGGCCGGCGATGGTGCCGGCGGCGAGCAGGTCCCAGTCCTCCATGCCCCAGCCGAACTCGTGGATCATCGGCGCCAGCGCCAGCGCGGTGTCGGTGACCCGCCCGCAGAGCACGATCTGCGCCCCTGCCCCGAGCGCCTCGACGATCGGTTGCGCGCCGAGATAGGCGTTGGCGCTCATCACCTTGTCGACCAGCGGCGCCAGCGGCTCGCCGGTGTCCATGTTCTTGAGCTCGTGCCCGGCGGCGATCAGCTCCGGCAGGCGCGGCAGCAGGTCGTCGCCGTCGACGACGCCCACCCGCAGCCCGGTGACCCCCAGCTCCCGCGCCACCTCGAAAATCCGGTTGCGGCAGGCCCTGGGGTTGAGGCCGCCGGCGTTGGTGAGGATGCGCACGTTGCGCTCCTTCAGCTCCGGCAGCACCCGGCGGATGAAGCCAATGAAGTCCGTGGCGTAGCCGAGCTTCGGATTCTTCAGCTTCTGCCGCATCATGATCGACAGCGTCACCTCGGCCAGGTAGTCCATGCCGATGTAGTCGATCGGGCCGCCGCGCAGCAGCTCCACCGGCGCGTCGACGTTGTCCCCCCAGAACCCTTGCCCGTTGCCGATCCGGATCGTCTTCGTCGTCTTCATAGAGGCGGCAACGATAGCATGGGTGTAAGCTCGCCCCCTCCAGGGCTGGGACGGTCGGAGATTTGCCTCCGAGGTCCCGTGAGAGTGAACCGAGAGGAGAGTCCAGATGAGCAAGAAAGACAAGCACGGAGAACAAAACCCCGCGGTCCGCAACCAGGGCGCGGTCGACACCATCAGCCAGCAGGACTTTCTCGAGGCCCTGAACGTGGACCTCGCCCACGAGTACGGAGCGGTGATCGCCTACCGCACCTACGCCAGCCAGGTCCAGGGGCAGTGGCGGATGGAGCTCCGCCAGTTCTTCGAGAGCGAGATCCCCGACGAACTCGGCCACGCTCAGCTCCTGGCCGACAAGATCGTCTCCCTGGGCGGCAACCCGACCACGATGCCGGCCGCGGTCAAGCCGGCCAAGGACTCCAAGGAGATGCTCCGCAACTCGCTGGAGGACGAGATCGAGACCATCCAGCGCTACGTCCTGCGCCGCAAGCAGGCCGAGGCCCTGGGCCACTACGGCCTCGCGGTCGAGTTCGACGACCTGATCCGCGACGAGAGCACCCACCGCGACGAGATCCAGATGATTTTGAAGCGGTGGGATACGGGGTAGGGGGAGCGCCCGGGATTGAAATCCCGGGCTACCGACAGTCGCCCCTGCCCGGGGCTCTGCGGAAACAGGTTTGTGGGAGTCCCGGATGGGACGGCCGTGGGTAGCCCGGGATTTCAATCCCGGGCGGCGCAGGCCGCTCCCCCCTACGTCTGCAGCACTCCCGTCTTGAACTCCGGGATCTCCGGGTTCATCGCCGCGCACGCCAGCGACCAGCCGATCACCTTGCGTGTCTCCGCGGGATCGATGATCGCGTCCACCCAGAGGCGGGCGGCGGCGTAGCGGGGGTCCGCGGTGGCGGCGTAGCGCGCCTTGATCTCCTCGAGGCGCTGGGTCTTCTCACCCTCCGAGACGTCCGCGCCCCGGTTCTTCATCTGGATCGAGAGCAGCGTCTTGCTCGCCTGGTCGCCGCCCATCACCGCGATCGAGGCCGAGGGCCAGGCATAGAGGAAGCGCGGGCCGTAGGCCTTGCCACACATCGCGTAGTTGCCGGCACCGTAAGAGTTGCCCACGAACAGCGTGATCTTGGGCACCGTCGAGTTGGCGACGGCGTTCACCATCTTCGCGCCGTCCTTGATGATCCCCCCGCGCTCGGCGCGGCTGCCGACCATGAAGCCGGTGACGTCCTGGATGAACAGAAGCGGGATCTTCTTCTGGTTGCACAGCTCGACGAAACGCGCCGCCTTGGCCGCCGAATCCGAGTAGATGACGCCGCCGATCTGCAGCTCGCGGTCCGCCGGAGCCGTGCCCGTCCGCTTCGGCACCACCGAGCGCTGGTTGGCCACGATGCCGACCGCATGCCCCTCGATCCACCCGGTGCCGCAGACCAGCGTCTGGCCATGGGTGGCCTTGTACTCGTCGAGCTCGCTGCCGTCGAGCAGCCGGGCCAGCATCTCGTGGGTGTCGTACGGACGCGAGCGGTCGATCGGCATCAGGCCGTAGAGGTCCTCGGGCGGATAGAGCGGCTCGACCGGCGCGCGGCGGGCGAAGGGGGCCCGGGGGGGCACGGCGAGCTGGGCGAACTGGCTGCGGATCTTTTCCAGGCAGGAGGCGTCGTCCGGATGGCGATGGTCCACCACTCCCGAGATGTCGCACTGCACGAGCGCGCCGCCCAGCTCCTCGTTCTCGATCTTCTCGCCGATCGCGGCCTGCACCAGGTGGGCGCCGGCGAGGAAGATCGAGCCCGTCCCCTCCACGATGTGCGATTCGTCGCTCATGATCGGCAGATAGGCGCCGCCGGCCACGCAGGAGCCCATGATGGCGGCCATCTGGAAGACCCCCTCGGCCGACAGGCGGGCGTTATTGAAGAAGGCGCGGCCGAAGTGCTCCCGGTCGGGGAAGATCTCGTCCTGCAGCGGCAGGAAGACGCCGGCCGAATCGACCAGGTAAATGATCGGCAGCCGGTTCTCGAGCGCGATCTCCTGCGCGCGCAACACCTTCTTGGCGGTCAAGGGGAACCAGGCGCCGGCCTTGACGGTGGCGTCGTTGGAGACCACCACCACGTCGCGGCCATGAACCTTGCCGATGCCGATCACCACTCCGGCCGCCGGGGCGCCGCCGTACTCCTGATAGAACCCCTCGGCCACCCAGAGGCCGAGCTCCAGGAAGCCCGATCCCGGATCGCACAGCGCCTCGACCCGCTCGCGCGCCGTCATCTTCCCCTGGGCGCGCTGCTTGTCCTGCGCCTTCAGGCCGCCGCCGAGCCGGATGCGGTCCTCCTGCTCGCGGATCTCCTCGCTGCGCCGCCGCCAGTGCTCGGCCTGCCGCTCGAACGCCTCACCCCGATTGACCTTGCTCTCCAGAATCGTCACGAAGTCCTCCCAGGAAGTCGAAGCCGGGGGATTATATGGGGGAAGGCCGGGGAGTGGTTTTTTAGTCGGTTCATCAGGGAGGTCCGCGGCCCTCGCCGCCCGGGATTGAAATCCCGGGCTACCGACGTTCGCCCCTGAGCCGGGGCGTAGTTTTGATGAATTGCGGACCGAGGGATTTTCTGGCTACGATCTGGACAATAAGTGCCAGGAGGAATGGGACCGTCATGCCTGATACGTATACGCAGCTCCGGTATCACCTTGTTTTCAGCACGAAGTATCGGACCCCTTCAATTACCGCAGGGGTGCGGAATGACCTCTATGACTACATGGGCGGAATTCTTCGGAAAGCTGGCGGCATCCTGCTCGCGGTGGGTGGCATGCCGGATCATGTTCATCTCCTGGCAGGCTGGGGGACGACCCTGTCCATGGCGAGGGTGCTGAAGCTCGTCAAGGGAGGTTCCTCTCATTGGATGAACAACCGGCCGGAAGCGCCTCCAGAAGGCTTCTCCTGGCAGGTCGGATACGGCGGGTTCTCGGTGAGCGCCTCAAAGGCGCCGGAGGTACGGGCGTACATCCTCAACCAGGAAAAGCATCACCGAAAGGTGTCGTTTCAAGAAGAGTACATGGGCCTCCTGAGGAAGCACGGCATCGAGTTCGATCCGCGGGACTTCGAAGATGAGGCTTATTCTACTTGAGCCCCGGAGGGACGATCGTCGGTAGCCCGGGATTTCAATCCCGGGCGGGCGATCCAGCCGCCTCCCCCCGCAAGCTGCAACTGCTACGATCCCTCCATGAAAATCCGCCTCCTCGCCTTCGCCAGCGCCGGGGACGCCCTGGGGGCCACCGAGACCGAATTGGAGGTCCCCGATGGCAGCCGGATCTCCGACCTGCGCGCCCGGCTCGACCGCGAGCACCCGGCGCTTGTCCCTCTCTGGCCGCGCATGGCGATCGCCATGGACGGCCGGATCGTCCCTCCCGACACCTGTCTGGAGGAAGGGGCCGAGGTGGCCCTGCTGCCACCGGTCTCGGGAGGCGGCGGGGAACCCCTCCGGGCGGAGCTGACCGACGAGCCCATCGACACCGGGCGGGTCGAGGCCGCCGTCGCGGGTCCAAGCCGGGGCGCGGTGGTGCTCTTCCTTGGCACCGTGCGCGACCACCACGCCGGGCGCCCCGTCGAGAAGCTCACCTACAGCGCCTACCGCTCCATGGCCCTGGAAGGTCTCCGCCGGATCGCGATCGACCTCGAAGCCGCCCACGAGGACCTCCGGGTGGCGATCGTCCACCGTCTGGGCGAGGTTCCGGTGGGAGAGCCGAGCGTGGTGATTGCGATCGGCTCACCCCACCGCGCCGCCGCCTACGAAGCCAGCCGCGCCGCCCTGGAGCGGCTCAAGGCGGAGATTCCGATCTGGAAGCTGGAGCACTACGCGGATGGGGAGGCGGCGTGGCGGGAGGAGGAGCCGCTGGTCAGCAGATGTAAAGCTATCAGGGCCTAGGAGAACTAATTCTCTCCCATTTCCGCCCCTTCTCTTGGGTAGGTGGTAATGGATGATCCCGCGGTTCGATGGTGACCTGCCGGGCATCTGGGACTACTCCTCCCCGAGGCCCACGCTCGATGTACTCTCCCGGCCTTTTAGGTGTTTCACCTGGCTTTTGTAGATCGGACATACACACTCCTTACTATGAAGCCGTCCGGAAAGAACTTCCGGATGGCTTTCCATGTTCAATATTCTAACACATTTACCCTATTACGTCCATGGCCAGCTCTTTCTGCTAACATCAGCTCGGAAGAGAGATCATGAAACCTGCCTCTATAAATCTCGCCCGTCGCCTTCGGGAAGCCCGGGAAGCCGCCGGCCTCCGGCAGGAGGATGTGGCGCGCCACCTTGAGCTCTCTCGCCCCTCCATCGCCCAGATCGAGTTAGGAAATCGGACGGTGACGGGCTTGGAGTTGGCGAAACTCGCTCGGCTGTACGGCAGGGACGTTCGGGACTTCTTGGCGGAGGAGTTCGATCCCAGCCAGACCGTTCTCGCCCTCTTTCGGACGGCCTCGAAGGAAATTGGCGAGGAGGCGCTGGACGCTTTCCGCGATAGCTTGGCACTGGCGCGCGAGCTGGCATCCCTTGAGTTGCTTCTAGGAGTGGACCGCTCCCAGATCGGGGCTCCGGCCTATGGCGTAGATCCGCCCCGCACCCGCTGGCAGGCGATCGAACAAGGTGTCCAGGTAGCGGCCGAGGAGCGCCGGCGCCTCGGCCTCGGGGCCAGGCCGCTCTGGGACGCTTCGGAGTTCCTGGAAGATCAGGGCATCCGTACCGCGATGCTGGACCTGGCAGACGAGGTCTCGGGTCTGACCCTGATGGAGCAGGGCTTAAGCCCCTCGATCGTCATCAACCTGCGGCATCACCGGCTCAGGCGGCGCTTTTCTTGGATCCATGAATACGGCCATGTCCTGCTGGACCGGAATCAGCGGGGCGTCATCAGCCTGGCATCCCGGCATGATGACCTTGCGGAGGTACGCGCCAACAGCTTCGCCGCGAGCTTCCTGATGCCGGATGACGGAGTCCGATCCCATCTAGCGGACCTCGGCCGCGGCCCGGCTTCCCGCGAGCGCTTCGAGATCTTCGACGGCGACAAGGCTTTGAGCGCCGAAGTGCGCCCTGAGCCCGGCTCACGGTCGGTGGGACCGTATGAAATCGTCCTGCTGGCCCACCACTTCCAGGTCAGCCGCACTGCCGCCATCTATCGCTTGTCCAACCTGCGCATGCTGGCGCAGGCGGAACGTGATGAGCTCCTCGCCAGGGAGAACGGCGGCCAGGGAAAGCAGATCGAGGATCTGCTCGACCTTCCCCAGCCGGACCACACCACCTCGCGGGAGGGATTCCGGCTTCGATTCCTGGGACTCGCGATGGAGGCCTACCGGCGGGAGAAAATCAGCCGCACGAAGTTGTTCGAGTTGGGCAGTCTGGTCGGTTGTGGACGCGAGACCCTCGAAGCGATCCTCGCCAGCGCAGGGCTCGATGAGGAAGATGGCGATCCTCTCGTTCCCGAGGTGCTCGGGTAATCACGGGTGCCCCAGCGCCTCGTTCTGGTGGACGCGAACGTCCTCCTCAATCTCGCCTTCGTAAATCGTCTGGATCTTCTGGGCTCGCTGCCGGAGTTGGAATTCCGCGCGCCGGTCGAAGTTCTGGCCGAGATCGTCAGCGCGCGGGAAAGGATGCTCGTAGAGGACGCCCGGAGCCAGGGGGACCTCGGGGACATCGCGATCTCCGAAATCGCGGAGCTCGCGCTCTTCGCGGAGTTGAGACAGCGCCTGGGGATGGGAGAAGCTGCCTGCCTCGCCCTCGCCGTATATCGAGGTGCCCTGGTGGCATCCGACGAGAAAAGGGCTTTCCGAAGGGAGGCCGAGACACGGCTCGGTCCGGGACGCGTCCTCAACACTCCCGGCCTCCTAGTACTGGCAATCCAGAGAGGCCTTTTGACAATCGAAGAGGCGGACGAGTTGAAGTGCGCCCTCGAACCCAAAAGGTTCCGGATGAAGTTCGAGTCCTTTAGAGAGCTGCTCTGAGATCGGTATCCGGAGCGACCGGCGAGGCGACGTTGCGTCGCCGCCCCGCCCTTCCACTCAGGTCAGGCGTTGGCGCAGCATGACGATCGTGCAGAATCGGTAGGCTGATCCGGACAAATCCTAATATTACAAGAAACATAGCTCGGCGGATCGGGATAGGTCCCACCAGCGACGTCCGTCAGATTCTGAGTATTGAGATGGCGAAGAGTTTCACGGTTCAAGGTCAGCTTGTGGGCGGTCTTCTTCATGGGAACTCCTTGAAGTAGGACTGAAAAGAATCTTTCAGCCCTCCATCATCATCCCAGAAGTTCCGGATCGCTGCCATCCTTGAGCCGCTCCACCCGCGCGATGTAACACCCCGCCTCCGTGTTCCGCACATGGATGTACCCCACCTCCTCCCGCGCCAGCAGCCGGCCGATCGCGGCGTCCACCTCGCCGTCCGCCACGCGCTCGCGGGCCACGATCCAGCGGTCCGGGCCGTAAGCTTCGAGGGTCAGCGGCAGGTCGCGGAGCTCCGGCGGGAACTCCTCGCCGTTGTACGACGGGCAGTCGTCCCGGTGGATGAAGACGGGCC
>JBDSHF010000054.1:0-10286 GCA_039918595.1 Thermoanaerobaculia bacterium
AGGACGTCGGAGGCCATGCGGGTGTCGATGGGGCGGCGGAGGCGGTCCGCGAAGCGGCGGTTGACCTCGGCGGTCACGGCGCTCGCTCCGAAGGGCTTGCCTTCCTGCCGGCTCTCGACGACGGAGCGGATGAAGCGGCTCGCCATCGCCCTTCCGGAGGCCGGGGCTTTCACCTGCGGCTCGGCCGGCGCGGGGGCTGAGGCATGTGGCTGCTCGACGAGCTCCACCGCCGAGGTGGAGGCCGCCCGGAAGGTCTCCAGGTTATGGAGCACCTTCTCGAGCTGCGCGGCGTGCCGGGCGCGCTCCTCCCGGTGCTGCTCCTCCTGCTGGGCGTGGAAGGTCTCGCGCTCCCGGTGGAACGCGGCCCGCGACTCCAGGTTCGCCAGAACTTCCGCGACGGAAAGCTTCGAGCTCATGAAATCTCCTCGAATCGCCGCAACGTGTCCGCGAGAGGAACGATGCCGGCCTGACGGCGCGGCACTCCCCGTCTCAGTCGCCGAAATCTGTTCGGACTTTGCGGCAAAGACTCCTTGAGCCGAAGAGGATACCACGCCAAACGCGGAGACATTCCTACTAGAGAAGCCCAGCAAGCTTGAGATGCAGCATTCCCCCTCTCCGGGTAGCGGTGCATTAGGAGAAACGCCGCGACGTGGCCTCAAGAAGAGGTATTGAGCCGAAGAGTTGCGTCGGATCGGGTCTTCGTTGCGGTGCTGAATGTAATCATAGCGGCATTTCTCCGGCTATTCGCCGCATGGAGGAGCCTGGCTGCAGCATTGGCGAGTTTCTGTGAATGGAATATGCGGCATTTCACGGCTAAATGCGTCAATGCCGCGACGAAAAGGGCGCGGACTGTGATGCCGTTCCGTCGCTGCGATGTCTTTGGACGTCTGGTCAACGCCTTGAGGCGAGAGAATGCGGCGTTTCAAGCTCGAGAAGCGGTGTTTGAAGGAGGGAATACCGCTTCTTGGGTCCTGCCCGCAGCATTCCAAGCTTGGTTCGTGAGGCCAGGCGGCGTGTTGCGGCGCCTTCTGGGGCTTTGAGCCCCGGACAACCTTACGGCGGAGGCGGTAGAGACGTTACAGGTCCTGAACGACACCCTGGGCAGGCCACGGGGACCGCGTAACGTCTCTTCGAAGGGTTTGCCGCTCCATCCGCCACTCCGGCGAGAAGGCCACGACCATCCATCGTGGGCCTGCTCGGCAAGGCGAGAAAAGAGGAGCTCGCCTGCCCCGGTCCGGCCTTGCCCTCGGCGACGATCTGCTCTCCGCCGGAGACGTCCCGCGGTCCCGGTGGCCTCCGAAGGGTGTCGTTAAGGACCTGGGACGTCTCTACCGCCTCCGTCGGGAGGGGGGGCGTGATTCGAGGGCCAAAATCCTCCGATGTGCTAGACTTCATGCCTAGTTGCGAGAGATTCGTTCACCTAAATTCTAGCTATGTCCGTCGCCGTCGTCCGCAAGAAGAGCACGAGCCCGGAGCGGCCCACGTTCTCCCCGGAGAAGGGGAACGAGCTGCTGGGACTCCTTTTGCTCGCGGTCGCCGTGTTCCTGGTCCTCAGCCTCGGCAGCCATCACCCCCAGGACCCCAGCCTGCTGCACAGCGTCGCCGCGGACGCCCACGCACACAACTGGGCCGGCTCGGTGGGGGCGCAAGTCTCCGCGGTGGCGTTCGGGTTCTTCGGTCTGACCTGCTTTCTGATCCCCCTGTTCCTGCTGATCGCCGGCTGGCGGCGGCTGCGGCGGCATGGTGCTCCGCGCGTCGTGGGGCGCGGGTTTGGCGCGGCGCTGCTGCTCGCCTCGGCCCCTGCCCTCCTCCAGATCGGCTTCGGCCGCATCGTCTGGACCGACGGCTCGATCAAGACCGGGGGCGCCTTCGGCGTGCTGCTCGCCGACTTCCTGCAGTCGCGGCTCAATCTCGCCGGCACCCTGGTGGTGCTCGCCTCGGCGGTCACCCTCGGCACGGCGCTGGCGGTGCAGTCGACGCTGGGCAACGTGCTCGCCGCCTGGCGCGACCACCTGCGCCAGCTCTGGCAGAACTGGACCCTCTCCCGCGAGCGCCGGCACGAGCGGCGGGAGAAGGAGAGGAACCGCCGGCGGGTGATCACCAAGCACCTCCAGCGGGTGGCCGAGGAGAAGCAGAAGAAGACCCCGCCCGCGACCCCCGAGGCGCACCGGCCGTCGATGGCCGCCGCCGGGGTGTCCGTCGGGGCGCCGCCGCCGGATCGCCTCGACCTTCCCATGCGCGGGCGGGTGACCGAGAAGAAGGGGGAGGCGGAGTTTGCGGTCCGCCGGGTGCCCGCGGTTCCCATGCCTGAGCAGGATGAGGATTTTCCCTCCGCGGCGCGTCCCGCGGCTCCCACGGCCGCGGCTCCGGTCTTCAAGCCGAAGCCGGCGCCGCAGAAGGAGCTCCCCTTCGCCGGCGACATCGCTCCCGGCACGCTGCCGCCGGTCAACCTCCTGCAGATGGGGGAGGGTCGGACCGCGCAGGACGAGGTCGAGCTGGTCCGCCGGGGTGAGCTGATCCGCACCCGCTGCGCCGAGTTCGGCGTCGAGGGGACGGTCGAGGCGATCAGCCCCGGCCCGGTGATCACCGTCTTCGAATTCCAGCCGGCGCCGGGCGTCAAGGTCAGCCAGATCGTCAATCTGCAGGACGACCTCGCGCTCGCCCTCAAGGCCGAATCGGTGCGCATCGACCGCATGCCCGGCCGCTCGACGCTGGGCATCGAGGTGCCGAACAAGGAGCGCTCGATCATCCGCCTCGGCAACATGCTGGCCGACGAGCGGTTCCGCAAGTCCCCCTCGGTGCTCAACATGGCGATCGGCACCGACATCCACGGCGAGCCCTACTACGCCGACCTCGCCACCATGCCCCACCTGCTGATCGCCGGCGCCACCGGCGCGGGCAAGAGCGTCGGCCTGCAGAGCATGATCACCTCGATCCTCTACAAGGCGACGCGCGACGAGGTGCAGTTCATCTTCATCGACCCGAAGCGGATCGAGCTCGGCGTCTACGCCGACATCCCGCACCTCAAGTGCGAGGTGGTGGTGGACCCGAAGAAGGCCGCCAACGCCCTGCGCTGGGCGGTCGCCGAGATGGAGCGCCGCTACCGGCTGCTCGCCGAGGTCCACGTGCGCTCGATCGCCTACTACAACCGGGCGATCTCCGACCCGGAGACGCAGCAGCGCCTCTCGTTGTCTGAGAGCGCGGACGGCGGGAACGCGCTGTTCACCGCCGCCGACTTGAAGCCGCTGCCCTATTACGTGGTGGTGATCGACGAGCTCGCCGATCTGATGATGGTCTCCTCCTCGGACGTCGAGACCTCGATCGCCCGCCTGGCGCAGATGGCCCGCGCCGTGGGCATCCACCTGATCGTGGCGACCCAGCGGCCGTCGGTGGACGTGCTGACCGGCACCATCAAGGCGAACTTCCCCTGCCGCATCTCCTTCGCGACCGCCAGCCGCCACGACTCGCGCACCATCCTCGACCAGGTGGGCTCCGAGAAGCTCCTCGGCAAGGGGGACATGCTGATGATGCCCCCCGGCTCGTCGCGGGTGATACGCCTGCACGGCGCCTACATCTCCGAGCAGGAGACGGCGGCGCTGATCCGCTGGCTCAAGAAGCTCGGCAAGCCGGAGCTCGATCCCGACGTCCTCAAGCCGCCGGACGGCGAGGGCAGCTCCGGAGGCGGTGGCGGCGACAACGACGACGAGCTCTACGACGAAGCCGCCCGGCTGGTGATCGCCGAGCGCCAGGCCTCGGCCAGCTTCCTCCAGCGCCGCATGCGGGTCGGCTTCTCCCGCGCCGCCCGCCTCATCGACATGATGGAGCGCGACGGCCTCCTCGGCCCCGCCCAGGGGAGCAAGCCCCGCGAGGTGCTGGTCAAGCCGGACTACTTCGAGGAGATCGACGGGGCGCGGGACGGGGTGGAGGAGTAGGTTTTTTCCTCCCCTTCCAGGGGGAGGCCAGGAGGGGGCCGCCCCAGGCAAGGAGCGGATGCCGGACTCCGGCACGGCCCCCACCCCGAATCCTCACCCCTGGCCCCTCTCCCACCGCACTCCCCCCGACCGGGAGAGGGGAACTTGGCTGGACAGGCCGTGCTTGTAGGGTGTGCTGTGCGCACCATCGCCGTTTCTGGTGCGCACAGCGCACCCTACGAGCAAAAACGCCCGAATGAGCTCCCCTCTCCCGGTCGGGGGGAGTGCGGTGGGAGAGGGGCCGGGGGGTGAGGATTCGGGGTGGGGGCCCCAACAAAAAAGGCCGGCGTCACCGCCGGCCTTTCCCGTTCAGGATCTGTAGGTTTTAGCTTTACATCCCCTTGCTCTGCGTCCCCTGCTCCACCTTGGGCGCTCCCTTCTCCCGGCGCTGGGCCAGCATGTTGGCGGCCCGGTCGAAGAGCTTGATAGCCTGCTGGAGTTGGATGTCCCCCTCGGAGAGCACGCGGTGGCGGGCCTCCTGGCCGGCGGCCGCGTTCATCAGCTCGGCGCGGATCTGCAGGACCGAGCCGTCGCGGAGCTCCTGGTTGGCGAGGTTCTTCTCGACCTCTTCCCGGGTGGCGACCTTCTCCTTGAGAAGCCACTGGCCGAATTCGGTCAGCAGCTTGTCCGGGTCCGGCTTCCAGCTCGCCGTCACCTTGTTCCGGCTGGCGTAGTCCACCGCGAAGTTGAGGTAGGCGTTGTGGGCCAGCAGGTACTGCTCGTAGGGAGCCAGCTCCTGGTCCTTGACGATCACGTCCGGCGTGATGCCGCCGCCGCCGTAGACGTTGCGGCCGAGATCGGTGTGGAAGACGTCTTTCGGGTCGACCGGCTTGCCGGTGAGCTCGGGGGAGCCCGCGTCGGAGTGGGTGTAGTAGTCGAAGTAGGAGGTGTAGTCGCGCTGGATCAGACGGCCCGAGGGCGTGTAGTACTTGGCCGTGGTCAGCGCCAGGCCAGCCCCGTAGGAGAGGTTGTAGACCGTCTGGACCAGCCCCTTGCCCCAGCTCGGGGTGCCTACGATGAGCCCGCGATCATGGTCCTGGAGGGCGCCCGAGAGGATCTCGGAGGCCGAGGCCGTGCCCTCGTTGACCAGCACCACCACCGGCACGTCGAGCGGCGGATACTTGCCGCTGGCCCGGTAGGACTGGAACGAGTCGCGCGTCCGCCCCTTGGTCTGCACGATCATCGAGCCCTCGGGGAGGAACTGGTCGGCGATGTCGATCGCCTGGTCGAGCAGGCCGCCGCCGTTGTTGCGCAGGTCGACCACGAGCTGCTTCATCCCCGAGCCGCGGAGCTTGGTGAGCGCGTCGGCGATCTCCTGTCCGGAGCCGCGGGCGAACTCGGTGAGCTGGATGTAGCCCGTGGTGGGGTTGAGCATGTAGGTCTGGCGGACGGTGGTCTGCGGGATCTCGGCCCGGGTCACCGACATCGCCAGCGGCTGCGGCAGCCCGCGGCGGACGATGGTGATCTTGACCTGGGTCCCCTTGGGGCCCTTGAGCTTGCCGACCGCGTCGTCGAGGGTCATCGACTCGGTCGGCTCCCCCTCGATGGTGCTGATGACGTCCCCCGCCTGCACGCCGAGGCGGGCGGCCGGGGTGCCCTCGAGGGGGGAGATGACGGTGAGCTGGCCGTTGCGCACGCCCACCAGGATTCCCAATCCGTAAAAGCTGGTCTGCTGCTTCTCCCGCATCCCCTCGTAGGCTTCCGGGCTCAGGAAGGCCGTATGGGGGTCGAGGGCGCGGAGCATGCCGTTCACCGAGGAGTAGACGAGGTCGCGGTAGCTCACGTCGGCTCCGTAACGGTCGTGCTCCAGGTTCACCAGCTCGGTATAAAGACGAAGAGAGTCACGGGTTTCATCCGTAACCGCGAGGAGCCGGTCGCCCAGCAGGCCGCCGAGCGCCAGCGCAAGAATGAACAGGCTGATTGCTGCGATGCGCCAAGAACGTCTCATGCCGACAGTTTACTACCACTGGACCGAATCCCGGCCCCCGTCCCTTGACTTTGCAAGGCTCCTGGTTCAATGATCGGGGCCTTGGAGGATCTCCATGGGTTCGCTCGGTCTGCCTGAAATCGCCTTCATTTTCATCATCGCGCTGCTCATCTTCGGGCCCAAGAAGCTGCCCGAGCTCGGGCGGACGCTGGGGCGTGGCATGGCCGAGTTCCGCAAGGCGACCGACGAGCTCAAGCGGTCGATCAACACCGAGCTGGCGCTCGAGGAGAACCCGGCGCCGGCGGTGCTGCGGACCCGCCGGCTCGAGGATCCCGCGGAGACGAAGTACCACGAACCGGTGATCGTGGCGGGGCCTCGCGAGGCGCCGGAGATGACCGAGCCCCGGTCGGCCGGCTTCCCTTCCAGCCCCGAGCCCGACGCGGTTCCTCCTGGCGACAGCGCTCCTCCGGATCTCCCGGAGCCCCGCTGAATCGATTCCCGGCCCTGACACCCCACTACGGATGACTCCTCCCGCGCCTCCACCCGGGCCGCCGCGTCTCACCACTCGCCAGCAGGACGAGCTGGCGCGGATGTCGCTCATGCAGCATCTGGAAGAGCTGCGCAAGCGCATCGTCTGGGCGGTGCTGGCGATCGCCATCGCGTTCATCCCCTGCTGGGCCTACTACCGCAAGATCTTCCAGTTCCTGGTCGCCCCGCTCCACCGGATCGACCCGAACATCAAGCTCGCCTATCTGGCGCTGACCGATCCGTTCATCCTGTACTTCAAGATGTCGGCGTTCACGGCGCTGTTCATCGCCTCCCCGTTCCTGCTCTACCAGCTCTGGGCCTTCATCGCGCCCGGCCTCTACAGCCGCGAGCGGAAGCTGGCGTTCCCGTTCATCTTCTTCACCACGATGTTCTTCCTGGCGGGCGGCGCCTTCGGCTACTACGTCGCGTTCCCGATGGGCGCCGGCTTCCTGCTCAACCTCGGCCGCGACCTGCAGGCGGTGATCACCGCCGACAAGTATTTCGGGTTCCTGCTGACGGTGATCCTGGGGCTCGGCCTGATGTTCGAGATGCCGATCCTGATCCTGCTGCTCTCCCTGCTCGGCGTGGTCTCGCCCCGGATGCTGCTGCGCTTCTGGCGCCACGCGGTGGTGATCATCTTCATCGCCGCCGCCATCATCACGCCGACCCCGGACGTGGTGAACCTCTGCATCTTCGCCGTCCCCGCGATCTCCCTCTACTTCCTGGGAGTCAGCGCCGCCTTCCTGGCCGCCCGGTATCGCCGGCGGCGCGAGGCGGACCTGGCGGCGGCGGACGGGGCGGAGTAGGCTCTCCATCCTACTTCCCGCCCCCCATATACCCCAGCGCCCGCAGCCTCTGAATCTCATCTTCCGTCAGGTCCCGCGATTGCGGGGTGGGGCTCTTGCGCCGGTCGGCGAGCCAGCGGAGGACCAAGCCGCTCAGCTCCTTCTCGACGGGGAGGCCGCGGCCCGCCAGGTTCTGCGTCTCCCCGGGATCGGCTTTCAGATCGTAGAGGTACGGGCCGTCGGGGAAGGGGGCGTTCCCCTGGTTCACCCCATAGCGGTACTCGCGGGTGCGCACCGAGACCCCGAGCCGGCCGGCGTGCTCGGAGAAGACGGCGCGGCGCCCCGTGTGCCCCTCGCCGGTCAGCGCGCGCAGGTCCTGGCCGTCGGTGGCGTTGGCCGCGAGCCCGGCGGCGCCGAGGAGGGTGGGGTAGAGGTCGAGCGTCTGCACCAGCCCCTCGATCCTTCGCCCCTGGCGCTCGGGCCAGCGGATCATCAGCGGCACGTGGGTGGTGGTGTCGAAGAGCCCGACGTGGCGGAACCGGATGCCGTGCTCCCCCAGGTTCTCGCCATGGTCAGCCACCACGGCCACCACGGTGTTCCGCAGCAGGCCGCGGCTCTCCAGGAAATCCATCAGGCGCCCCACCTGCCGGTCGAGATAGGCCACCTCGCCGAAGTAGAGGTCGCGGTTGGCGCCGAGCACCGGCTCGGTGAAGCCCCGGGGACCGGGCTGGCGGAAGGGCACCCAGGAGCGCACCGGCGAGAGGCCTGGAACCTCGGCGGGGCGGAAGCCCAGCGCGTACGGCTCGGGAGGCGTGTGCGGCGTGTGCGGATCGAAGAGGTGGAGCCAGATGAAGAACGGCTTCTTGCGGCCGGCGTGGGAGGCGAGCCAGTCCATCGTGGTGTCGACGTTCATCTCGGCGGCGGACTGCTCGGTCGCGTTCCGGACCTCCGCGAAGCCCTGCCCGAGCCCGGAGCTGCGATCCCCCAGGTGGCTGGCGGAGATCAGGGCGAGGGTGTCGTAGCCGGCCCCCGCGAGCTGCTCGGCGAGCGTCGTCTGGCTCCGCGGCAGCGGCGTCTTGAGATCGTAGACGCCATGGTTTTTGCCGTAGAGGCCGGTCAGGATCGAGGCGAAGCTCGGGTTGGTGACGTTGAAGGCGGTGTAGGCGTCGAGCCAGACGTCGCTCTCCCCGGCCAGGCGGTCGAGCGCCGGGGACGGGCTGGGCTCCCTGCCCCAGGCGCCGAGGGCATCGGCGCGCAGCGTGTCGATGCCGATCAGGAGGATATTGGGTCGGTCCCCCGCGCTCGCCTGCTGCGCGGCCGGGAGATCCTTGCGGCTGTAGACCGCGGGACTCCCCCAGAGCACGCTGGGGACCGGCTGATCCGGGGCGTGCGCGGCCGAGCCGTCGATCTGCAGGAGCAGGTCGATCTTGCGGCCGGCATAGGCGGCAAGGTCGATCTCCACCGCCGCGGGGGCGATGGGGCCGACCGGCTCGGTGGCCACCTGGAAGAGCTCCTTCAGCCGGTCCGGTGACTCGCGGATGCCGATCCGATAGGTGCATTCGCAGCCGTTCGTGGAGCCCAGGGGGACGAAAGAGAAGTAAGCGTCGCGTCCGGGCTGGAGCGTCCACCGCACGCGCGAGCTGGCCCGCTGCTCCAGGGCCCGCACCTGCCCGGCGGTCCGCTTGGGGAAGGCGATGAGCTGCTGGGCCGGGACCAGCCGCATGTCCCGCACCTCCTCGGCGCCGAGATAGGAGACCCGCTGGAACGTCGCCTCCTTCCATTCGAGGGGAGTCGATTCCACGACCGGCGCCGCCTGCCAGAGGTCGAGGCGGGTCCAGGTCCCCGCCGACTCCGATGCCGACTTGGGGCGGCAAGAGGGGAGGATCAGCAGGCTGGCGAGAAGGAGAAGGGGGAGGCGGGGGTGCACGGCGGGGAAGTTTAGCAGGCTGCCGGGAGTGAGGCTGGCTTCTTGGCGGTCTGAGGCCCGCCCGCAGGGCGGAATTTATCCAGCCTGGGGTGTTAACCCCAGGTAGGAGGCTGGCATACTCTTGCCGATCCAAAGCTCCAGCGAATCCCTTCCTGGGGTTGACACCCCAGGCTGGATAAATTCCGCCCTGCGGGCGGACCGGAAGGGCCAGAGACTACTCAACAATCATGCCGGGGTCCGCCGACCCCGCCGGCGGCTGCCGCCGCCATCGCCGGTGCATCCAGACCCACTGTTCGGGGTGCCGGCGGATCTGCTCCTCGATCTTCGCGGTCATCAGGGCGGTCGCCTCCTGCGGATCGGCAGGCAGGTCGAGCGGGGGGTGGTAGCGGGCGAGGTGCCTGCCATCGGGAAGGCGCTCGATGAAGACGGGGACCACGGCCGCGCGCTGCTTGAGGGCGATCTTGGCCGCGCCGACCGGGGTGAAGGCCGGACGGCCGAAGAAGGGGACCCAGACCCCCTCCACCTTGGTGTCCTGATCGATCAGGAGGCCCAGCGCGCCGCCCCGCCGCAGCGTACCAAGGAGCTGGCGGACGGCCCCCTCGCCGCCGCGCTCGATCGTGGGGGTGCCGAAGCGCTCGCGCAGGCCGGCGAGCAGCCGCTGCTGCCGGGGCTCGTCGAGCGGGCGGGCGACGACGGCCATGCCGACGCCGGCACAGTTGATCGCCGCGGCGAGCAGCTCCCAGTTGCCGCAATGGCCGGTGACGATCATCAGCGGGCGCCCCGCGCGCCGCACCTTCTCGATCTCTTCCCACCCTTGGACCTCGACGACGGAGCGCACGAAATCGCAGTCGCGATGGAAGAGATGGAGGCACTCGCCGAGCATCTCGCCGAAATGGCGGAAGCAGCCGCGGGCGATCCGGCGGCGCTCCGCCTCGGAGGCGTCCGGGTAGGCGAGGGCGAGATGGTCGAGGGCGCGGCGGCGGTCGCGCCGGGAGAGCGTCCAGCCGAGGGCGCCGATCGTCCGGCCGGCCCGCTGCGCGGCGCGCCAGGGCAGCCGCCCGAGGGTAGAGGAGAACACCCAGAGGCCGGCGTTGAGCAGGATCGGTTCGAGCCGGGCTTGCAGACGGCTCTTCTTACGGCGGGGCATG
>JBDSHF010000055.1:0-7365 GCA_039918595.1 Thermoanaerobaculia bacterium
GCGGCGAAGCCACCTTCGGCACGCCGTTCCCCTGGACCCGCGGATCGTCGGCCCGGAACACCGGATCGGCGATGATCGCGATTCTCAGCTCTTCCAGCGGTTTGCGGGTCCTCCCCTCCTCCCGCCGCCGCAGCATGGCGAGCACGGAGGCCGAGGGGAGGCTCACCAGCTCGTGGCTTTCCACCAGGAGCCGCTCCCCGCCGGCGGCGCTCTCCGGCGGCCCGGGAACGGGCAGCGCCCCGAACGGCACGAGCTGGAGGGTGCCGTCGCCCACGATCAGGAGGCGCCTGAAGCCGGCGATCCGCTCCGCGGCCGGAGCCAGCACGAGAGCGGAGAGCGCCTTCGCGGCCCTCGGCTCGGAGCTCCGCGCCTCGCGGCTGGCTCGCGGCAACAGGTCGAGAAGCTGGCGGGCGGCATCCTCGATCTGCCGCCGCCCGGGGAGGGTGTAGCTTTCGATCTTCCGCGGCGAGACCGTCCACAGGTAGCTGCGCTCCTCTCCCAGGGAGTAGACGAGAAGGAGAGTATTGACGTCCACCAGGCGCTTCTGGATCTCACCGATCGTCAGCGGAGCCGGCGGCGCCAGCTCCGCGATTCGGCTCTGCCCGCGCATCCGGGTCCTCAGCACATCCAGTCGGGTGAGGAGACCGCGGATCTTCACCTCGATGGCGGCCAGGGGGTCACCGCCGCCGGCCATCATCGTGGAGCGCCTCGTCTCGGCCGCCCGCAAGCGCTGCTCGGCATCCCGGATCTCGGAGGCCAGCGCGGGATCCGTCCCGCTCTCCACCGCCGCGCCGGTCTCCGCCAGCGCGTCCAGGAGACTGCGGGCGCGGCGGCGCTCGGAAGCCTGCAGCGCGAGGGCCTCCTCGCGCGACCGCATCAGGATGTCCACGTAGAGATCCCAGTAGTGCTGCTTGGTGGCGAAGTAGGAGGTACGGAAGCCCAGGCTGGGCGCGTCGTCGCGCAGGTTCTCGATCAGATCGAGAGCCGGCTCGAGCTCCTGGCGCGCCTCCTTGAGATCGCCCAGGCGAGCCAGCGAACGAGCGGCGCCGAAACGGCTCAGTGCCATCCCCTGCCGGTCGCCCGCCTTCTCGAAGAGCGCCCGCGCCTCCCGCTGGCGCGCCGCGGCTTCCTTGTCCTGATCGCGGGCGTAGTGGACGCGCCCGAGGTTCGAGACCGCGATCCCTTCTCCCGCGGTGTCCCCGAGCTTGCGGAAGAGGGCCAGGGCCTCTTCCTCGGTCTTCCAGGAGCCGTCCAGGTCTCCCGCCTTGAGCCGGGCGATTCCCAGGTTGGACAGGGTCACCGCCGCCCCCTGCCCGTCCCCGGCCTGGCGCTGGAGGGCGAGGGCTTTCTCCAGATTCGTCCTCCCCTCCGCGATACGGTCCTGCCGCAGGTCGAGCTCCCCGAGATGGCTCAAGGCGGTGCAGAGGAGCTCCGCGTCCGCGCTCTGCTCGGCGAGTCGCCGGGAGGCCTCCAGTGCGTCCCGCGCTTCCTGGAGCTTCCCCTGCGGCACATACAATCCTCCCAGGTTGAGCAGGGTCCTCCCCTCGTTCTGGGTATCGCCGAGCTGCCGCCAGAGGCCCAGCGCCTCCTCGTAAGCCTCGACCGCCAGACGGGTCCGGTCGAGAGCGGTATGGACCGCGCCGATGGTGTTGAGGGAGCTCGCCTGGCCATGGGGGTCTTCCAGCTTCCGGAAGATCTCCAGCGCGCGCTGGGAAGAAGCCAGCGCCTCGCCGGTCTTCTGATGGCCAGCCAGGAGCACGCCCCGCCCGTTGAGCGCGGTCGCCTCGCCCCGAGGATCCGCGGCCGCCTGGTAGGCGGCGATCGATTCGCCGAAGAGCTCGAGGGCCTGCCTGGCCTCCCCCAGGTTCTCGCGCATGTTTCCGAGCCGGTAGAGCGCCAGCCCCTCCTCGCCGCGATCCGGCAGCGAGCGCCAGATGGCAAGCGCCTGCTCGTAGCTCGCCGCCGCCTTGTCCCAGTCCTTGTTCCTCCTCAGCTCCTCCCCCTGGCCATAGACCCTCTCCGCCTGGACCCGGGTCCGGTCCTCCCCGGTCGCCGGCCGCAGGTCCTCGATCCGCATCTCGTACCGGCCAGGCTTCGCCGAGCCCTCCTCGGACTTCACGTCCACGCGATAGTCGCCGGCGGCCTTCGCCACTTCCGAGACCCGCTCGGTTCCACGAATCCCGCTCGGACTGTCGATATGCGCGACCAGGTCGCCGTCCGGCGCGAACAGGTCGAGGGCGACGTCGATCCCTCTCTGCTCGGCGCCCAGGCGGACATACTGCCCGGGCTCCAGCCGGACGAAATAAGAATGGCTCTCGCCCGCGGCGAGATCGCGCACGATCGGATGCCCCAACTCGAGTTGTACCGGCTCCTTCATTTTCCTGTCTCCTGGCCCGCCGCTCTCGCGCCGGGCTTGGCAGCCGGAGAACGCGGCTGCGGTTATTACCGTGCATAAAACCGTGCACAAGACCTTGCACAAGGCGAACGTGATGCGCCGCGCGACCGGATCGTTACTCACCGGTCGTGATCCTCAGGGTCTTCTCGGCGATGGCAGGCCCACCGGCCTCCGGAACGATGCGGACGCTGTACCTGCCGTCGACCAGGAGGCCGCGCGGCACGACGAGCCTGAGCTCCCCCGCCGGAATCAGATGCACACGGGGGCCGCGCCATACCGTTCTCCCGCCGGCGTCGACGATCTCGAAGCGGCCTTCCCGCGGAGCAACTCCGGCATCCACCACGAGGAGCAGCAGGACGTGGCTCGCTCCGCGCGGGATTTCCAGGACCGTACTCCCCCGGTCTCCCGCTCCCAGCACGACCTCGTTCACGGGAATGTCGAAGATCGGCGCCGAGAGCCGGCCCACGTCGCGGCGCAGCAGGGCCACCCAGATCGAGAGCCCGACGGCCAGGAGCGCGAACACCGCCGCCAGCCGGTACGCCGAGGTCCAGGTGACCGCCGGAGAGGGGCGCGTGGCGGCCGGCTTGACGGCGGCCGCGAGGGCCCGGGCGCGCTCGGGGACCTCCAGGAGCCAGTCCGCGTACTCGGGATCCGCGTCCACCTCCTCGGTGAGCGGAGAGGCTTCGAGATCTCCGGATTCCACCCGCCGGAAACGCTGGAGCGCCTCGGCCACGATGTCCGGCGTCAGCGCTCCCGAACGCAGCTTGGGGTCGAAAAGGGCGGCATCCAGCCAGACGCCGAACCGGCACCGCAGGCTGAGCGGCCCGCCGGAGAGCTCGGCGGGAACCTCGACGTCCGCGCTGCCGGCGAACGGACGGGTATCCGCGGGGACCGCCAGCAGCTCGCCGGCCGCCTTCCCGGGCCGCCGGTCCAGGATCGCCCACTCCACCGGCAGGTCCGCCGTCGCCGCGAGGACGAAGAGATCGCCCGGTTGCGGAGGCATGCCGTTCAGATCAATGGGCACCGGGTCCACCCTTTCCATTCCGAAAGCTAGAGTTTCCCGGCCTAGACTTCCCCGGCCTAGACTTCCCCAATAATGATCTAACGGCGGTTCTGCCGGAATTGGCGGCGCGGCACCGCTCCAGGAGATCCCCCAGGGTCTCGTACAGGCCGGGCAGCCTTTCGCGGGGAATGCGCAACTGCTCTGCGAGCCTGCGGAGAGACGGGCGCTCCTCACCCTCGGCTTCCTCCAGCCATGGATCGAGCCGGAGGGCCGGCGCTCCCGGCTCTTCTCCTTCCGAGGCCTGAAGCCGGACGAAATTCCAGAGCGTCGAGAGGTAGTCCCGGGTCTTCTCGTTGATGTCGAGGCGCCTCAGAGAGGTCATGACGCAGTCGACCAGCTTGCGAAAGAGCTGGCGCTCCTCGATCTGAGTATCCGGCGGGACCAGCCGGGCCCGAGTCCCCCGCGATTCCTCTTCAATCCGCGGCACGGCCTCCCCCTGAGACTGGTCGAGGATCGCCGCCCATCGGGCCCGCACGTCGGCTTTCAATGGATCGACCAGATCCTTGAAGCGAAAGGTTGCAAAGCCCTCTCTTCCCAGCTCCGTCAACCGCTCGCGCAGCCGCCGGACCACCTCCTCCTGCCGGTGGCCGCGCAGAGTGACCAGATCGGGCAGCAGCTCGTCGTTCCAGCGGGCCACCAGGGCGGCGAGCCCCTCCCGCGCGGGCTCCAGGGCCGGACCGCTCGCAGAGACGCTCAGGACCGTGAGATTGCGGATCCGCTCATCGCCTTCGAGCACGTACAAATCCCCCTCGGCAACCGCCGTTCTCACCGCCGACTGCAGGACCTGGAACACTTGCGAGCCCAGGGGATCGTGCTCTTTCTGGCGCTCATGGAGAAAGTGGCGGATGTTGAGGAATATTAAGCCATCGATATTTTCCTTGAGCTTGAGCTGCGCCTCCAGGCTGCGCAGGCGCAGGACGAAGATATAGCTGTAGCACTCCGCCAGCAGCTCCTCCAGAGCCGTCTCTTTCCGGCCCCCCTCCCCCCAGGCTTCCCAGGCCTCCCAGCCGTAGATGCCGAGATAGGCCGGCGGGGTCTCCCACAGCCCCCGCCGCTTGAGCTCGCTTCGCAACGCGGCCCGCAAGGCGCTCCAGAGCTGCTCGAGACGGCGCGGATCGAGCGACTCTCTCCCGGCCAGCACACGGACGTGAGACGTGAAGACGGACTCTCCGGTGAGAGTCTTCGTTTCCTTCCGGCCCCAGGAGATCCCCGCGATTTTCAAGGTGTCTTCCGTTTCCTCGCAAAGCGGACCGCGATGACGGCCGCGCGCTTTCTCCTCCCCTAAGACACGCTCCCGCCAGTTTTGTAAAACCCCCCGTTAGTCCCTGCCTGAGGCGAAGTTGGGACGCCTCGAAGCCGGCCGGCGAACGCACCGGCCCGACCGCCTCGGCGGTCGGGCCGGATCCCAGAAACGCAACGTTTTTTCAACGTTTCTCGGAGCCGTCCGGCTCAAAAGGGAGAGGTCCGTGTCCAATCAGAGCTCCTGCATCCGCAACACTTTTCTTTCGATCCCCTGCATCGCGCTTTTCGCCATTTCGGCGCTTGCCAACTCGAGCCCGGCCGCGGCCCAGGATTGCCAGGCGGCCCTGGAGAGCTCGACCGGAGCCGTGGCACTGAGCAACGGCACCACCACCAGCAAGAAGAAGGGGGTCGACGAGTGGGACGGCGAAGTGGTCAAGCTCGTCACGACGATTCCCGGCGTGCTCGTCCTCGAGGGCGACGGCGACGGCGCTCAGGATTCGGTCTACACGCAGGGTTCCTCCACCTCCCATCCACTGATCGATAGCGCTCAGTTGGGGACAGGTCTGGGCGAGCTGCAGGCCGTCATCCCGGCGGGAATCCACTGCATTCAGGTCACCCCGGGGGTCAACGCCACCGGTGACTTCGAGGTCTTCGCCTCATTCACCGATGTCTGCCATCTGGGCGCTGTCGACGATCATGGCAACAGCCTTCTCTGCGCCACGCCGATCGAAATGGGGGGGAGCCCCACCAGCGGCGAGATCGACTCGCCGAGCACAGCGGACTACGATGTGTTCACGTTCGAGCAGGAGGATGCCGCGACGGTCACCGTTGCAAGCACGGGAGGGGACGTGTCAGCCGGCCTGTACGACAGCGAGGGTACGCTCCTGGACACCGGCCTGACCTTCGAGATCCCCGCGGCCCTGGCGGCGAGCCGTTACTACGTCCAGGTTTCGGGCGATGACGAGAGCACGTACGAGATCAGTGTGGCCTTGGATCCCGAACCGTAACCCTACGGGAAGATCTCTCGCCCATCCTCGCCCCTAGTGGCCTAACCCAGAGGCTTCTCATCGCGCCAGCCGTCCGGCTGGCGCACCGAAGCCGCTCGATCATCGCGCGAGGCGAGAGATCTTTCCGTTGCAAGGCTTCTCGGAACCATCCTCCGCGGGCCGGCGCCGGTCTGCTCCTGATCGAGAGACCGGATACCTGCTTGGAGAAGCGGGCCCTGCCGCCCTTCTGAGAAGTCCTCGTTTCTCTGACGCGAGGGTTCTGTCCAAAAGGGACCACTCCCGGGGCGCGCCGCGCCACCGGCCCTGGCAAATCCTGGAACGGTTGAGAGAGGAATGGAGCGGGAGACGGGATTCGAACCCGCGACCAACAGCTTGGAAGGCTGTGACTCTACCCCTGAGTTACTCCCGCGAACAGGCGCCCGCGAATCGAACCGCGAACGAAGAGAATGGTGGAGGCGGGAGGATTCGAACCTCCGTAGGGCGAAGCCCGGCAGATTTACAGTCTGCTGCCATTGTCCACTCGGCCACACCTCCAAAGAACTGCGTCGCGCCGGACCGGGGGCTGGAGCCGGCACCCGGATTTGAACCGGGGACCTACGGTTTACAAGACCGTAGCTCTACCCCTGAGCTATGCCGGCGGGTCGGGACCCAGGCACAAGGTACCCCAGCGGGACACTCCCGAATCCAGGAGCCGGGAGAGTCTAGCCGCTCGGGGCCGCGCTGGCAAGCGGCACCCCATTCCCTGCCTCCCGGCGAGCGCCACTGAAACTTTCCCGCCCGCCCGGCGCCCAACAGGCAGGCGCACGATCCGGCACGCCGGATTCGATGGTATCTTCTACGCACAAAAGTCGATGATTTAAGGCCAGAAAGGGCAATCTCATGAACGGAACCTCGCAAGTACCCCCCGCTCCAGGCGTGCCTCCCGTCAAAAAAGGCATGAGCCCCCTCGCCTGGGTAGGCGTCGGCTGCATCGTCCTCCTGGTGCTCGCCGGCATCGCCGTCGGTATCATGGGCTGGTTCGCCAAGCGCGCGGTCGACAAGTTCGCGGAAAATCCGACCCTGACCGCCGCCGAGCTGATGGTGAGGGCCAACCCGGACCTCGAGCTCGTCAGCTCCGATAAGAAGACCAACACGCTCACGGTCAAGGACAAGAAGACCGGCGAGGTGACCACCTTCAGCGCCGAGCAGGCCAAGAACGGCGATTTCAGCGGCTTCAAAGTCAAGACCGACAAGGGCACGGCGACCTTCGGCGCCTCCGGCGAGAACGGCGGCACCCTCAAGGTGACCGACGAGAAGGGACAGGTCACCACCTTCAACGCCGGCGGCGGCAGCGCGAAGCAGACCCTCCCCTCCTGGCTGCCGGAATACCCGGGCGGCACGGTCCAGGGCACCTTCGACACCACCACCAACGAAACCCGCTCGGCCGCCTTCTCGGTCAGCACCAAGGATGACTCCAACAAGGTGCTCGACTACTACGAGGCGCAGCTCAAGAACAACGGCTTCAAGCCGGAGAAGAGCACCTTCAACAACAACGGCCAGACCGGCGGCACCGTCTCCGGCAAGAGCGAGGACGGCAAGCACGAGGTGAGCGTGATCGTCTCGACCAGCGCGGAAGGGACCCAGGCGCTCGTCTCCTTCCAGGATAGAAAGTAGGCCGC
>JBDSHF010000056.1:0-8411 GCA_039918595.1 Thermoanaerobaculia bacterium
TTGGCTTAACGCCACTCCCCCTTGCGACATGGGGTTTGGCCCTGTTGGCTTCAGCGGGCATTGGATACCTTCTTTTCAGAGATAAGAGAATTTCCTACGATCACGAAGCTCACAAATTCTTCATACCTGGCAGCTGGCTGCCATTTGCCGTCATCATGGCAATATTTTTCACAAAGTATGTTTTCGCTGTGATGCAAGCATTCAATGCGGCCATCGTTTCCGAGCCCGCCTTCATTGGGGCGGTTTGCGTTGCATACGGCTTATTTAGCGGCTATTTCGCCTCAAGAGCAATCAACCTCATTGCGCGGGCTCAAAAGGCCTAGCCATGCTTTCCAAATTGACCCATCCATTACCAACTGCGGGTGACTAAATGACGACAATGGACAAATCGTGGGTTCTCATCACCGGGGCATCGAGTGGCTTCGGTGAGGAGTTCGCCCGCCAATATGCCGAGCAAGGCCATTCTCTGGTCTTGGTGGCGCGCCGGCTGGACCGGCTGCAAAGACTCGCCGAGGTGCTACGCCAGCAGTTCCGCATTGATGTCGTCGTGGAGCAGGTCGATCTTTCAGATGTGGCGGCAGTCATCCAACTGCATCAACGGCTCCGCGAGCGTGTCATTGAGATCGACATTCTGATCAACAACGCCGGCCACGGACTGCAAGGCCCTTTCCTGGATTGCAAGCTGGACGCGGCGCTGGCGATGGTGCAGTTGGATATCGCGAGCCTGACCGCCGTCACCCACGTCTTTGCGCAAGACATGCGGACACGAGGACGCGGGAAAATCCTACTGGTCGCCAGTCTGCTAGCCTACCAAGGCGTGCAGAACTTCGCCGTCTATTCAGCTGCCAAGGGCTACGTGTTGCGCCTGGGCGAAGCCCTGCATCGCGAGCTCAGGCGCGATGGCATCACGGTTACGGCGCTTTGCCCGGGCATGTCGGACACTGGATTCGCCAAAGCGGCGCAACAGAAGATCACGCCCGCATTGAAGCTATTGATGATGCAGCCTGCACCAGTGGTGCGTGCCGGTATCCGCGCGTTGCACGCTGGACGCACCAGCGTCGTGCCAGGTTGGGCTAACAAAGCCGTCGTGATCTTCACCTGGGCAACGCCTCGCTGGCTGCACCAGGCCATTTTCTCTCGCACGATGAACTCATGAACAGCAACGCCTAACCCGGCGGTACTCTTACGTAATGCGACCCCTTCGGTATTCCATCAACGTCACATTGGACGGGTGCTGCGATCATCGTGCAATGGTCGCGGACGAAGACTTGCATCGTCACGCGGTCGAGAACCTCGACCGGGCCGAAATAGGGTGCCAGCCGAACCGGCCGGCTGGCCGCTTATGCGGCCCAGAGAGATAGGTAACCGCTCCTGTCTATGCCGTACTTCATATAGTCGAGCCCAAAGACCTGAGCCATCCCTTCGCGGCACTCTCCCAGCCGCTCGGCAACACGGACAGACCTCTCATTTCCTGGCCGTATGAGGCTGATAATGCGATCTTGTCCTGCCTCCTCGAAGGCAAACCTGAGCGCAGCCCTTGCCCCCTCGGTGGCGTACCCCTTCCCCCAAGATCGGTAGGCAAGAGCCCATGCCAGCTCAAGGCCCGGCCACCCCTCTGGGCACCAGAACCCGATCTTCCCGACGAAGTCTCCGGCTTTGGTTTCAACTGCCCAAAGCCCGACTCCGGCGAGGTCCCAGTGTCCCATCACGAATGCGAGATGCCGCCAAGACCTACCCCGGTCCCAGACAGCACCGTCGCTCATGCTCGCTTGAACCCGGATATCGGCGTGTATCGCCGCGTATTCGTCAAGGTCCGCAGGCCGGAATCCTCTCAACCGCAAGCGCTCCGTCTCAAGGACTGGAACCTCTCCATGCCGTGCCATTTCCATTGCCTCCTTTGGGTCAGGCGATAGCCGCACTGCCTCAATAGGTGCCGGACGACAAATCGCCAGATGCCGCTCTATGGCTTGTCCCCAGCGATCCAGAAGCACACACTTCACCTGCAGGGGTGGCCTCTCCAGGCATGGGGCCTCGGACCGGCAACCCTTAGGGGGTAAGCCATGCTTCGGTTCTTGCTCTTAGTCTCCGTGTATCTCTATTGCCTTTTGTCTCCTCAAGTACCTCAAAAGACTGGCGGTGGCTTGGACCCAGATGGATTAACCGCGCCTCCGCCGCCGGCGCATCTCGAGATGACCGGTGGTGGACTCGATCCCAACGGCTGAGACCAGAGCGTTGGGGGCCGGTCTTCCAGGAGCCGGCCCCCGTTCCTCATTCCCGGTATGACCGTACAAGAGCGTTTCCGCGAATTAGACTCAAATCGTGTGAGAACGGTACGCATTCCTGGAGATCCTTAAATGAACCATGTGGGGAAGGAGGTGCTGCGCCGGGTTCTGAGCGGCGCCGCGGGTCCGGGCGAGAGAGACCATGTCTCGAACCATGTCTTCTCCTGCACGATGTGCCGATCGGTGGCCCGCGAAGTGGTTGCCGGGTTGCGGCGGGAGGGCGTGCGACCCGCGGGGCCGCTTCGCCTGCTCTCTCAGATCTTCACCATCGAGCAGGAAACAGCCCTGGAGGCAACTCTCGCCGAAGCCGAGTGGGCGGCAATGCGTGGATTGTCACTGCAAGCCCGCAAGGAGAGGATTCGGGAGTTGAGTATCTGCCGCTCTCTGAGCTTCGCCAATCTGCTGGTCCGGGAATTGAGGGCGTGCACCGGATACGAGACGGCGGAACACCTCGCGGTGCTTGCGACCCTGTCGATCAATGGAATGGACCCGCACCACTATAGTGAGGCCTTGAAGCTTGACCTCAACGCGGGAGCCTGGATCGAGCTTGCGAATTCCAGGCGAAGGGCGGCGGAGTGGGCCCGCGCGAAGGCTGCTCTGCACAAGGCGGAGGATCTGCTCCGGAAGGGCCCAGCAAGTCCTCGGCTCGAGGCACGCCTCTTGTCGATCAGCGGCTTAACGCTCGCCGACCAGGGGTTGATCAAAGAGGCTGTGGATACCCTTGAGAGGTGCCGCGGCTTGTATCAAGATCTGGAGGACTGGAGCTCGGTCGGGCGAACGCTGATCCAAGCCGCGAATGTACTTGCGGAACCCGATCCAAAGCGTGGGCTGGCATTGCTTGAGAGTGCCATCCCACTCCTCTCTCCTGAGGATTCAGGTTTGGCGATTCTGGCGCGGCTGCTCCGAGTCGATTGCCTGATCTGGCTGAACGAGCTTCCAAAGGCCGCAAGTCTTTTTCATGAATGCCTGAACCGGCCAGAGGTGGGAAGGACCCGAGTCAGGAGGGATTTCATCGGGGCGCGCCTTCTCCACTCTCTGGGCTACAGGAAGGAAGCGGAACGCCTATTCGGCGAGGTCATCTCTTCTGACCTTCAGCTTGCCCTATGGAAAGATGCCCTGCTCGACCTTCTTTATGTCTTTGGCGTGCATGTCAGAGAAGGGGATCTCGCCAAGGCGGCAGCCGTCTGTGAGAGGGCGCTCGGGGAGCCGGTCCTGGCGGAGTTTTCTCATGAACAGCTTCGAGCTGTTTGGAGGCTTCTGCTAGAAGCAGTGCGACGCAATGCGATTGCAATTGGCGTCCTTGCCGAACTCCGCCTTTATCTTGCTGTCCACTGGAGGCATCCTGCTGCAGAGCTGCCCTCAATCTCTACGAGTGCTGATGCGCCGACGACAGGATTGGATGCACTTGGCAAGGGCCCCTCACCGCGAGTGCTTCCTTGAGCTTCGATTTACCCGAACCGAGAGATAGGTTCCACCCGAATAGTGCCGAGTCGCCAATCTGGAGACGTCAGCCGCCCGGTATGAGCCGAGAAGGTAGCCCAGGCAGGCAGGAGGTGCTAGCGTACTCCTGAGGGACGGTCGGACCGCGAAACTTGCCACCCTTCAACGGAACGTCGCTCCAACAACCGTCACAACTACAGGAGTTCAACCGATGAGTTTCGAGATTGCTACCTGGTATGACACATGGAACAGCACGGGTCTGGACAACCTCGTGCAAGGGAAGGTCCCGCTCCATTACGCGAGCCGCTACAACTTGGCGTTCAGCGTGTTCGAGGAGGGCGGTGATGGATACTACCTGACCCTCAACGGGGCGTTTGCGGGCCAGGTCCTGGCCCAGATTCGAAGGCAGGCGTCGAACGTCCGGATTTACGCGGGTACTGATCCCGGCGGCACGGGACTCTCCGATACCGTCGCTGACAACCGTCAGTTCAACAACCGTTCGACCGAACACATTGTCGCCTACCTTCGGCAACAGGGCCTGAACGGCATCGCCATTGACGCGGAAGAAAATGGTAGGGGTGATGTGGCGGAGCTGGTGTCGCAACTCGGTCCGCGTTTCAAGGAGGCAGGCCTCGGGATCGCGGTGTCGGCCCCCTGGCCGGGTAGCGGACCTGCCGGTCTGTACGGCGAAGGAGCGGTGGAGGCGTTCAACCAGCACGTCGACGCCATCGAGCTGCAGGACTACTCGTCGGGGAACACACCGAATGCCACGCTCTGGATCCAGGCGGGCGTGCGAGCCGGCATTCTGATGGGCGGTGTCTGTACGGAAAACAGCGGTGTGCAGACGACGCTCCAGAACACCGCTGACGCCACCTTGTTTGCGCTGAAGAACCAACTGCGGGGCATGTTTAGCTGGAGGCTGGACAACGACCATGGGCTGCAGGACCAGAAGGAGGACATCGAGCCCACTTTCACGGGCGCGAAGACCATCTACGACACTGTCCAGGCCCACGGCAACGGCCAATGAGAGCCCCCGGGGCTGCTGGACGACCGGCTTTCGAGTAAAATCATCAGGTGGAACCCCCGCGCGTCAATCCGATCGGAATCCTCGAAACCCCGCCGGACATGGTCTCCTCGCCCCGGAGATTCTCCCGGCGGCTGCGCCTGCTCGCCGGGCTCCTGCTGGCCCTCTTCTTCCTGGGAACCCTGGTGACGACCGTCGTCAGCTTCGGCCGGTACTGCCTGACCACCGACGCGACGGACACCCGGGCCCTGCGCTCCAACGGGCCTGACCGTTGAGAGTGACCACGAAAGGAAACGCCATGAAGATTCTCCGCGTCTCGGTCCTGATGTCTTTGGCGTTGGTCATGGGAGCGCAGGCCTGGGCCCAGAGTCAGGCGCCCGCTCCTCTCTCCAATCGGGAGCGCATCAAGCTCTGCAAACAGAAGAGGCACGTTCCCCTGGAGCCCTCGGAATCCCAGCCTCTGAAGTCCGATGGGACCGAGGGGCAGGTCAGCAGGCCCACGATCATTTATCAGGTGCCGCCCCGCCCTATAGCGTCGCGGGGGAAGGTCGTGGTGGAAGCCGTCATCGACGAAGACGGATGTGTGCGCCAGGCCAAGGTCGTCCAGAGCGCGACCGCGGAAAGAGCCTTGGACATCGCGGCGGTCAACGCCATCGAGCAGTGGGTTTTCCTGCCGGCGACTTTGGAGGGCCGTCCGGTGCGGGTTTTCTACGTTCTGACGGTCAACACCGAAACTCGTTGAGAGCAGAGAATAGTGTTCACACTTTCTCGGGCCTTCCCTTCTCATCGATTGAGCAAAGAATCATCCTGCCCCGATAAGGCGGGTGAAGATCGTACCCGCGTTGCCCCCTCGGAGACGTCCCGCCGTCCCCGTGGCCTGCGGAAGGGTGTCGTGGACGGGCTGTGACGTCTCTACGGACAGGGTGCCTTGTCTTTGGAGATCAGGCGAGCCCTACCATTGCGGCGCTCACGTCCCAGAGCCGCTTCGCGAGGGCCTCGTCCCGGGCCGGTGAGGATGGCGTTACGGCCTTGCCTTTTTCGAAGTACTTGCCGGTGATCCCTTCGAGCTCAGGCGATGCCGCCAGTTGCACGATGGTGGCGCCACCCTTTTCCGCGCTGAGGAAGAACGGCCGGAGCAGGATCTGGATCACGGGCTTCGCCCAGGTCGGAGCGCCGGACCAGATGTTGGTGGCCACGGTGCCGGGGTGCAGGCTGTTCGAGGTGACGCCCGTCCCCGCGAGGCGGCGCGCCAGCTCGGCGGCGAACAGCACGTTGGCGAGCTTCGAGCGCGTGTAGGCCCGCATGATCGAATAGCCGCCACGCTCGAATCCGAGATCCGCGAAGTCGAGCGTGCCGCCCCGATGGCCGACGGAGGCGACGGTCACCACCCGCGCCGGGGCGCTGCGCACCAGGAGGTCGCGCAGCAGGTGGGTCAGCAGGAAATAGCCGAGGTGATTGACGGCGAAGGTCATTTCGATGCCGTCCACCGTCAGCCGCCGGGTCTTGTTGACGCCGCCCGCATTGTTGACCAGTACGTCGAGCCGGTCGAAACCACGGAGGACGTCCGCGGCGAGCGCGCGGATCGAGGCCTGGGACGAGAAATCACAGAGCAGGTGCGACACGTCGCGGGAGCCGCTCCGCGCGATGACGCCGGCCACGGCGGCCTCTGTGCGCTCAGGATCGCGGCCGACCATGACCACCCGCGCGCCGCGGCGGGCCAGCTCGACGGACGCTTCGAGCCCGATGCCGCTCGTGGCGCCGGTGACCAGGATGGTCTTGCCCTGCATGTCTGGTTCGCTCACGTCGGGATCTTACTCCAGCCACGGGCTCGTTACCCGTCCGGTGAAGCACCCTTCAAGGAGAGAGCCCATCACTCGGCTTTGAAAGGAGAACCCCATGGAACGCATGAAAAAGATCTTCCTTCTCACCCTGCTGCTCAGCCTGCTCGGCGCGATCGAGGGCTACAGCGTCGGAAGCCTGTGCTATCAGGTGAACAACACCCCGTGCTCGCCGAACGGGAGCACCCGCACGTGCTATCTGGTCGCCGGCAGCAAGCCCCTGAGCTGCTATTGCTTCAACGGCCGCTGGAACTGCCCGGTCGAGCCCTGAGCACCGAGGCCTTTCCCGCTCTCTTTCCGATACGATACGGGGCCGGGCCGTCCGGCCCGGAATCAGGAGGAGAGATGAGCGACACCCGGATCGAAAAGGACAGCCTCGGCGAGATCGAAGTCCCCGCCGCGGCGTATTACGGCGCCCAGACGGAGCGGGCGCGGCGCAATTTCCCCATCTCGGGGCTGACGCTGCCCAAGCGGTTCATCGCGGCGGTGGCGATGATCAAGGGGGAGGCGGCGGTGGTAAACGAGGAGCTGGGCTCGGTGCCCGGCGAGATCGCCCAGGCCATCCGCCAGGCGGCCCAGGAGGTGATCGACGGCAAGCTGGACGGCGAGTTCCCCCTTGACGTCTTCCAGACCGGCTCGGCCACCTCGACGAACATGAACGTCAACGAGGTGCTCGCCAACCGGGCGGTCGAGCTGCTCGGCGGCAGTCTTGTCTCGAAGACAGCCGGCTCGAAGACAGCCGGTTCAAAGAAGGTCCACCCGAACGACCACGTCAACAACGGCCAATCGAGCAACGATGTCATCCCATCGGCGATCCACGTCTCGGCCTACCTCGCCATCGTCGAGGAGCTGGAGCCGGCCCTGAGGATTCTGGCCGAGGCTCTGGACCGCAAGGCGGTGGAGTTCGACAAGGTGGTCAAGATCGGCCGCACCCATCTCCAGGACGCGGTGCCGGTGCGGCTCGGCCAGGAGTTCTCAGGGTATGCCCAGCAGGCGAAGAATGCCCTCGCGCGGCTGGAGTCGGTCAAGCCTCGCCTGGCCGAGCTGCCGCTCGGCGGCACCGCCGTGGGCACCGGGCTCAACGCGCCGCCGGAGCTCGCGCCGAAGGTGATCGCCCGGCTCGCCGAGCGGACCGGATCGCCGTTCGTGCCGGCGCCCAACCGTTTCGAGGCGATGGCGGGGAAGGATGCCGCCGTCGAGACCTCGGGGGCGCTGAAGACGATCGCCACCTCGCTGACCAAGATCGCCAACGACATCCGCTGGCTCGCCTCGGGCCCGCGCTGCGGCATCGGCGAGATCACCATCCCCAGCCTGCAGCCGGGGAGCTCGATCATGCCGGGCAAGGTCAATCCGGTGATCCCGGAGGCGGTGCTGATGGTGGCCGCCCAGGTGATCGGCAACGACGCGACGATCACGATCTCCGGCATGGGGGGGAATTTCGATCTCAACGTGATGATGCCGGTGATCGCCTACAACCTGCTGCAGTCGATCGAGATCCTGGCCAACGCCTCGCGGCTGCTGGCGGAGAAGTGCGTCGACGGCATCCAGGCGAACCGGGAGCGCTGCGAGGAGTTGGTCGAGCGCTCGCTCGCCATGGTGACTTCGCTGGTGCCGAGGATCGGCTACGACGCCGCCGCCGAGATCGCCAAGGAGTCGGTGAAGACCGGCAAGACGGTGCGCGAGCTCTGCCTGGAGAAGAACGTCCTGCCGCCGGACGAGCTGGCCGAGGCGCTCGATCCCTGGGCCCAGACCGAGGGGGGAATCCACGCCGGCGCCGGCGGGGGCGGGTAGAAAGCCCGCGGGCCAGAAGAACCGGGCAGGGACATC
>JBDSHF010000057.1:0-8644 GCA_039918595.1 Thermoanaerobaculia bacterium
TTGAAGAAGCCATCGGAACATCATGCCTGTTTCACGCTCCTCGTCAAGCCCCTTCAAGACCAACACCGGCAGGGCTTCCTACTACGTGGCGACACTCAAATCACCCACACTACTTCCGGAAGACCCTTAGTTCTTTCAGAGAACATTGTGAGAATTCTCTTTGTAAATCTCGCTGTCCTTGCAGACGAGTGCTTGTCGGAATTGATTGCCCAGGCTGGAGCAGAGCCACCTAACTACCTAACAGCCAAGGCTGAATGGGTAAAGTCAAAGCTGGGTCCAAGCTATCAATGGGCGGCCAATGGCCTACTTGAGTTGTGCGCGCTACGAAACGCAATCGTTCACGCCAACGGACGCCTAAACCCATCGACGATCGCCATTCTTCAGAAGGCTGGTGTTGCCGACGTCAGAGCCGATCACGAGATCAGCTTGTCGTTTGGAGATCTGTTTCGGTACCGGCGAGCGCTGCGAACCGTCCTCGGGGAGGTTGATAAGCTGAGGGCGAAGCGAGTCGCCGCAAGAGAATGAGGTCTTGGAGCAATTGATGAAGCGAAGGGGAGGCCGGCGAACCCTCGCTTCCACCGGCCGGCCGGCTGCGCCGGCCGCACGGTGAAGCATCAAGACGTTATGCGAGAGTATCAGGAGATCTGCTATGTACTGCTCAAACTGTGGGGCCAAAGCAGAGGGGAGCTTCTGCTCTTCCTGTGGGAAGCCATTGGAGAAAAGTGATGGCTCTTCGGGCGCTCTTTTCTCCGATTGGTCGAACGAAGTGCGCTATGATTTTTTACTAAAGATTCCAGAGGTCCGCAGTAAAGTCGCCTCTTATACGAATCATGATGCAAAAGTAATAACAGGAGAAGAATTTCTCAAGCTTTGCGATTCGGTTCCTCTTGGGCTTCCGATTTCAAAGGTAATCACTGCTGCATATCCGATCTTGGCAAAGTCTAGGGTGAGGACAGGCAAAAGCCGTGTTGAGCACCTTTCATCTCCCCCGGGGAAAACTTTGGTTGCAACGCTCTGCGCCCTCTCTCTCCGTGGCCTTTCCCTACGTCATGTCCATCAAGAGGAGGACGGTTGCGTGCTTGAGGCTGTTCTCCCTTCGGATGTTTGGTCGTTAGAAGGAGATTTGGTTGTGGCGGTACGACGTGGAGGCGTGGGCGCCCTCGTGGAGGCATCGACAAAGATCAAGGGGCAGATGTTCGATTGGGGTAAAAGCAGGCGATGCCTGGATATGTTTTTTTCAGATCTATTAGAGATTATAGGTGGAGGTGGGTCGCATAACCCGCTCGTTCGAGCAGACGGCTAACGCCGCCGCTCAACTCGAAGCCGATTAGGCTACCGCCCGTTCAAACTGCGGGAAACTCCGCGTCCGGTCGGCCCAATTCGAGACTGGCGTCTGTGGTGTCCTGATTCGAACCTCGAATTTTGCGCGTTGCGCAGCCACTTGCCGGCATTCGCCGGGCTCATCGCTTCTTCCCGAAGCCGGGGATGGCCGTGGCTTGTTTCATCCATGACGCGGCCTGGAGTTCGTTGAGGTCGTCCACCGATTCGAGGTCCACGCCCCGCGAGTCCTTGCCCATCCCCACCGGCGTAACCGGTGGTACAGGCTGGAGTGCGGTGCCGCGCCCGAACGTGAGCTTGACGTGGCCGGCGAAGCCGCCGCAGCAGAAGCACCAGCCGTCGCCAACGCCATACCACGCCATTCCCCACTTCACGGAGCGCTTCAAGGCCGGCAGCGTCTTGGCCGCCAGGGCGTCGACGCGTTCGGCGATGCCGCGTTGCGGCTGCGGCAGGCTGCGGATGTAGGCAAAAACCGGCTCGTCCCCGTCCTTCGCGGGGCTTGCCCTGCCAGTCATGGCGGCCGGCAGCGTCGTGGCGACGACTGGCGCGGCCGTGCGCTTGCTGGGTTGGCGTGCCTTCGGCTTCGCCTTGTCGACCGGGCTGGCAACTGATTTTTCAGCCGCCGTGCGGCTCGCCTTCTTGATGACAATTGCGCGTGCCACTTTTAGACCTCCAATCGTAACATCCTGCGGACCCACGGGTCACGTGCGGCCACGGCCGCCATACGTCTACTTGCAAATCGTGAAGGCGGCGTTCGGGGCTTTTACCTGAGAATTGAGGTTCGAGTTCCCCTCGCCGTTGTCGCTCGCCGAGGCCGTCGACATGCAGGGCGAGGTGCAGGCACTGGGCGAGTTGCCCTGATTGAATCTGCCGCAGCCTGTATAGGGGGAGGTAAAGCTGGCGGAAGCAGAGAATAAGCATCCGTTGGAATCAGATGCGGTCGCATCGATCCATCCCACCTTCGCGCCCGAACTGCTCGTGATCGTCACGTGGCCTCCGGCGTAGACCTGCTTTCCTGAGTTTTGGTTGCCAAAATAGAAGTATACCGAACCGCCCGGCGGGATCGTGCCACTGGTCGCGCTGCCCCCCACGATGCCTCCTTCGGGGATGTTACCGAGATTGTAGGTCACCGTGTCGCTGTGCTGATTGTAGACATAAAGATACCAGTAGTTGCATTGATTGGTGGCCGTGGCCGCGCTCGAGTTTCCGAGGATTGCAGCCAGGACGAATGCCGCGGCGAGCTTGAAGCAACGTGACAACATGATGGAGCCTCTCTTTCGTGGTTCGTGTGTCTGTTGGGTATATCCTGACATGTGCAAACTGACCCTGCGCTCCAGTGGGCACCTGGACTGTGACGACTTCTGCCGGACCGGATTGTAGCGGATCTCGGAGTACGGGGTGTCGGCCGTGGCGGATCTCCTCCCAATCGGTTGAAAGAAGGCGATCGGAGGAAGCCCGGTCGCCGGTTCACCCTGATAGTGGGACGAGAGGGCGGGGAATCGCAGGCGGCGCGCTACCTGAGCCGTGATCGCAGAATGGCGCCGATCGCCGCCGTGACCGCCAGCGATACGGCGATCAGGCTCCACTCTACAGCCTGGCTCCGCATCACCGCGACGGAGACTACCGCGGCCGCCAGCGCATAGAAGCGCAGCGCGCGTTGGGCTCCGGCGCTCAGTTGCCGTGGCCGTAACCGCGTCGTCACTCGCTGCGTGAACGTTGGCGTCAGCGTCGGGGGGGCAACGGCGTTCATCGAGTCCCGGAGGAGCGCTTCGATCTCAGTTGGCTCAGGCATTGTCATATCCTCGGTTCTTCAACATCGACTGTAGAAGCTGGCGCGCGCGGAACAGGTAGGACTTCACCGTGTTCTCCGGCACGCCGAGCAGAGTTGCGATCTCGGCGATGCTTTCACCCATCCAGTAATGTAGCCGCAGCGCCGATTGGTAGGCCGCGGGTAACTCCGCGACGCATTCCGCCACCACGGCGTCGCGTCGCGTCCGTTCAAGCCGCGTCAGCGCGTCCGGGTCGGCCGCCGCCTGTCGAGCCAGGGCCTCGTCGGTGATGTGCGGCGCGTTGAAGCGCACGCGCGCCTTGAGGTTGATCGTCTGGTTGAACGTCACCCGATATAGCCACGTGCTGAACTTCGACTCGCCGCGAAACGACTTGAGCGCATGGTGGACGCGAAGAAACACCTCCTGCGTCACCTCTTCCGCCTCACCGACGAACGCCTGGCCGAGAATCGATACGGCCAGGCGGAAGACCCTGTCGCGATAGCGTTCGAGCAGCGCCGCGAACGCCTGCTCATCACCCGCCGCGGCGCGTGCCACGAGATCGCCATCAGCCTCCATGACGCGGCGCCGGGCCGGACGGCGCTGACGAGACGGACAGCCGGTAGAAGAGAATCAATCCCAGGCCCATCATCGCGACCGGCAGCGGAACCGCCCAGAACGGCTGCCCCTGAGCGACGATGGCGAGCATCGCCATCGCGCCGGCACCGAACGCCGTGAGCACGATGCCAATGGCGAGCGGGGTCTTCGGGTCCGGCGGACGCCGCCATGCGCTCGGGGGCGGGTCGATCGGCACTTCCGGAAGCGGGATACCCTTTTCCATGGCCGCCAGACGCTCGGCGTGGACGAGGTCGAGCCGCTGCTGCTGATCGCGGCGCTTCAGGTACTGGTAGCCGAGGAATCCGGCGGTGAGCGCGATGACGATCAGGGCGTCGGCAATTGTGTAGTGCATGGGTCGTAGCTCCTCAGGTTTCAGACAGTGTCATTGAGCAACCGGTTGCGGCGTCTGCGACAACCTGGAGACTCTGCCGTACGCTTCGTGCTCGCGCCTCATCAGAGATCTTCCCTGTTGTGCGCTTGTGACAGGGCGTCCCGCCAATGGGTTGCAGGCCAGCGCGGCCCTCGGTGCCTACGCGCCAATATCGCGGATGGACAGCGTGTGCTCTATATAATGAGCCTCAATGGCTGGCTGGGCGCTCGATCTGGGAACTACGAATTCCGCGGTGGCTTGTTGGGACGAGTCGCTCGGCAAGCCGCGTCTCATCGATCTGCCCGCGATCTGCCGGAAGCTCGAAGCCAAAGACCCGCTCGAGGGGGCGCACCTGGTGCCGTCGGCCGTCGATTTCATCGAGAAGCCTGGGTTTCTCGACCGGCTGGGAGGCTGGCCTCCGCTGGCGCGGCGGTTTTTCATCGGCCGGCAGGCGCTCATCGGGCGGCCGGCCCTCGAGCGCAACGGCGGCGTGGTCCATCCGTCGTTCGTGCCCACTTTCAAGCCTGGCCTGAGCGGCGAGTCGCTACGGCCGCTGGCGCGGGTGGGGCGTGAGAGCGTCACCGCCCGCGACGCCGCCCACGCATTCCTGCGCGAGCTGCTGCGCGAAGTCAAGCGGGCGGTGGGGCACCGGGTACACGATCTCGTCGTCACGTCTCCGGTGACAGCGTTCGAGACCTACCGCGCTGAAGTCCAGCACGTGCTTCGCCAGTTGGGCGTACGCCGGGTCCGCTTTATCGACGAGCCGGTGGCGGCCGCGCTCGGCTATGGAATCAGTCTCAGCCATGCCCGCACCGTCCTCGTCGTGGATGTGGGAGGGGGCACGATGCACGCCGTCCTCATCCGCCTTTCGCCGCAAGGAGCCGTCAGCGGCCAGGCGACCGTGCTGGCCAAGCAGGGGCATCCCCTGGGCGGCAACGCCGTCGATGGCTGGGTGCTGTCCGACCTCTGCCGGCAGATGGGCCATGACCTCACCGCCGAAGACGCGGAAGACGACGAGATCAACCGGCTGTGGCGGCGGCTGATGCTCGCCGAAGCCTGCCGGGTGAAGGAATCCGTCTACTTCGAGGAGGAGTCCGCGTTCCTGATGAGCCCGGGGGGAGTGATGTCCCGGGAGGCGTCCCGGCCGGGCAGCGGAGTCGTCACGCTCACCCGCGCGCGCCTCCGGGAGATCCTGCACGAGCAGGGGTTCTATCGCACCCTGGCCGTATCCCTGGAGGAAGTCCTGGAGCAGGGCGGCGTGGCCGCGAGCGACGTGGAGGACGTACTGCTGGTGGGGGGCTCGACGCTCCTGCCCGGGTTTTTCCCCTGGTTCGAAGAACGCTTCGACCGGCGCCGGGTCAGGGCCTGGCAGCCCTTCGAGGCGGTGGCCTATGGCGCCGCCTGTTTCGCCGGCGATCGGATGGACGCTCTGGACTTCATCGTTCACGATTACGCGTTCGTCACCCACGATCCGAAAACGGGCGAGGCCCAGCACACGATCATCGTGCCCAAGGGGACGCGGTTCCCCACGTCTCCCGAGCTGTGGAAGAGGCAGTTGGTGCCCACCTGCGCGCTCGGTGAACCGGAGAGTCTTTTCAAGCTTCTCATCTGCGAGGTCTCGCGCTCGGACGGCGGCGAGCGGCGCTTTGTCTGGGATGCCGCCGGCGACGTCCACAAGGTGGGCGGCTCATCCGGCGATGCCCTGGTCGTGGTGCCTCTCAATGCGACGAGCCCCACTCTGGGCTACCTCGATCCACCGCACTCCCCTCGCGACCGCCGCCCCCGCCTGGAGATCGCGTTCGGCGTGAGCTCCGAGCGCTGGTTGATGGCCACTGTCCGGGACCTCCTCACGCAGCGGGATCTGATGCGCGAGGAGCCGGTCGTACGGCTGGTCTGAGGCTGCCGGTATGTGGGAATTGGCAGTCGTGCTTCTGACCGGCGGCTTCTCCTTCTGGGCCATGGTCCAGGGCAATCAGTCGCGCCTGCGGAGCTGGCGGAGTGCCGCGGAGTCGTGCGGCTTGCGCGTGGAGGAGACCTCCAGCCCCCGGGCGTGGCGAATAAGGCTCCATGCACGGGCGGAACCGTTGAAGGTGTGGATCGAGAGCGTTGACCGCAACCAGCGCACCGTTCGGATCACGGCCGCCGTTCCAGGGCCGCCGGGTTTCTCCGGAGTGCGGATCCGCCGCGAGCCGCTCTTGCCACGGGGGGCCCGCGAGATCGAGGTGGGAGACGAGATTTTCGACACGATGTTCTTCGTCGAGGGGCCGAGACGGCTCGTGTTCACGCTGCTCGATGGTACGACGCGCGGGCTGCTGAGGAACATAAACGCCTTGGGCCCGCTGGGGATCGCCGGCGGCGAGATCCGGATAGAGACGCCGGAGGGTCTGCTCGACCTCGTCCTGCCCATGCTCCTCGACATCGGCCGGCGGTTCGCTCAGCGCGTGGACGTGGCGCAACGCCTGGCCGTGAACGCCGCGGAGGATTCCCAGGCTGGGGTACGGCTCTTGAACCTGCGCCTCCTGGTCCGTGAATTTCCTGGGGAACCGGGGACTCTCGATACGCTCCGCAACGCTGCCTGGTCGGACCTGAGCCTCGAGATCAGGCTGCGAGCGGCCAGCGAATTAGGCGTGGAAGGCCACCCTGTCCTCGTGGCCCTTGCGGAGAGCATGGTGGATGACCTCGTGAGCGCGCAAGCCGTCTCGGCCCTGAAGCAAATTCTCCCGTTCGAGCGCGTGAGGGCCATCCTCGACCTCTCCTTGCGGAGGCGCCGTCTCCAGACGGCCCGCGCCTGCCTGGAGGTTTTAGGCTACAGCGGAGACGCCGCGGACATCGACATGCTGGCGAAAGTGATGGCACTCGAACAGGGCGAGCTGGCCGTCACCGCGGCCCTGGCCCTGGGCGTGACCGGCTGCGCGGCCGCCGAACCGCCGCTGATCCTGGCCCTCCAGGGTGAGAATACGGACGACGTCCGGGTAGCCGCGGCGAAAGCGCTGGGCCGCGTCGGCTCGGCCGCGGCCGTGCTGCCGCTGAAGGAAGCGACCGAGCGCTCCGCGGGCAACCCCGAGATCCTCCGGGCCCTGCGCCAGGCGATCGCCGAGATCCAGTCCCGCCTTCCAGGCGCCTCGCCCGGTCAGTTGTCGCTGGCCGGGGTCGAGGTGGGCCAGTTATCGCTGGCGCAAGCCGAGGCGGGCCAACTGTCCCTGGCCGCCGATCCTGCCGGGCAGCTCTCGCTTCAGCCGAAGGAGCAGAGAAACAGGTTCAATCCGGTCTAGAAAGCGAGAGAACCCTATGTGGAGCACAGAGACGATCGGGTCGCGTTGACGAGAGTACCGCTTGGCAATAGTCTACCCGCCAGGATCAATCAGCAACTTGCGGTAAGCAACGTAGAGGACGGCGTGAATTTCGATCTCCCTGAGACCCTCGACATCCTGGGGCGCACTCCGACGGTGGTGGGCGCCCTTCTCCGGGGCACCAGTGGTTTATGGCATGCCATGAACGAAGGGACCGGCACCTGGAGCGCGTTCGACGTGGTGGGCCATCTCATCCACGGCGAGGAGACGGACTGGGTTCCACGGGCTCGCATCATCCTCGAACACGGCGAAGGCCGCCCCTTCGAGCCGTTCGATCGTTTCGCCCAGCTCAATCGTTTCGCGGGTTGGTCGCTCGAGAAACTCCTCGACAGGTTCGCCGAGCTTCGGCACGGCAACCTCGAGATCGTCCGAAGCTGGCGTCTGACCGAGGCGCAGTTGGCGCTGCCCGGGCGACATCCTGAGCTCGGGCCGGTCGATCTCCGGCAACTCCTGGCAACCTGGGCCGTTCACGATCTCAACCATATTGCCCAGATCGCCCGCGTCCTGGCAAAGCGGTACACCGAAGACGTCGGTGCCTGGCGGGATTACCTTTCGATCCTCAAGGGATAGCATCGCAGCGCCAGTTCCTGGCTCCACGTTTCAAGGGAGGATATTGCCATGTTAAAAAACGTCCGCGGGTCCGCACGCTGTTTCGTTCTGGGCGCGACTCTCGCCGGCTCGTTGCTGGTGACCGCGCGTTCCGGCTTCGCCGCTGAGATCGCGACGATCAAGCCGGGCACCTTGCAGGTGTGCCTGTACCCCGGGTTCAAGCCGTTCGCCTGGAAGGACGGCACCGCCTGGAAAGGTTGGGACGTGGACTATCTCACCGCGTTCGCGAAGGCGAATCACCTGGCGTTCAAGGCGGTCGAGGAAACGGCGTTCGACAACATCTGGCTGCGGCCGGGCAAGAACGAATGCGACATCGCCGGCACGGGAATCTCCGATACGCTGGACCGGCGAAAGGCGACCGGCCCAGACGGCAAATGGTCGGCGACCTACTACACGGTGGTCCGGGCGTTCCTGGTGCGCACCGCCGATCAGGGAAAGCTCAAGGACATCGGCGATCTGCGCGGCAAGACGGTCATCGTGACCGCCGGCTCGACCGCCGATCACGACCTCCGCAACCGCTTGCGGCAAGCCAAGATCAACAACGTGACGATCGAATCCACGAACGACGAGGTGGAAGCGGCGGGCAAGATCAG
>JBDSHF010000058.1:0-10363 GCA_039918595.1 Thermoanaerobaculia bacterium
CGGACCGCGCCCATCACCGGCGAGAGGGCGGCGAGGGCGCCGGCGCGCAGGTAGTCGCCATAGGCGAAGCCGCCGGGGAGCACCACGAGGTCGCTCCCCTGGAGGCTGTCGTCCTGGTGCCAAAGGAAATTGGTCTCCTGGCCGAGCACATGCTTGAGGACGTGGTAGACGTCGTGGTCACAGTTGCTGCCGGGGAAGACGACGACACCGCACTTCATGGCCGGATCCCATCGCCGCCTTCGAGGAGCTCGACCGCGTAGTCCTCGACCACGGTGTTGGCGAGCAGCTTCTCGCACATGTCGCGAAGCTGCCGGCGGGCCGTCTCGGGGTCGTCGGACCCCAGGGAGATCTCGAAGCTCTTGCCGGCGCGGACGTCGTCGACGCCCGAAAAACCGACGCGGGACAGCGCGTCGCGGATCGCCTTGCCCTGCGGGTCGAGGATCTCGCGGCGCGGATAGACCGTCACTCTTGCTTTCACGGTATTCCCTTAATAATCATGGTACCTCCAGCCAGGGGGTCGGATGATCCTGCTTGGTGACCGCCATCTGCGCGGAGCACCCCTCCCGGTCCAGCGTCTCGCCGATGGCGGCGGCGGCCAGAGTGGGGAGGTTGTTGGTGCGGGAGATGTGGTAGAGCACCACCCAGCGCAGCCGGTCGCCGACCAGCTCGGGGAGGCCTTCCGCCGCCTCCCGGTTCGACAGGTGGCCGTGCCGGCCGGCCACCCGCTGCTTCAGGGCCCAAGGATACGGGCCGTTGCGCAGCATGTCGAGATCGTGGTTGGTCTCGATGATCAGCACGTCGAGGTCGCGCAGCCGCCCCCAGGCGAGGCTGGTGCGGCAGCCGACGTCGGCGATCAGGCCGACCCGCCGGCCGCAGGGGTCCTCGACCACGAAGCCGACCGGCTCGCTGGCGTCGTGGGGGATCATGAACGGCTCGACGACGAAGCCCGCGATCTCGCGGTGATCGCCGGAGCGGATCTCGCCGCCCGAGCGGGCCGCCTCGGTGCGCAGCCCGGCGCCCGCCAGCGTGCCGGCGGTGCCGTAGACCGGCAGCTTGAAGCGGTTGAGGAGGCGGCGCGCGCCCTTGCAGTGGTCCTGGTGCTCGTGGGTGAGGATCAGCCCGCCCAGCGTCTTGGGATCGAAGTCGAGCGCCTGCATCCGCTTGACGATCTCCTTGCAGGAGAACCCGGCGTCGATCAGCAGCCGGTGCGGCCCGGATTCGAGGACGACCGCGTTGCCGCCGCTCCCCGAGCCCAGGACGCCGACGCGCATCGGCGGCCCCGCCCGGCGGGGAGCAGGCGACGGCCGGAGCGGCTCGGGCTGGGGATCGGCAGCTTCAGGGGCCTCAGGGAGGAAGTCGAGCAGGCTCTGCTGGCCAGCGAATTCCAGGGCGCGCCGACGGCGGGAGAACAGATTTTCCAAGGGGAGCACCACCCTAGAAAAGGTACCACATTTGGGGGCGCCTCAACTTCCGATCGCTAGAACTTGTATTCCCTGCCCTGCTCGAGGAACTCGATGTCCGGGTGGCCGAGCTGGCGGACTTCCTCTTTGATGCGCTGCACGCAGGGGGGCTTCAGGTGGTGCAGGAGGATCGGCACCCGCTTCTGCAGCTTGCGCAGCTCGGCGGCGAGCGTCCGCGGCGTCAGATGGAGCGAGACGTCCGCCACCTGCTGCAGCGAGTTGTCGAAGCTGGTGTCGATGCAGAGGGCCTTGAGGTTCGGCGTGCGGTTGGCGATCTCCCAGAAGCGGGTGGTCGGCCCGGTGTCGCTCGACCAGAGGACCGCCGCGCCGTTCTGCTCGATCAGGAAGCCGTGAGTGGGGACCAGGTGGTCGACCGGAATGGGGGTGAACTTCACGCCGTCGATCACCAACGGCACCTCGCTCTCGAACTCCAGGAAGCGCACCGCCGGCACCAGGTGGTTCGGCAGGCGGGTGAAGTCCGGCCAGGTGGCATTGTTGAACAGGTACTTCCGCAGCGCGTAGACCGTGGCCGGCGAGGCGTGGATGTCGATCGCCCCCTCGCTCTTGCCGTAGACGTTCTCGATGAAGAACGGCAGCGAGTTCGTGTGGTCCATGTGGGAGTGGCTGAGCAGGATCGAGCGCACCCGCACCTGATGCTCGATCGACAGCGCCTGCGAGAGCGAGCCCGCGTCCAGCGCGATGGTGCCGTTGACCAGCAGGCAGGTCATCCGGCAGTCCAGGCTTTCGCCTCCGTAGCCCCCCAGGACTTGGATCAGCATATATAGAAAGGATTGTATCCCTCCTGCGGCCCGGGGAACAAGGAAGGGGGCCCCGCTGGGCCCCCGAAGCTTGCGCGGATCTGGATCAGGCGCGGGTCAGAACCGCGTCCCGATCCAGAAGGTGGTCTGGAAAGAGGTCGAGTCCTTGAGGTCGAAGCGCTTGGCGAAGTCCCAGTTGAGGTCGAGGCCGAAGAGCTGGGCGGTGACGCCGAAGCCGTAGGCGGCGATGGCGTCCTGGAGCCGCTTGGTGTCGCTGTTGTAGAACCGGAAGCCCTCGAACTTGTGGTACCAGGCGCCGCCGACGTCGAAAAACAGCACGCCGCGAATGTTCCGGAAGGCCACGAGCGGCGTGGCGAGCAGGTCGATCAGCGGAAAGCGGAGCTCGGCATTGGCGAAAAAGGCCCGGTCGCCGCTGAGCGAGCGGAAGCCGATGCCGCGCAGGGTGTCGAGCCCGCCGATGTAGAACGGGCTCGGCCGGTTGCCGGTCGATTCGCCGGCGAAGACGCGGAACGCCAGGTTGCTGCGCCGCGTCAGCGACACATACTGCCGGACGTCGAGGTCGGCCGAGGTGAACAGCGTGCCGCTCTCCTTCAGGTCGGGAGCGTAGGCGGCGCCGAGGCGCCAGCGGCGGCCGGCGATCGGCCCGTAGCTCGAGAACAGCGACGAGTCCCCCACCAGAGCGGTCTGCACGATCGGAAAGTCGTCCGAGAAGCTCACGAAGTCCGGCCTGAACGGATCCTCCCCCCGGACCGGGATGGCGTCCTTGCGGTAGATGTAGCCGACCCCGAGCTCGGCGCGCTGGTAGAAGGAGAAGGGGTAGACGACCGACCCGACCGCCCCGGTGGCTTGATAAATGACGCGCCCCTGGCCGGTGCGGTCGAGCAGCGGATCGCCGGTGAAGTAGTAGGTCCGGGTGTCGAAGGCCTCCACCTGCCAGTGCCAGCGCCGGGAGAGATCGGCGTAGATGAAGTCGAAGTTCGACAACGAGTCGATCGAGCTCAGGTTGGCGATGATCCGGTGATCGCCCAGGTAGTCGGAGAACGAGAGCAGGATCCGGCCGATGTAGGTCTGGTCGCTGTTGACCCCGAGGTAGCTGCCGGCGTCCTCGAGGAAGAACTTGCGCCCCTTGTACGGCTCCTTGTTGGCGGGGTCGAGGGTCACCTGGATGTCGGGCTCGTAATGCGGCAGCTCCTTCGGCTGGGCGGGCGCCTCCACGATCGGGATCGTCTGCGCATCCTTGACCGGCTCCTCGACCTCGGTGACGTAGAGGTCGAAGTTCATCTTCCAGTAGCCGTTGTAGACCAGCCGCTCCTTGCCTTCCGGCTCGCGGAGCACGGTCGGCATGAAGGCGCCGGTGACGACGTCGGTGTGCTGGAGGAGCTTGCCGCTGGCGAGGTCGAGACTGAAGATGTTGTCCGCCCCCCGGCGGTCGGAGGTGAAGTAGAGCCGCTTGCCGTCGGGCGAGTAGACCGGATCGTTCTCGTTCGACTCCCCCGTGGTCACCGGGTAGCGGACTCCCGGCTTGTCGAGATCGGTGCGGAAGATCTTGCGGCCGCTGCCGACCGTGGAGACGAACACCAGCGAGCGGCCGTCGGGCGAGAAGGTGGGAGCGCCGTCGTAGACCTCGTCGCGGGTGAAGTTGGTGATCGTCTTGGTGGCGAGGTCGAGGAAGAAGATGTCGAACTGGCCGTTGCGCCAGCCGGAGAAGGCGAGCGTCTTGCCGTCCGGCGAGAAGGCGGGGCCCCCCTGTTGCTCGATGTCGTTCATCTCGACGATCTCGCGCACGCCGCCGTTGAGCACGTCCACCAGCAGCAGGCTCCGCCCCCTCTCGCGCTTGGCGAAGACGGCGATCGTGTTGCCGTCGGGCGAGAAGGAGATGTCGCGCCCGAGCTGGCGGCCGAGGATCAGCTCCTGGGCCGCCAGGTACTGGTAGTCGTTCGAGTACCCCTTGGTCAGGTTGCGCAGCAGCTTGCGGGACTTGGTGTCGTAGAGGACGACGTCGACCTTGCCGCGGTAGACCGACAGCGCGGCCACCAGGTCGCCGGAGGGGGAGGCCACCGGCGAGGTGGTGTAGCTCCCCTGCCGCTCGTCCTCGATGCGGAAGACGCGCCCGAAGTCCGAGGGCTCGCCGGTCTTGACCAGCTCCGGCAGGTACTTCTTGCGCAGCCAGCGCCGGAACTCGACGTCGAAGTCCTCCGGCTCCAGCTTGAACGCCCGCTTGACCGCGCGGTCCACCCGCGAGCCGAGGGTGTTGCGGACCTCGTAGATGAAGTCGAGGAACCCCTCCTTGCCCCAGCGCTCCTCGATGAAGTCGAACACCGCGTGACCGAAGCGGTAGGCGAAGAAGCCGGTGAAATCGGTGCGGGTCACCGAGGGGATGATGTCGTTGACCACCGCGTCGCGCAGATACATCTTGTCGCGCTGGCTCTCGTCCTGCGCCATGTAGCTCGCCATGCCCTCCATGAACCAGACGGGAGGGCCCGAGGCCGCCGCCCTGGCGAGGTTCCCCTGGAAGAGCATCTTGAACTGGAAGATGTGGGTCATCTCGTGCAGCATGAGCTGCATGAGCTGCTGGTCCGCGAGGTCGATCGGCATGACCATGCGAAAGCGGACCGGGCTGGAGAACGCGCCGGTCCCCTCGTCGATGAAGCCGAGGGTGACGTTGTTCTGCTCGAACGCCGAGTGGGTGGCGTAGTAGAGCAGCGGGATCGGCTCCTTGATCTGGAAGTTGAACCCCCGCGAGAGCTGGTCATAGCCGCTCTCGGCGAAGGAGACCACCTTCTGGAGCTGCGCCTCTTCTTCCTTGTAGTAGTAGACGTTGAAGTGAGGCGAGTGGTAGATCTCCCACTTGAAGTTCCGGTACTGGATCTTGTTCTTGCCGAACCCCTCACCGTAGAGCTGGGGACCGTACTGCGCCCGCAGGGGCGCCAGCGCCAGAACTGTCCAGGCGGCACCGGCGGCGATGGCGAGGACCGCGACGAACGAGCGATGCGATGAGCGCGTCAACGAGATCTCCTTTGCTCTACTTGGTGAACAGGATGCGTCGGGCCTCGACCTCTTTTTGCGTGAACACGTTGACGATCCGGCCCTCGAGGGAGAGGAGGTTCTCGAACATGCCCGCGAGAGGATCGGTATTCTCGCCCTCGAAGCTCTGGAAGTCCTTGAAATTGTCCTGGTAGACCAGGGCGCCGGTCTTGCCGTCGTAGACCTGCATCAGGATGTCGTACTGGAAGCCGGTCTGCTCGACCAGCACCTGGCGCAGATAGGTCCGGCCGTTGTACGGGGAGGTGTACTCCTCGGTGCGGTAGCCGCTGCGGTCCTGGATGTCGAAGTCGAGGCCGCCGGCGAGCACCAGGTCCGCCCCGCTGCGCTCCCCGAAGGCGCGCCAGAAGTCGGTCTGCTTGGCGAGCTGCGCGAGGTCGTAGGTCGGGTAGTCGATCGGCCCGGGCTCGATCACCTTGAGCTCGGTTTCCCGGCGCAGGATCTTGACCAGATAGCGGTCGAACTCCTTCTGGACGTCGATGTCGCGCCCCTTGACCTTCTCCGCGCCCTCCTGGCGCACCACCAGGAAGGGGACCACGGCCACCGACTTGCGCCCCTGCAGGTCGAGCCTCGCGCGCTGGGGCAGCGTCAGCTTGACCTCCTGGGAGCCGGCGAAGGCAGGAAGGGCGGCGAGGGCGAGGAGGGTGGCGAGGGCGAGCGTACGGTTGCGTTTCATTCCTTGTGCTCCTGGGATCGGCCCTTCCATTTGCGAACGGGTTGCTACAGGGGCGGACGGCTGTCCGCCGGAGGGGGCGGCGTGTCACCCGGCGTGGACGGCTCGGGGGGGCCGGGGTCCCCTGGAGGAACCGTCGGGGCGGCCGGAGCTCCGGGCGCCGCCTTGTGGGTCGTGGTGGTGGTCTTCGGCGGGCCGCCCTTCGTCTTCTCCCCCTTGTAACCCTGGTAGAACTCGACGAAGCGGCCGTAGTTGGTGCGGATGTCCTTGTCGTTGGGAGCCAGCTTCAGCGCCTTCTGGTAATAGGACAGCGCCTTGTCGAACTGGCCGGACGCCTCGCAGGCGACGCCGATGTTGCTGGCGATACGCGGGTTCTCGGGATCGAGCTTCTCCGCCTCCGCGAAGCGGAAGAGCGCCTCGTCCCACAGCCCGCGGCGGGCCATGTCGACACCAAAGGAGAGCTGAGAGGCGGCCTGTTCCGGCCGTTGGTAGCCGCCGCAGGCGGCCAGCGCGAGGAGGGCGGCGAAAAGACAGACGGCAGCGGCGCGCGAAGGCATCAAGGGAACCTCTGGGAGGGTCCGGAGCCAGGACCGGGTGAGTAGTTGTAGATCGATAGAGTCATCGGCCGTGAATACCGAAGGGCTAGTATACACAACGCATGCCGGGCCTTCGGGCCGGCGAGCCCCCCTCAAAATCCACCACGAAACATGTCCGCCGGCGCTTCATAAAGTTCAAGATCTGGCAAAATCACCCTCGGAACTCCTTGGGAACAAAGGCTTTGTCAAAGAGGCCCGGATTTTACGTCTTATTGGAGGTGAACTGGACTCAAGGAGACCGCCGAAGCCATGCCCGAAATCACCCGCCGCGAGCTGCTGATCGCCCTCAACGCCGCCCCCGATCTCTCCCGCCCGGCCGCCTACCGGCTGGCTGAGGAGCTGGACCGCTGGTCCGGGGCGGGCTCCCCGCCCGAGCAACTGGCCGCCGAGACCGGCGTCCCCCGCGTCCAGATGCGCAAGGCGCTCGCCGCGCTCGAGACCGCGGCCGGGACCGCCGCCCGGCAGACCGCCGAGACGGAGCGCCTGGGGGGACGGATCGTGACCGTGGACGACGACGGCTACCCACCCGGCCTGCGGGAGCTCTCGCCGCCGCCGCCCGTCCTTTATATAAGAGGCGAGGTGCCGGCCGAGCCCGGCATCGCCATCGTCGGCTCTCGGCGGGCGGACGCCTACGGACGCGAGGCCGCCGATCTCTTCGCGCGGACGCTCGCCGCGGCCGGCGTGACGGTGGCCTCCGGCTTCGCCCAGGGGATCGACGCCGCCGCTCATCGAAGCGCCCTGGCGGCTCCCGGCGGGCGGACGGTGGCCGTGCTCGGCTGCGGCCTCGGGGTGGACTACCCCAGGGGGCACGACCGGCTGGCCGAGGAAATCGCCGCCCGCGGCGCGCTGGTGACCGAGTTCCCCTGCGGCCTGATCCCCCGGGCCTGGCATTTCCCGCTGCGCAACCGCACGCTCGCGGCGCTGACCGCCGGCACCCTGGTGGTGCAGGCCGCTCTGCGCTCGGGCTCGCTGATCACCGCCCGCCACGCCCTCGACCTCGGCCGGGACGTCTGGGCGGTGCCGGGCCGGATCTTCGACGAGAGCTCGCTGGGCGCCAACTCGCTGATCCGCGAGGGAGCGCACCTCGCCCAGCACCCGGCGGATCTCCTGGAGACGCTCCTCCCCACCGCCGCCGCCGCCCAGCTCGCCCTGCCCATGCAGCCGGATCCCGGGCCGGAGCCGCCCCCCGGCTTCGCCGGCCAGGTCCTCGCCGAAATCCCGCCCGGGAAGGCCCGGCTCGCCGAGGAGATCGCCGCCCGCCTCGACTCCCCCGTCGACCGCGTGCTGGCCGCGCTGCTCGAGCTGGAGTTGGAGGGGTGGGTAAAGCGGCTGCCGGGGTCGATCTACGGGCGGTGAGCTAAACATGGCTAAGGTTCACCCGTTCCACACGTCCTTGCCGATTGTGGCTCCCTGCCCTCCGAATCCTCACCCTCGGTCCCTCTCCCGGGGGGAGAGGGAGGGCGATCCGCGGAATGTTTCCGACTCGGGGGCTTGGCACCCTCCACAATCCTGCCGCCGAAGGGCCCTCCCTCTCCACGAAGTGGAGAGGGACCGAGGGTGAGGATTCGGAGGGCAGGGCGTCCCGATGGGCAAAGACCTGTGGAACGGGCTAGCCGCCCCGGGAATACCCCTTCCTTATATACACGGGAGCCGCTCCGAGCCTTGCGGCGGCGGGCGGCCCGGTGCTAGTGTCCCCGGCTCGCCCCGGGTGGCGCACAACTCTCACGAAATATTGTCGACCTCCCCCGAGGTTTCAGAGACGCCTATGGCTAAGAATCTTCTCATTGTCGAAAGCCCGGCTAAAACCCGGACCCTCAAGAAGTTCCTCGGCCGGCAGTACGCCGTCGAGGCCTCGGTCGGCCATGTCCGCGACCTCGTCAAGAAGGGCAAGGACATGGGGATCGGCCCCGACTACGAGCCGCGCTACGAGGTGCTGGCCAATAAGAAGGACGTGGTCAAGAAGCTGCGCGACGCGGCCAAGGAGGCGGAGACGGTCTATCTCGCCCCCGATCCGGACCGCGAGGGGGAGGCGATCGCCTGGCACATCGCCGAGATCCTCAAGGACGCCAAGGACATCCGCCGGGTGACCTTCAACGAGATCACCAAGACGGCCGTGCTCAAGGCGCTCGAGAACCCGCGCACGATCGATCTCAAGAAGGTCGACGCCCAGCAGGCCCGGCGCGTCCTCGACCGGCTGATGGGCTTCCGCCTCTCGCCGCTCCTCTGGGACAAGGTCAAGCAGGGGCTTTCGGCCGGCCGCGTCCAGTCGGTCGCCCTGAAGATGGTCTGCGCCCGCCAGGCCGAGATCGACGCCTTTGTGACCGAGGAGTACTGGAACCTCGGCGCCGACCTCAAGGCCGCGGCGCCTCCAGGCTTCAACGCCCGCCTGCAGCGGGTCGACGGCAAGAAGGCCGAGGTCGGCAACGGCGACGACGCGGCGCGCATCGTCAGCGCTCTCGAGTCCGGCAAGTTCGTGGTCGGCAAGGTCGAGCGCAAGGAGTCGCGCCAGCGGCCGTCGCCGCCGTTCATCACCAGCCGCTTGCAGCAGGAGGCGGCGCGGCGCTACGGCTTCTCGGTCAAACGCACCATGGGCATCGCCCAGGGTCTCTACGAAGGCAAGGAGATCGGCGGCCGCGGCCAGATCGGCCTGATCACCTACATGCGGACCGATTCGACCCGCGTGGCCGACGAGGCGCTCACCGGCGGCCGCGAGTACATCGGCGCCACTTACGGGCCGGACGCCCTCCCCGAGAAGCCCAATGTCTACAGCACGAAGGAAGGGGCGCAGGACGCCCACGAGGCGATCCGCCCGACCAGCTTCGACCTGCCGCCGGACGCCGTGCGCGACTTCCTCAAGGACGAGGAGTGGAAGCTCTACAAGCTGATCTGGGACCGCTTCGTCGCCTCCCAGATGCTGCCGGCCCTTTTCGACGTCACCCAGGTGGACGTCGAGAACGGCGCGTACGTCTTGCGCGCCTCCGGCAAGGTGCTGAAGCGCGCCGGCTTCCTCGCCGTCTACCGCGAGACTCCGGACGAGGACGCCCCGGTGGCCGACGACTCCCAGGAGGGGATGCTGCCGCCGCTGAGCGAGGGGGAGACGCTGGAGCTGGTGAAGGTGCTCTCGGAGCAGAAGTTCACCCAGCCGCCGGCGCAGTACAGCGAGGCCACGCTGGTCAAGGCGCTGGAGGAGAACGGCATCGGCCGCCCCTCGACCTACGCCACCATCCTCTCCGTGCTGACCGACCGCGATTACGTCGAGCGCCTCGAGGGGCGCTTCCGTCCGACGCAGCTCGGGACGCTGGTCAACGGCATGCTCCAGAAGGGGTTCCACGACATCCTCAACGAGGGGTACACCGCAGCCCTCGAGGGGCAGCTCGACCAGATCGAGGCCGGCACGATCGCGTGGAAGCAGGCCGTCGCCGACTTCGACGTCAAGTTCACGAAGGACCTCGAGACCGCCGGCGAGCAGATGCCCAACGTCAAGAAGGACGGTATCGCGCTCGACGAGAAGTGCCCCGAGTGCGGCTCCGGCCTGGTGATGCGCTTCGGCCGCTTCGGGCCATTCATCGCCTGCAGCACCTACCCGGAGTGCAAGTACAGCCGCAATCTCGACGAGGTGGCAACGGGCGCGGCGGCGGGCGACGGCGCGGCCGAGGAGGAGGTCCCGCCGTGCGAGCTCTGCGGCAAGCCGATGGCGCTCAAGCGCAGCCGCTTCGGCACCTTCTACGGCTGCACCGGCTATCCGGAGTGCAAGAACATCCGCAAGACCGGCCCCAAGCCGTCGGCGCCGGTGCCGACCGGCGTCCCCTGCCC
>JBDSHF010000059.1:0-2853 GCA_039918595.1 Thermoanaerobaculia bacterium
ATCGGGTTGGATCGGCCACCCTTACAGGGTTTGGATTTCGGGGTGCCTCCCCACCTGGGGTTGAAACCCCAGGCTATTCAAATTCCGCCCCTTCGGGGCGGGGGAGGGGACAAGCCCCTCCCCTACGTTTACGCTCCTGCTACCTCAAAGACGGCTACTGAGCCCCGTGCTTGTGCCCCTCTTCGTGCGCGTGCTCCTCTCCCTCCGCCCCCTCCGTCCCCGCCTGCTGCACCATCGCCTGGTACTCCTGCGGCGACAGCTTCCCCATCCGGCGTAAGAAGGCCACGATGTCCCAGATCTCGTCGTCGGTGTGAGTGACGCCGAAGGAGGGCATGCCGGTCATCTTGATGCCGTTCTTCACCACCCAGAAGGTCTCCTCCGGCTCGTCCCGCCCGACATCGGAAAGCTCCGGGGGATCGGGGTTCAGGCCCTGGCCGATCTCCGAGATGTTGACCCCCGGGGCGCCGTGGCAGGTGGTACACATCTCCTGGTAGTGGATGAGGCCGGTGCGGATCCGCTTCGGGTCCTCGAGGTTCGGCACCGCGATCTTCCCCTTCATTGCCTCGACGCGACGATGGACCGAACGCTCCTGGGTGGTGACCAGCGCCCAGCGGATCAGCCCGCGGTCCGGATGGCTGGCCGAGACGTCATAGAGCCCCGAGTAGATGAAGCCAACCGCCGCCAGGACGAGGATCGCGACGACCCCCAGCAGCTTCAGAACCGTTTTCATTTTTGCGCTTCTCCCCTTTTGTCCACATCTCCAATACAGTGGTGCCGTGCCTGAGACGAACAGCAATCATGCCACGGCCGGGAGCGATTCTGGCAGGACGGAAAGCCGCCTCGCCCTGGTCCTCTCCGGCGGCGGGGCGCGGGGCGCCTATCAGGCCGGCGTGCTGCGCGGCCTCGCCCGCCGCATCCCCGACCTCCGCTTCTCCATCATTACCGGTGTCTCCGCCGGGGCGATCAACGCCGCCTTCATCGCCGCTCACCCCGGCTCGCTCGCCGAGGCCGCGGCGGACCTCAGCGATCTCTGGGCCGGCTTGCGGGTGGAGGACATCTTCCGGGTCGACACCCCCTCGCTCGCCCGCCATTTCACCCGCTGGGCCACCCGGCTCGCCTCGGGCGGCGCGGCCATGGCGCCGGCCGTGCGGGGGCTGGTGGACACCGTTCCCCTGCGCGGCACGATCGAGCGCGCCTCCGCCAACGTGGACGGCGAGATCATCGGCATCCAGCGCAACCTGGAGCGCGGGAGCCTCGACGCCCTGGCATTGACGGCGCTCAATTACTCCAACGGCCAGACGGTCACCTGGGTGCAGGCCCGCCGCTTCCAACCCTGGAGCCAGCCCCGGCACCGCAGCTTCCACGCCCGGATCGCGGTCGAGCACGTCATGGCCTCCGCCGCCCTGCCGATGTTCTTCCCGGCGGTGCGCCTGGGCAACGCCTGGTACGGCGACGGCGGCATCCGCCTCTCGACCCCCCTCGTCCCGGCCCTGCGCCTCGGCGCCACGCGCATCCTCGCGCTGTCCCCCCATTACGAGCCCAACTTCGAGGAGGCCGATCGCCTCAAGAGCACCGGCTACCCGCCGCCGGCGCAGATCCTCGGGCATCTCATGGACTCGATCTTTCTCGACGTCGTGGACGAGGACGTGCGGCGCCTGGAAGGCATGAACCGCCTCCTCGCCAAGCTGCCCCCCGAGGAGCACGACGGCCTGCGCGACGTGGCGATCCGGGTCCTGCGCCCGTCGCGGGATCTCGGCCAGCTCGCCGCCAGCTACGAGCCCCGCCTCCCCACCAGCTTCCGCTACCTCGTCCGCAGCCTGGGGACGCGCGACACACAGACCTCCGACTTCCTCAGCATGCTGATGTTCCAGCCGGACTACGCGCAGAGATTGATCGAGCTGGGAGACGAGGACGCCGAGGCGCGGGTCGACGAGATCCGGGAGCTGGCGGGAGTTGGTACGCCGGTTGACGGGATGTAGGTGCCAGCCAATCCGGCAAAGCCGCTCTTTGATGAAGTCAGGTAAGTTTCGAATTATAACCTGTAGAACCAGCGCTGCCATAGGTTTCCAACAGTTCTGCCACACAACGGCGTAAAGCTGGAATCCGCGATTGGAGCGTCTCCCAAACCGTGGGATGGTCTACGGTTGCATAGCCATGGATCAAGAGGTTCCGAAAGGCAACGATCTGGGGCAGATCGGGAACTCTTACTGCAACCTCCGGCGCCACCTTCGATAATTGGTTCAGAGCCTCCCCCAGGATCTCGAACTGCCGTTCGACGGCGGACCGCAGCTTCCGATCGGCGAGATAGTCTTCGAGGCAGAGCCCGAGCGTAAATTCCAGGATGGCGTCCGCCGCCTCCCTCACATCCCAGAGATACGCCTGAGGCTCACGCCGCATAGACCGTCTGGCGCGAGCGCTCGATATCCGCTCGGATGAAGGGATTTCGGATACTACCTGCCATCACCAGATCTACGGGTCGCCCGATCATTCTGGCCAACTGATCGCGCAACTCGAAGAACGTGCCCAGAGTCGGCGTGACATGGGTTCGGTCGAACTCCACCAGAAGATCGACATCGGAACGCTGGGGGTCGAAATCTTCACTGCGGGCCGCCGAACCAAACACCTCCAACCGCCGCACGTGAGAACGGCGGCAGAGCGAATCGATGTCGGCCTTGTGCCGTAGAAGCAGCGGATGCATAAACCAACCCTCGCAAAGCGGCACCGCCACCAGGACTCCGGCTGCCGGCGCCTGCACCAAGATCATACCAGACCGGGAGGTTTGCTCGAGAATGGCCGGCACCTTGATATAGGCGAACTCGGAACGAAGGACAGACTTCGCTCCCTGGGGAGCAC
>JBDSHF010000060.1:0-26623 GCA_039918595.1 Thermoanaerobaculia bacterium
TCGCCGACGCGAAAGCGTCCGGGGGTGAGGGTGGCGGGGTCCTGCGAGCTGGTCACGGCGTCCATGGTCCTATCATATAGAGTGACGAGGCCATGCCCCCTTTCACCCTCCACCCCACGCTCGCCCGGGACACCCTCGAGGTGGTCCGCCTGTCCCTCTGCCGCGTGCTGCTGATGAGAGACCGCCGGTTCCCCTGGCTGATCCTGGTGCCGGAGCGGGAGGCGGCGCGGGAGATCCACGAGCTGACTCCGGCGGACCGGGCGGTGCTCGTCGAGGAGATCGCCCGGGCGGGCGAGGTGCTGACCCGCCTCTTCCAGCCGGACAAGCTGAACGTCGGCGCCCTCGGCAACATCGTGCCGCAGCTCCATGTCCACGTCGTCGCCCGTTTCGCGGACGATCCCGCCTGGCCCGGGCCGGTCTGGGGCTCCGGCGCGGCCGTTCCCTATGCGGAAAGTGAGCTGGAAGCGCTCCGGGACCGGCTGGCGGCGGCTTTCCGGCAGGACTGAGGACGTTTTTCTTCGAGGTGGAAGGGTTAATTTTCCTCTCGCCCCAGTTTTTTTCCTCCTCGCCCGACTTATTTTGAGGCGCGCCCGGGTTTCCGGGCCTCCTCGAAACGTTTTCGGGCCTTCTTGAAACGTTTCCGGATCTCCCTGAAACGTTTCCGGACCTCCCTGAAACGTTTCCGGACTTCCCTGAAACGTTTCCGGACTTCCCCGAAACGTTTCCGGACCTCCCTGAAACGTTTCCGGACTTCCCCGAAACGTTTCCGGACCTCCCCGAAACGTTTCCGGACCTCCCTGAAACGTTTCCGAGCCTCCCTGAAACGTTTCTGGACCTCCCTGAAACGTTTCCGGACCTCCCTGAAACGTTTCCGGACCTCCCTGAAACGTTTCCGGACCTCCCTGAAACGTTTCCGCGCCTCCCGAAAACGTTGGCGAGACCGCTGGAAAGGCCGGCGTCCCCCTCCTTCTCTTCAGCACAAGGCCTCTGCGAGGCGGCCTGCTCCCTCGGCGAACCGGCCGGGCTCGGGGAGCAGGGAGAGCACGAGGAAGCCCTCGGCCGCGAAATCGAAGTAATAGCCGGGATGGACCAGAACCCCCTGGCGCTCGAGGATCTCCAGGACCAGCTCCTCGTCGGTGACGGGCAAGGAGACGCGGACCACCGCCGCCCACCCCCCCGCGGGCTCCAGGAGCTCGGCGGCCGGCACGCCGGCCAGCTCCGCGCGGAGCACGGCGAGGTTGCCGCGGACCCGGCCGAGGATCTCCGCCCGGATGCGGGGCGCGAGCTCCAGCACTCCCGCGAGGGCCCGCTGCACCGGCGTCGCCACCGAGAGATAGGTATCCGCCACCATCTCCAGGGCGGCGACCGTCCGGCGGCGGAGCTCCGGCGGACCGCCGACGCGGATCCAGCCCAGCTTCCAGGAGGGCAGGCCGGCACTCTTCGAGAGCCCGCCGAGCGAGAAGGAGAGCGCCTCCCCCAGGGCCGCCGCCGCACCGGCTCGCGGCTCTTCGGTCAGCGGCTCTTCGGTCAACGGATAGTCGGAAAAGACCTCGTCCGAGATCAGCGGCAGCCCCCGGGAGGCGCAGAGCGCGGCGATGGCCTCCTGTTCCCGGGCCGTCAGGAAGCGGCCGGTCGGGTTTCCCGGGTGGATCAGGGCGAGGAGTCGCGTGCGTTCCGACCAGGCGAGCTCGATCTTCTCCGGATCGAAGCGCCGACCAGGCTCCAGGTAGACGTGATGAAGGACGAGCGAATCCAGCGCCGCCAGACTGTCGAGCAGAGGATAGGAAGGGGCCGCGGCCAACACCTCGTCCCCCGGGTCGGCGAACAGCTTGAACAGATAGGAGTAGGACTCGCTCGTCGAGGCGGTGAGGAAGAGGTCCTCCGGCGAAACCGGGTCTCCGGGACTGGAGAGAACGGCGGCGAGCGCCTCGCGTGCCTCGGGAATCCCCTGGGGGTGCGGCAGGTACTCCGAACCCCCGCCGCGGCGGAGGAGCTCGGCCAGCTCCTCCTCCGGATACCGAAGCCCCACCCGCGTCGGGTTGGTCTCCGTAAGATCGATCGTCGGCAACCCGCGCGCCGCCCGCTCCTCCACCGCCAGCGTCAGCCGGTTCTTCGAGTGCTCCCAGGGGAGTCGGCGGGAGAGACGGAGGGCGGGCATGGAGGAAAGTCTATAGGTTGCCGGCGTCCTGGCCGAAGAGCCGGGCCCATTTCGTTCGGCCTGCTGCGGTATACTCGCCTCTCGAAATCGCGCTTGAAGGGCCTTGGGTATCCGGCAGATTCCATCGCTGGCAACTTCGTCCTGGCCCAGAGCGAGATCAACATCGCCATCGGCGACAAGCCGCCCGAGAGGTACTTTCAGGAACTGGCCGAGCAATGCACCGGCGGCAAGAAGAGGTATGGCGGAATCACCGATTCAGACGAACTGCGCGCCAACCTGCGCATGAGCTGCCTGCCCGATTCCTTGCTCAACGGAGAGATCCCCGCCTACGACGAGTTTCTGGAAGAGCGCCGTAGGCTCATGGCACAGAAAATCAAAACTTGGTTCGAGGCGCTTTAAAATGATCCACGAGTCTCTCGGCGAGGCCGAGGCTTTGGCGGAGGCTGACGAGGAAGGCAATGGCACTGACCTCGATGATGCCTCCGCGGAGACCGGGTTATGACCGACGTGCCGGACCGCCCCCGTCTTTACCACATTACCCATGTGGACAACCTGCCGTCGATCCTAGCCGACGGTGGCTTGTGGTCGGACGCGGCGATGATCGCCCGAGGCGGACCAGCCGCATCTATTGGTATGAGCAGTATCAAGCAGCGACGACTTGGGCTGCCCGTGAGGTGCCATCCCGGAGACCACGTCGGCGACTATGTGCCCTTCTATTTCTGCCCGCGCTCAATCATGCTTTATCTGATCCACTGTGCCAACCATCCGGAGCTCGCATACCGTGGCGGCCAAGAACCCGTTGTGCATCTGGAGGCGGACCTGCATGAGACTGTGGCCTGGGCTGATGGCGAAGGTCGCCGCTGGGCCTTCAGCCTGTCAAACGCCGGAGCGGTTTACACCCAGTTCCGCAACCAGCTCGGCCAACTTGGCGAATTGGACTGGGCAGCGGTGGCAGCGACGGATTTCCGGGACTCACAGATCAAGGAAGGCAAGCAGGCCGAGTTTCTGGTGCGCGAGCTCTTCCCATGGCATCTCGTGCGGCGCATTGGAGTGCAGTCTGCATCCATCCAGAACCGTGCGGTCCGGGCGCTGTCCGGATCGACGTACCGGCCGGTCGTCGAGGTTCGCCGGGACTGGTATTATTGAGGCTGGAGGCAGTGATGATCCGATTTATTCAAGGTGACATCCTGAAAGCCGAGGCTGAAGCCCTGGTCAACACCGTCAATTGCGTGGGCGTGATGGGGCGAGGTATCGCACTCCAGTTCAAGAACGTCTTCCCAGCCAACTTCAGGGCCTACGAGACAGCGTGCCAGCGGGAAGAGGTGCAACCCGGTCAGATGTTCGTGTTCGACACCGGCGAGCTCACTCTACCGCGCTACATCATCAACTTCCCCACCAAGCGTCACTGGCGGGGCAAGAGCCGCATCGAGGACATCCAGGCAGGGCTTGCCGCCCTGGTGATCGAAATCCGGGCGCGCAACATACGCTCTATCGCCATTCCACCCTTGGGCAGCGGCCTGGGCGGGCTCGACTGGTTGAAGGTTCGGCCGCTCATCGAGCATGCCCTGGAGGCACTCCCAGAGGTGGAGGTCATGGTGTTCGAGCCGGGGGGCGCTCCAGTGGATACGCGTGTCAACCGATCGAGCGACGTGCCAAAAATGACAGCCGGTCGAGCCGCCTTGTTGGGCCTCATGGATCGCTACCTCGCTGCGCTGATGGACCCCTCAATCTCGTTGCTGGAGGTCCACAAGTTGATGTACTTCCTGCAAGTCGCTGGCGAACCTCTACGCCTGCGCTACGTAAAGGCGCCGTTTGGCCCGTACGCAGAGAACCTGCGGCACGTGCTGCGAGAAATCGAGGGACATCTGATCTCGGGCTACGCGGATGGCGGCGACACGCCAGGCAAGCAACTGGCCCTGGTGCCTGGGGCGATACAGGATGCGGAGTCTTTCCTGGAAGCTCACCCGGCGACTCATGAGCGGTTCGAGCGGGTGGTCCGGTTGGTCGAAGGCTTCGAGACGCCCTTTGGATTGGAGTTGCTCGCGACGGTTCATTGGGTCGCCACCCAGGAACAGGCTCAAGACCCCGAAGGCATTGTTCGGGCGACCTATGCCTGGGGACCCAGAAAGCGCCAGTTTACGCCCGCACAGATCGACCTTGCTACAGAGCGGCTACGATCGGAAGGGTGGCTTGCTTCAGGTACAGGCAATTGACAGGCCGTTGAAAACTTCAGCATTTTTAGGATTGGCGGGGGTTTCGCGCGCGAGATTGTCGAGTCGTTCCCTGCCCCTCGAGCCCCGGCGCGACTCGCCCAGGTTTCACGGTAAACTGCACGCGTCAATCGCGCGATCTCCTGGAGGTCCTTTCATGCCCTGTCCGCGACGTCTGCCGGTGCTCCTGCTGTCCTTGAGTCTCGCCGGCTGCTCCGGCGCTCCCTCCGCCCGGCCTTCGGGTCCGCCGGCCCCGGGGAGCGCGCGGCCGCGGCGCGTCATCCTCATCAGCCTCGACGGCGCCGGCACCACCACGCTGCATGAGCTCTACCGGCAGGGCCTGCTCAAGAAGGGCGGGTTCGAGCGCTTCTTCCGTGAGGGGCAGGTCGCCGATGCCCTGATCCCGGTCGACCCCGCGCTCACCTCGACCAGCCACATCAGCCTGGCGACCGGCTTCCCACCGTCCGCGACCGGGATCGTGGGCAACCAGTTCCATCCGGGCGGCTCCCCCTTCATGGAAAAGGCGAACGGCTTCGACGCCGCGATCGGCACCGAGACGCTCTGGGAGGCGGTCCACCGCCAGGGGCGCCGGGCGGGAGTCCTGACCTGGCCCGGGGCCGACGGCCGCGGGGAGCGGCGCACCGCGGACCTCGGCCTGGTCTACAACAACCACAGCAACACCGAGATCGGGCCGCTGCTCATCACCTTCGAGCGCGCCGACTGGCAGCCGGCGCCGCCGGGCCCGGAACAGGAAGGGCTGGTGAGCCACTCGCCGCTGATGGTGGCCCACGTGGCGCTCGGCCCGGAAGGGAAGGGGGCGCCGCCGCCAAACCTGGAGGTCTTCGCCCTCGACAGCACGGATGACGGCAAGGTGGATTACGACAGCGTGGCGGTGATCAGCCAGCCGGCCGGCGGCGCCCGTCATGCCACGACCCCCGCGCGCGTCGGCCAATGGAAGCACGTGGCCTGGCCCCTGTCCACCGGCAGCGGCTACTCGTGGCTCAAGCTCCTCGCCTTCGCGCCGGACCTCTCGCATGCCTTCATCTCCCTGGACGGCATTTACGAGACCAAGGCCTACCCCGTCGACTTCGCCGCTGCGCTCAGGCAGCGCGAGCTCTACTGGCCCGGCCCACCCGACAGCGGCAGCCTGGGGGAGAGCTGGCTGGGCAAGCCGGGGATCGATCTCAACACCTGGATCGAGCAGGCCGAGCGCATGACCAGCTTCCTGGGCGGCGTCCTGCGGCTGGCCGGGTCCCGCACGGACTGGGACCTCCTCATGTGCTACCTGCCGATCCTCGACATTTCAGGCCACCGGCTCCTGCTGCTCGACCCCCGCCAGCCTACCTTTTCGCCGCAGCGGCGGGACGAGCTGGCGCGAGCGCGCACGGAGGTCTGGCGGATGGTCGACGCGGAGCTGGGCAAGTTCCTCGCCGGGATCGATCTCACGCGCACCACGGTGGTGGTGGTGAGCGATCACGGCATGACGCCGGTCCACACCTCGATCGATCCCAACGCCCCCCTCGCCGAGCTCGGGCTATTGGTCAAGGGGAACAAGGCGGGCGGCTCCGCGGCGGCGACCGCGGCCATGCCCGCCGCCTACGCGATCCCCGACGGCGGCGCGGCCCATATCTATCTCGACGCCGGCGGGGACGCCCAGGCCGGCGAGCGCGTCCTGGCCAACCTCGCCAAACGCTACGCGGAATGGCGGGTGAACGGCGAGGCCCCGGTCGAGAAGATCCTCACCCGGCGGGAGGCCGCCCAAATCGGCCTCGACTCCCCCAACAGCGGTGACCTGATCCTCTTCGCCCGCGAGGGGTACATGTTTCGCCCCCTGCCCGGCGGCAAGGCTTCCGCCCCGCCGCAGGGCTACGGCGCCCACGGCTATCTCAACACCCATCCGGACATGCAGGCCATCTACCTGGCGATCGGCGCGGGCGTGAAACCCGGCCATGGCGGCACGGTCCAGGGCACCGACGTCGCCCCCCGGGTGGCGGCCTGGCTGGGCATCGAGCCGCCGGCGCGCAAACCCAAGGAATGAGCACCTATACAGAGGTGAGAGGGGTGGCTATACTGCCCCTCAAAAGACGGCGCCCGAAAGTATCCACAACCTTTTTCGGCCCGGCTTGCGGCCGGGAGTCAAGACCGATGATCGTTACCCCCGATTTCGTTTTTATCCACCTCCCGAAGACGGGGGGCACCTTCGTCACCAAGATGCTCTCCCGGATCTACGGGGATCAGCTCGTCAACGTCGACAAGCACGGAACCTGCAGCGACATCGCCGAGGAGCACCGCGCCAAACCGCTGCTGTCGACGGTGCGCAGCCCGTACGACCGTTATGTTTCGCAATACAACTTCGGGTGGTGGAAGCTCTATCCCGGGGATTATTGCGGCGCCGACGCGATGCGCGAAATGTATCCCCAGTACCCGGATCTCTCTTTCGAGGAATTCCTCAATCTCGCCAACACCCGTTTCGTGAACTGTCACAACGAAGCCCCCACCGGCTTCGTCAACAATAATTTCCCCGCCGACCGCCAGCTCGGCTGGCACACCGAGAACTTCATCCGCTTCTTCTGCCGCGACGCGCGGCGGGTGTACGCGGAGCTCGACGAGCCGGCGATCGAGCGCGCCGACTTCGCGAAGGAGATGTTCGACATCCATTTCCTGCGCACCGCCAACCTGCGGCGCGGGCTTCATGAATTCCTCCTCCGGATCGGACATCGCCCCGAGGATCTCGACTTCATTCTCTCTCACGAGAAGGTGCTGCCGGACGAGGGCTGGCAGCGGCCGGAAGGGGATCGCTGGGAGACCTATTACACTCCCGAGCTCAAGGAGTTCGTGCGCACCCGCGAGCGGGTGATCTTCCGCCTCTTCCCGGAGTTCGAGGCCTGATGGCCGAGCCCGTGGCCCCGGAAACCGCAGCGGCCGGCAACGACCGGATGCGCGAGGTGATGCGCATCGCGAAGGCGATCCGGGAGCTCAACGCCACCGTCACCAACGAGGTCCGCGAGCCGGTCGAGCGCAAGCTCCGGCGCTGGCAGCAGTTGCGGATGCCGGCGCTGGCGCCGGAGGTCCAGGCGGTGCGCTCCTACAACCTCGAGTGGCCCGCCCTCTTCGCCGGCGAGCGCGCCCGCCTGTGGACGATCCTGGAGGGGCAGGTCGCGGCGATCGAGCACATCGGCAGCACGTCGATTCCGGGGATGGCCTCGAAGAGCATCCTCGACCTGCTGGTGGCGGTGCGGGACATCCCCTCGGGGCTGGCGATGCTGGCCACCGCCGGCTATGAGGACTTCGGCGTCAGTCCGGTCGATCACGAGGCGGTCTGGTTGTGGAACGTGTCGGCGCCGGGACACGCCCTGATCGTCCATCTCTGTGCCGAGGACAACCCCTGGATCCGCACGGCGCTCAATTTCCGCGATTACATGCGCGCCCATCCGGACGAATGCGTGAGCTATGAGGGGTTGAAGCACCGCCTGGGCGCCGAGCGGACCAACCTCCTCGAGTACAGCATCGTCAAGCTCAAGCTCTTCTACGAGCTGAGTGCCCGCGCCGACGCCTGGGTGGCGGCGGGCCGGACCTGATCGATCACCGATCGATTACCGATCGCTTATTTTCGGTTGGCGATGAGATCGCGGATCGCCCGGCGATCGACCTTGCCGCTCGGCGTCTGCGGCAGAGATTCCATGATCACCACCTCGTCGGGCACCGCGTAGAGCGGCAGCAGCTCGAAGCACCGCTGGCGCACCGCCTCGGGCCGCGGCGCCTCCCCCGGCGGGCCGGCCAGGCAGACCGCCACCAACCGGCTGCCACGGCGGCTCTCCCCGGCGGCGACGAGCACGGCGCGCTGAACCCCCTCGGCCTTCTCCACCGCCGCCTCGACGTCGGCGAAGACCACCAGCAGGCCGTCGCGCTTGACGCTGAGGCCGGAGCGGCCGAGGACCTCGACATAGCCGTCGTCGCGGATCCGCGCCAGGTCGCCGGTCTCGAACCACTCGTCGTCGGCGCGGGGCTGGAAACGCCAGCCCTCCTGCTCCTTCATCAGATACCCGGCCGAGCCGTTCTTCTGCCGGCACTGCAGCAGGCCGATCTCCTCTCCCACGGCGGCCTCGATCTCCGATCCGACCTCCTGGACGCGCAACTCGATCCCGGCGAGCGGGTAGCCGGCGGTCGCGAGACGGCTGGCGGGAGGGTCCTCCGGCGCCGCCGCGGAGACCGCGCCCATCTCGGCGCTGCCGTAGAGATTGAGCAGCGGTCCGAAGCGCGGCTCGAAGCCCGCCATCGTCTCCCGCTTGATCTTGTCGCCGGCGGTCACCGCCAGCCGGTAGGGGCGGGGCGATTTGCGCACGCTCAGGAACGTGTCGCACAGGGCCGGGGTCAGGAAGGCGACGTTGGGCTGGAAGCGCTCCTCGCGCTCCAGGTAGCGGAGGATGTTGCCGCCCGAGCCGACGTCCATCGAGGCCCCGGCGAGGAGCCCGGGAAGGAAGGCGGCCCCGAAGCCGTAGCTGTGGAAGATCGGCACCGGAATGGTGAGCCGGTCCTCGCCGGTGAGCTGCCAGCGCTCGACGCAGGCCAGGGCGTTGTTCAGCCATCTCTGGTGCGACATCCGGGTCAGCTTGGGGGTCCCCGTGCTGCCCGACGTCCGCAGGTAGAGGTCCGGACCCTGGAAGCCGGCGACCGCCGGCTCCTCGGCGAGCTCCGGATTGGCCGCGATCTCGAAGCTGTCGAGCAGCTCGGCCTCCGGCTTCTTGCTGGACGAAGAAGCCGTGATGACGTGGGGGCAGAAGCTGGGGATGAAGCGGGGCGTGCCGGACTCCTTCGACGGCTCTCCCAATTCGGGCAGGAGCACCACGTCCTGCTCCCGGCTCAGCACATAGAGGAGCGCCAGGGCGCCGGCGACGCTCTGCGAGCACTCGAGGGCCACGGGGCGGCGCGGGCTCAATCCCTGGCGCGCGAAGCGTTCGTCGAGGCGGTCGAGGAGGACGGTCGCCTCGGCGTAGGAAACGGTCTGGCGGCCGTCGGTGATGACGCGGCCGCGGACCGCGGGGTCGGTCGCGAGCCAGCGGATCAGCGCCGGGCCGTCCAGGGCCTCGAGAGCGGGCGGTTGCGATAGATTACTCATAATGTCTATTCCTACTCTCCAGCCCGGCCTGTCCCATGAGGCGACCTACAGGGTGACTCCGGACATGAGCCCGCCTCATATCGACAACATCCTTTCGACCTCCCGCATGATCGCCCTCATGGAGGACACCTGCCTCGCCGCCGTCCAGCCCCTGCTCGGCGAGGGCCAGACCACCGTCGGCACCCGCGTCGACGTCAGCCATGTCGGCACCGCCCGGGCGGGCGAGGAGGTGACGGTCCGCATCCGGCTGGAAAAGGTTACTCAACGCCGGTTGCTCAGCTTCGAGGTGGCGGTCGAAGCCCCCGACGGCGTCATCAGCACCGGTACCCATCAGCGCCTGATCGTCGAACGGTCGCGGTTCACGCCGACCACGCGCTGAGGTCGCGGTCCAGCAGCACGCCGAGGCGCGTGACATCCTCGGCGAAGAGCTCCCGCAGATGGTCCGCGAGCTCCGCCGAGAGAGGGTTCTGGGGGGCGCCGTCGTGCAGCTTGATGTGATGGAACTGCATCCGCTGGACCACCTCCGGCGGCGTCCGGCGCAGCTGGCGGATCCCCAGCATGCGGGCGCGCTGGCCCGCCTTCCGGTGATCGAGCTCGGCCTTGAATTCCGGATCCACGCCCAGGAACTCCAGGGCCTTTCGATAGACCGCGGCGGTGTCGTTCACCATCTCGTCGAACAGGATGCAGTGGACGTTCTCGCGTCCGAACACCTCGAAATACCGCTCCACCTTGGCGGCATGCCGCACGACGTCCGTGTAGATCAACCCCTCGGGGAAGTAGGCCCCGGAGGGCAGGCCGCGCCCCTGGCGGCGCTCCGGCTCGGCGGCGAGGGCCTCCTCGAGGGTGGGCAGATCCTCGTTTCCGGAGCGGGTGTAAAGGGAGTGGAGGGAGTGGGCCATCCGCACCGGGTCGCGAAGCAGGGCGATGATCTTCGCGTCGGGTGCGAACGCCTTGATTTCGTACGGCGCCCTCTCCGACAGCAGATACCAGACCGAGGCTTCGCCCAGGCGCGGCTCGTCGCCGGCCCCGGCGAAGAGCTGGAGGTAGAGCTCCTCCTCCTTGATCGCTCCCGCCAGGGGGGTCAGGTCGCTGCCGAAGAACTGGGGCTCCTTGTGGACCGAAAAGTAGATCTCCGGGTGTTGCCACAAGTAGGCGTACATCGAGGTGGTGCCACACCTCGGAGCCCCGACGATGAAAAAGTTGGGACGGCGCATGGCTCCCCTAGGTCGCGTGCTGTTCCGCCAACTGCCGGGTGATGACCTGGGCCACCGACCCGAGGTTCTGGAACGTATCCATGTTGAGCGCCTCGTCTCCCATCTCGATGTTGAAGCGCTTCTCGATGAAGCTGATCAGCTCGACGAGCACCACGGAGTCGAAGCCCAGCCCCTCCTCGAAGAGGGGGACCGTCTCGTTCAGGTCCTCATAGCTCAGGTTGACGTCCAGGTCCTCGACGACGATACGCTTGATCTTTTCGACTACGCTCTGTGACTGCATCTACGGTCCTTTCTTACGATGTCTGGTGAAATGCGCGGTCCTAGAAGAGGACGCGCGCCCGGCTGCCGGAGGTCACCCCGCCCAGCCGCTTGAGCGAGCCTTCGAGGATTCTGCCGACGTAGTCGCCGTAGATGATGCCGTGATCGGTCAGGGAGACGTTCTCGGGGCCGACGGTGAGGAAACCCTCCTGCTCGAGCTCGGACAGCTCGCCCGCGCAGGCCTGCAAGAGGTCGACGCCGTGCTTCTGGCGGAACCGGAGATGGTTGAGGTGCACCAGCTTGATGCCCATCACCGCGTCGCGCACGATCAGGTCCAGGCTGGTGGAGTTGTAGCCGCGCACCACCGGCAGCTCGCCGTTCTCGACCAGCTCGGTGTAGCCCTTGATGTCGCTGGTGTTCTGGTAGTTCCAGCGGCCGAGGGAGCCGAACGCCGAAACGCCGACCGCGCAGTTGTCGTGGCCCTCCCACTTGCTGCGGGTGTTCTGCTGGTCATAGGCGCCAGCCTTGGCGAACGTGAAGGTGTTGACCGGCTTGTAGCCGTGCTTGTCGAGCTCCGCCATGGCGTACTTGTAGAACTCCAGCTCTTCCTCCTCGCTGGGCAGGGTGACTTCCTTCTTCTTGTCCGCGGAGTAGAACGGAGTGTTGGCGTAGAGCTCGAGCTTGTAGATGGTGATGTTGTGCACGTCGGACTCGATCGCCCGCTTCACCGAGTAGGCCCAGTACTCGGGAGTCTCGCCGGGCAGGCCGCTGATCAGGTCGATGTTGACCTCGGCGCCGGTGCTCTTGGCGAGCTCGATCGCCTTCACCGTCTGCTCTTCCGTGTCCCGGCGCCCGGTCAGGAAGACGACCTCTTCCTGGAACGACTGGATGCCGAGGCTGATGCGCTTGACGCCGTTGCGCTTCAGCAGGGCCGCCTTGCGCTCGGTCAGGGTGACCGGCTCCCCCTCGAAGGTGATCTGCGCGTCGCCGACCGAGAAGTTCGCGCGCAGGGCCGAGAAGAGCTTGTCGATGTTGTCCTCGGTCAGCAGCGTCGGAGTGCCGCCGCCGAAGTAGACCGTTTCGACCGGCCGGTTCTTCAGATCGTAATACTTCGAGACCAGCTCGATCTCCTTGCAGACGGAGCTCACGTAGCGGTCGATCTCCTGAAGCCGGTTGTCCTTCAGCGTGGTGGTCTTGAAGTAACAATAGGCACAGCGCTGAATACAGTACGGCGTGTGGACGTAGAGGTTCAGCGGCTTCGGTTTCAAGCCCTCGGGCACCGACTCCTTGTTCCAGTAACGGAACATCGGATACGTGATGATGAAGCCCTTCCGCGACAGGTCCGGCTTGCCGGTTCCGTTCGTGGGCTCCGGCCCCTCATGGGGCACCTGCTGCGTCGGGTCGTTGGTGATGTCGATCATGACCGGTCCTTTCCAAATAAGGTTGCAATCTGCTAATCCTGCAAGACGATTCCCGCGACGTCCGGGAGTTTCGCCTGGATACCCCAGCCGCCCACTTCTTCCGTGACGGCCAACAAAATCTCGTTTTCACCTTTCCTGAGCGGCAGGTAGAGCGTGTCCCAGAAGCCGATGCTGCCCAGGAACCGGTAGTCCCTGGAGCGCGCGGTGTCATTGCCGCGAAAGAGCAGCCTGCCGTTCAGATAGACCCGGATCCGGTCGCTGAACCCGAAGTCGAGCTGTTTGATCTGCTCGCGGTCGGAGACCACGACTTTCCTCGCGAACACGGTGTTCTGGCGCCGCTCGATCCCCTGCAGGCGGGCCAGATTGGCGAGCCCGGAGCGCTCGGTCTCGAGGCGTGTCCAGCGCCGGGCCGCCATCTGCTCGGGCCCGAGCGAGTCCTTGCCTTCCAGCGCGCCCTCCGGGAAGGTGTCGGAAACCCACCAGGAGGGGACAACGCCCGGCGGCACGGGCTCAGGAGCGCCCGCCATCCCCTGGATGGGAGGCGAGTCCAGCGCCTGAAAGGAAAAATTCGAGAAGTAGGCGGGAGCGAAGTCCCCGACGGTGACGCCGACGCCGCCGGGCTCGACGCCACGCTTGAGCCCGTCGACGAAGAGCACGGGCTTCTCCATGTCGCGGATGTAGATCTCCGCGCGGCGATCGGCGAAGAGGATCTTGACGTGCGTCCACTCATTGAAGCGATGGGTGACGGGGACCGTGTAGCGCTCGCCGTGGTAGAGCTGCCACCCCTCGATGCCGTGGAAGACCGGGGTGTACTGCGTGGCGTCCGGGTTCCCCGACTGATGCGGCCGCAGATAGAACTCCTCGTAGTTCTTGGCGTCCTGGGCTCGCCAGAAGCCGCCCATGAACCCGCGCTCGCCGGTGAACGCGACGTCGAACTCGATCGCGCCGTCGGCGAAGCGCGCGTCGGTGACGGTGGCGTTGCCGCCTTTGAGGAACAGGCTCTTGCGGCCCAGATGGTCCTCCACCCGGCTCTCGGTCGCTTTCCATTGCCAGCGTCCGGAGTCGAAAGGCACCGTCTGCGAGGAACTGGGTGTCGTCATGCTCAATAAGGCTCCTAGGAGGATCGACGGCACGATCATGGCCGCGGCTCCGCCGCCAGCAGGTCGTCCATCACCTCGCGAAATTCGTGAAAACCCGACCGCCCGGCGATCCATCCGGCGGCCAGCAGGGCGCCCTCGGCGAGCCCCTGGCGGTTCCTGGCCCGGTGCTCGAAGTGCAGCGTGTCGGCCGCCGAGTCGAAGCCGACCGCGTGTACCGAGGGGACGTAGCCGGCGCGCAGGCAAGTGATCGGAATCTCCCGCTCGCCGTAGTACGGCGCCATCCGCCGCTGGATCTCGAGCGCCGTGCCCGACGGGCTGTCAGCCTTGAACCGGTGATGCCAGTCGTGGATGAAGGGGTCGTAGCCGTCGAACCTGGCGAGGATCCGCGCGGCCTGCTCGACGGCCCGGTAGAGGACGTTGACGCCGAGCGAGAAATTCGAGCCCCAGACGACGGCGGCGCCCGAGCCCGCGGCGGCGGCCCGGACCTCGTCGATCCGGTCCTGCCAGCCGGTGGTCCCGATCACCAGGGGGACCGACAGCTCCGCCGCGGCCCGCGCGGTGCCGGCCACGGCCTCGGGAACCGAGAAGTCGACGAGCGCGACCCCGGCCAGCGCCCGGCGCGTGGCCTCGTCGGCGCGCAGGGGGCGGTCGCGGGTGAAGCGGTCGACGACCTCGATGCCCTTCGCCGCCGCCAGCTCCTCGACGACCCTCCCCATCTTGCCGTATCCGACCAGGGCCACTCTCATCCCCCGGTCTCCTGGGCCGCGAGGTCGCGGATGCCGAGGGCGCGGGCGAGCTCGCTCTCGATCATCGCCGGTCCGCCGAGAAAGGCGCTCAGGGTCGCCGCGGAACCGCCGGCCAGCGGGCCGTCGATCTCCAGACCCGTCAGGTCGCGCAGCTCGGCCGTCCGCGCGGCGACGGCGGCCAGGGTCCTGGCGGCGGCGGCGGCCACGGTGAGAGGGCCGAGGCCGCCCTCTTCCCCGGATGCCAGATGCCGCTGCGCCGCGGCGAGGGTCAGCTCCATCTCGATCTCCACCCCGGCGATGTCCAGGGCCACCGTCTGCGAGGCGCTGAAGGCCGTCCCCTGGTGGCCGTTGAGGCGGGCGGCCCGCCGCAGCGCGCGCACCCCGTCGCGGGCGGCGATCGCCGCGGCGAGGGCCCAGATGCCGGCGTAGCTTTCGAGATGCCGGAAGAGATCGGAGCCGGGGGCCGGGGTCACCGGCCGCGAGACCCGGTCGGGGCCGGCCGCGGCGCCTTCCAGCGCCAGCCAGCAGGGCGAGCCGGCGCGCACCGGGCCCCCCGGCCGCGACCCGCGCCGCTCGACGCCGGGCGCGCCGTGATCGAGCCAGGCCAGCCGGTGCTCCCCGCCCGCCAGCCGGGCCAGCACGATCGAGCCGCCGGAGGCCGGGCCCGGGATGCGGACCTCCCCGCGCAGGAGCAGCCCCGCGCCCGCGGGCTCCCCCGCGACCGCCGCCGCCGCCCAGCCGGGCTCCGGCGCCGGCGTGAACAGCCCGAGCGAGCCGAGCTCCGGGCCGGACGCCACCTCGGCGGCCGCTCCCCGCGGCTCGAAAAAGCCGTCTAGCAGGGGCAGGACGCCGAAGAGATGCTCGACGACGGCGCACGCCTCGGCGGCCGGGAGCCGCGACATCAGGCCCTCGACCTGCTCACGGACGGAGCCCGATCCGGCCAGCGCCCGGCGGCTTTCCACAAGATCGATCACGCAGCCTTGCCCCTCTGCGTCTCGACGAAGCGCACGATGTTGTCGATGGTGTGGAGGAAGCTGTGGTCCTCCTCGTGGTCGAGGTCGATGACGACGCCGAACGTCCTCTCCAGGCCTTCCAGCAGGTTCAGGTAGCCGAGCGAGTCGAGCCCGAGATTCCGCAGATCGGTCCCGTAGTGGCCGAGCTCCTCCTCCTTGATCTTGCCTCCGGCCGCGATGTAGACCAGGCGCTGGACCCGCTTCTTCATCGCCAACTGATCTTCGTCACTCATCCCAGATTTCCTTTCGCGGTTGTATTGGCAGTCGAGCTGAGCTGTTCGCGCAGCAGGGCGATCCGTGGTTTGCCGATCCCCGTGCGCGGGATCTCGGCGATGAAACTGATGCGGCCGGGGACCTTGTAGGGCGCCAGCCGCGACCGGCAGGCCGCCGTGATCTCCGCCCGGGTCAACTCCTCGCCGGCGTCCTCGCGGGCGGCGACGACCACCAGGTGCACCAGCGCCTCGCGGTTGAGGTCCTCGTCGGGGAAGGCGACGGCGTCCGCCACCCCGTCCAGCGCCGAGACGACGGCGACGATCTCCGTGGGATCGATCTTGCGCCCCGCGACGTTGATGTGATCCTGAGTGCGGCCCACGAGGTGCAGCCGGCCACCGGCGATCCGCCCGCGGTCGCCGGAGTGGTAGAAGCCGTCGGCGTCCAGCCGCGCCTCGAACATCCCCGGATGGTTGAGGTAGCCGCTGGCCATCGACGAGGTGCGCACCAGCACCTCGCCGGCGTCCTCGCCGGCGGTCCCGTCCTCGCCGCCCGCGTCGGGAGCGATCCGGATCTCCACTCCCGGCAGCGGCTCGCCCAGTCCGGCGTGGTGGTCCGCGTGCCGCTCGAAGGTGCAGGGGCCGGTCTCGGCGATCCCGTAGTAATCGGAGATGTCGAGGCCGTAGCGGGAGCGGAACTCCTCACGGACATCGGGCCAGAGCGGCGCGCCGGCGGAGATCGCGTGCCTCAGGCTGGCCATCGCCGCGCGGTCCGGACCGCCGGGAGCCACGAAGTTGCGGTAGAGGGTCGGGAAGGCGATCAGGCGGGTGATCCCGGCCTCCGCGATCCGGTTCGCCACCGTGCGGGTCAGCGGCCCCCCCTTCAGGAAGTGGAGCTCGCCGCCGGCCAGAAAGGTCGAGAGCAGCGAGGTGTTGAAGGCGAGGCCGTTGGACAGCGCCGCCAGGCAGAGCGTGCGGTCCTCGCCGGTCATGCCGGTGCCGAGCACCCAGTTGCGCGCCGCCGAGACCACGGCGTCGCCGCTGAACTCCAGGCACTTCGGCCGGCCCGTGCTGCCCGAGGTGAAACGGCAGACCTGGGTCGCCGGCCGCGGCGCGAAAGGCATCTCGCCGGGGCGCGCGAGCGGCAGCAGGACCACGCCGTCCGCGAACACCACCGGCTCGGCCGCGCCCACCGCCGCCAGACCCTCCGCCTTGGCGCTCTCTGTCACCAGGGCGTCGAGGCCACAGTCGCCGCGGATCGACTCGATCTCGCCGGTGTTGAAGTTGGCGTCGAGCAGGAGCGGCAGATGGCCGGCGTAGAGCGTCGCGAAGTAGAGCACCACGTACGCGGGGCGATTGCCGAGGCAGAAGCCGACGTGCATCGGGGCCGCGCCGGCGGGCAGGCTCTCGCGCAGCCGGCGGGCGGCGGCCTCGATGCGGCCGCCGAGCTCCTCATAGGTGAGGCTCTCGGCGCCGCCCACCATCGCCCGCCGTCCGCCATGGCGGGCGAGGGCATCGGTCATGGCGTCCTGAATGGGGCCGCGGGCCAGGGACTCCATCATCCCAGCGCCTCCAGCTCTTCCCGGTAGGCGAGCGCCTGGCCGGCGATGGCTTTCATCGTCGTCAGGCTCCCCCCCGCCATCTTGAGGCCCAGGACCTGCGCCTGGGCACCCAGGAACTCGCTGTCCATCATGTAGCCCGCGCCCCCCTGCAGCTCGGCGCAGAAGGCCGCGAAGCGCGCCGCGCGGTCGACGCAGAACCATTTCAGCCCGGCGACCTCGGCCACCGCGTTGCGGTTGCTCTCCAGCAGCTCGCAGCGGTCGATGAGGCCCGCCCGCATCAGCTCCTGGTCGGCCGCCGCCTGGGCGATCGCGTGCCGGTTGATCGGCCAGCTCGCCAGAGCGCGGCCGTCGACGATCCGCTGGCCGCCATACTCCAGGACCCGCTCGAGCAGGAGCTGATGCAGGAAGCAGGCGTCGGCGCACATCAGGAAGCGCGCCACCGTCATCACCTTGTTCCAGTGCATCAACTGCCGGACCCCGCGCTTCAGGGACAGATTGGCGACCGGCACCCGGACCTCCGCGAAATCGATCATCGCGGAATCGATCGCGCGGGTGCCGAGCTTGTCGAAGACCTTGAGGACGCGGACGCCGGGGCGCTCCTTCTCCACCAGGACGGTGGCCATCTCGCCGTCGAGGCGCAGGGTGACGAAGCAGAGGTCGGCGTTGTCGCCGTTGACGACGTAGAGCTTGCGGGCGTTGACCACCAACTCGCCGCCGTCGCGCGTGGCCGTCGACGCCATCGGCCCGCCGGGCTCGGTGTCGCAGGCGCAGCCGACCAGCCGGCCGGCGATCATCTCGGGGAGATAGCGGTCGCGCACCTCCTCGCCGTGAGCGGTCGCCAGCCACTGGCCGGTGATCTCGGTCTGGCAGTGGACGCCGAGGGAGACGCCGAGGTCGCCGAGCTGCGACGTCGCCTCGCTCAGGATCAGCGCGCCCAGCAGGCCGAGGCCGCGCCCCCCCAGCTCGCGGGGGAAGGAGACGCCGAGGAACCCCTGGCGGCCGAGCTCCGCCCACTGCGACTTGCGCAGGTGGCCGCCGGGCGCGGTCCGCCATGCCGGCAGGCTGGAGGCCTGGAAGTAGCCGCGGGCATGCTCCCGCAGCTCCCGGTGCTCCGGGGTGAAGCGCCGCGCGAACGCGGGGTGATCGAGGACGGAGTGGTTCATCAGCCTTCCTGGGTGGCGGTGTAGCCATGGCTGAATGCCACGCTGAGCCGGTCCTGCTTGACGGCGGCCTCGTCGGGGATGCCGAGCAGGATCACGTAGAGGGTCTCGTCGGCGTCTTCGAGACGGGCGAGGGTAGCGCACTCGTGGCCGTCGAAGCCGCCGATGCAGGTCATGCCCACGGCGCCGATGCGGGTGGCGGCCAGATAGAGGCGCTGGGCCAGCTCCGCGGCCTGGATGTGCAGCTCGGAGAAGGCCGAGTACCCCTGGCGGTCCATCAGGGGGCAGATCGGCGCGTGCAGGATCACCAGGGCCGCCGCGTCACGGGCGATCTCCTGGTGCATGCAGGCGGGCCGGGGGTCTTCCGTTCCGTGGGCGAGCCGGTGCAGGGAGTGGCTCCGCGGAGCGTACGAGAAGACCCCTTCGAGGCCCTCGACGTTCCTGGCCACCAGGCGCACGCCGAGCCGCGCCGGGGCGTCCCGGGCGAAGTCGGAGGGGAAGCCCTCCTCCCGCAGGGCGCCGAGCAGCTCGCCGATCTGCGCGGCGCTCATCGGCTCGTCGCGGAAGCCCTTGGCCGAGCGGCGACCGAGGATCGCCGCGCGCCATTCCCGCGCCGCGGAGGGCTGCGAGCGGCCGATCGGGAGGGGCACGATGGCCTCCTCGGGGACCTCGGCCGGCTCGACCAGGAGCGGCGCGCTGGCGGGCGGACAGGGGGGAGCGACCGGGCAGTCGAAGGACAGGATGCCGCGCAGCGAATCCCAGTTGCGGATCTCGAGCTCCCCGGGCAGCTCCAGGGCGGTGGCCTCGACCCCCGCGAGGGGCGCGGGCCCGGTCGCCGGCTCCGGGCAGGCGGCCGGCCGGGCGGCGGCGAAGGAGAGGACCGCCAGCGGCTCCCGGCAGAGGCCGCCGAGCTTCAGATGCTCGGCGAGGCCGGTGTGGGAGAAGCGCAGGTGAAGGGTGGAGTCGTGCCCCAGGGCGGCCGTGTAGATCGCCAGGTTGGCGGCCAGATGGCCGACGTCGAGGTAGCAGTAGGCGTAGCCCCGCTGGAAATACTTCCTCATGCTCAGCCAGGGGCGCGCGACGAGGATGAGCAGGGCTTCCAGGCGCTGCCCGGGCGAGGCGGTGAAACCGGCCACGGCCAGGTCCTCGTGCGCCAGCGGCCCCAGGTCACAGGAGACGAGGCGCCCCTTCTCGACGTCCCACAGATAGCTCCCCTCGCCGGCGACGCTGGCGAACACCTCGAACGGATAGATCGCGCCCGCCGACGGCGTGGTCAGCCGGCGGACCCGCTGCCACGAGCCGGCGACGTAACGGGACTGGTTCTCCACCCCGTAGCCGACCTTCAGCACGTCCTCGAGGGCGGCGCGCCAGGGCACGATCTTCGGAGCCGACCTCACCGAGGTGGATTTCGCCTGGTCGGCGCGCAGGCGCGACTCGTTCCAGAAGCGCACCAGCTCTCCCCCGGAAGCGCTCGTCTCGGCCACGGGCGCCCTGGAAACCTCGGGCAGGGAAACTCCGTCTTTCATCATGATCTCTCCGGCGAAGCGAAGAAGTTGTCGTGCAGGCCGCTGAGGACCGGGACCAGATCGTCCGGATGGACGCTGCAGCTCAGGCCGGAGCGCCTCGACGGCTCGGCCATCAGGTCGCCGCGAGCCGTCCCTACCATGGGAACTCCTCGCGGTCGCGGAAGAACCGGCCGCGCGGACCGTCGTCCGGCAGCATCGCCAGCCAGACGGCGGTCTCGGCCCCCTCGGCCGTCGACCGCGGGGCCTTCAGTCCACCGAGGCGGGTGCGCACCCACCCGGGGGTCATGACGTTGACCAGAATGTTGGTCTCCTTCAGCTCGTCGGCAAGAATCACGGTCAGGGCGTTGAGGGCGGTCTTCGACACCCGGTAGCACGGCCCGCCGGCGGCCAGCTTGGAGAACGATCCCCGTCCGCTGGAGACGTTGACGATGCGGCCGTAGCCCTGCTTCCTCATCAGCGGCAGGAATGCCTGGCAGCAGTTCAGCACTCCCGTCAGATTGGTCTCCAGCGTCCGCCGCATCACGCCGGGGTCCACCGTCTCCAGGGAGTCCTCGGGATCGAGGGCCACCGCGGCGTTGTTGATCAGCGCGTCCAGCCGGCCGAGCTCGGTCTCCACGAAGGCGGCCGCCTGGCCGGCGCTGGCGGGATCGGTCACGTCCAGCGGCTGGAAGTGCGCGTCCAGCCCTTCCTTGCGCAGCCCTCTCTGCGCCCTGGCGCCCCGCTCCGGATCGCGGGCGGTGAGCACGACCGTGTATCCCGCGGCGCCTAGCTGGCGGCAGATCTCCAGCCCGATCCCGCGGTTTGCTCCGGTTACCAGCGCCACTCTCTTCATAGTGCCTCTCCCAGGCTTTCTCGCGCCTGACCCGCGGTTACCAGGGGCTCTGAGCTCTCCGCGAGCTCGGCGATCGGACGATCCGGGTCGGCGACGATGGCGGCCAGGATCTGGAGGTAGCTTTCGCGCATGCGAACCACCCGCTCGCGGTCGAGCAGGTCGCGGCTGTACCTGAAGCCTCCCGCGAGTCCGTTCGACTGCGAGAGGAAGAGGCTCAGGTCCTTGCGCATCGCCGCCGACTCGACGGGCAGGCGGGTGAGCCGGAGGCCGGAGAGGGCCGCTCCGGCGGCCGGCAGCTTCGCGAGCTGGAACAGGACCCGGAACGTCTCCAGGCCGCCGCGGTCCTCCTTGTCCTGGAAATCCATCCCCTCGAACACGGGCTCATAGAGGATGTCCGGGTGCTCGTGCGCCGCCAGCGTCACGTCGCGCACCCGCAGCAGGAGCTCCCGGAAGCCGCGGGCGCCGGCCAGCCGGGTCCGCAGCGGCAGCCCGGCGTAGAAGTTGCCGATCAGGTTTTCGATCTCCACCTGGTTGCGATTGGCGAACAGGCAGATGACGACGATGTCGCTGGCTCCGGTCTCGTGATGGAGCATGACGTTGAAGGCGGTGAGCAGCGTCATGAACAGGGTGACGCTGTGCTCCGCGGCGAACGCCTCGAGCTTCCTCTCGAGCTCCTCGGGGACCCGGAACGTCTCCATGCCGGCCTCGAAGGTGCGGCGGGCGGGGCGGGGGCGGCCGGCCGCGAGGTCGAGGGAGCGGGCGCCGCGCAGGTGCTCGCGCCAGAACTCCACCTCCCGCATCAAGGCCTCTCCCTCGACGGTCCGCCGCTGCCAGCGCGCGAAGTCCTGGTACTGGGCGGCGAGCGGGCGCAGGGGGGACGGGCGCCCTTCGCGGAACGCGTTGTAGAGGGCCGCCAGCTCGCCGATCAGCACCGGCCGCGACCAGCCGTCGAAGGCGATGTGGTGGACGATGAAGAGCAGCACGTTCTCCGCCTCCGAGCAGCGGAAGAGGGTGATCCGGAACAGCGGCGCGCGCTCGTAGTCGAAATGCGTCCGCCGGTCGAGGCCGCTCCAGTGCTGGATCTCCGCCATCCGGCCGGCGGGCGCGACCCCCTCCAGGTCGACGACGGGGATGCGCACGGGGAGAACCGGGTGAACGACCTGGACCGGTCCCTCCGGGCTCTCCCCGAAGCTCGTCCGCATCACCTCGTGACGGTCGACGATCTCCTGGAACGCCCGCCGCAGGCAGTCGAGGTCGAGCTCCCCCTCCACCCCGACCAGCATGGTGATCGTGGCCGGGGCCTGGGTCCGCGCCTCGAGCTCGCGCCCCGCCCAGAAGCGCTCCTGCGCGAAGGAGAGCGGCGGCGGCGCGCTCCGGTCCTGCCGGAAGGCGGCGATCGCCGGCCGCTCCGCAGCGCCGTCCGACCGGCGCCGGCGCTCGATCTCGGCGGCGAGGCCGGCGATCGTCGGCGCCTCGAAGAGGACGCGCAGGGGGAGGTCGACCCCCAGCGCCTGGCGCAGGCGCGAGACCACCTGGACCCCGCTCAGCGAATGTCCGCCGAGCTGGAAGAAGTTGTCGTCGGGGCCGGCCCCCTCGCGCCCGAGCACCTCCGACACCACCCCGGCGACGATCTCCTCGACCGGGGTGCGCAAGGCGCGCGGCCCGCCGCCGGCGGCGGGCACCTCCACCGCCAGCCGCGCCAGGGCCGCGCGGTCGAGCTTGCCGTTGGGCGTCAGCGGCATCGACTCCAGGAAGAGGAACGCCGACGGCACCATGTAGGCCGGCAGGCGCTGCCAGAGGTACTCGTGCAGCTCCGCGGTGCCGGCCCATCCCGGGACGATGGGAACGGCGTAGGCCACCAGCCCGCCGCCGCCCGGCAGATCCTGGCGCAGCAGCACCGCCGCCTCGCGCACGGCCGGGTGGAGCGCCAGCGCGGCCTCGATCTCCCCCAGCTCGATGCGGAAGCCCCGCAGCTTGACCTGGAAGTCGGAGCGGCCGGCGAACTCCACCTCGCCGCCGGGCAGGTAGCGCCCGAGGTCGCCGGTGCGGTAGATCCGGTCCCCGGCCTGGCCGGTGAACGGATTGACCTGGAACCGCTCGGCGGTGAGCGCCTCGTTGCCCAGGTAGCCGCGGGCCATGTGGGGGCTGCGCATGGCGATCTCGCCGATCTCGCCGATCCCGGCCAGCCCGCCCGCGCGGTTGATCACCAGGAGCTGTGCGTCCTCGATGCCACGCCCCAGCGGCAGCACCTGGCGGGCGCGCTCCGAGAGGGCCTCGGACTCCTCCCGCGAGACCCGGTGGAGGCCGAGCGCGCGCTGGGTCTCGGTCGAGCCGTAGAGATTGATGCAGGTCACCTCCGGCGCCATCGCGCGCAGCCGGGCCACGTCCCGGCGCGTCAGCGCCTCGCCGACCAGGACCACGCGGCGCAGGCTGGGAACCACCACCGTCTCGCCTCCGGGCGGCAGCTCGGTGAGGAGCTGGCCGAGGGCGGGGGTGAGGTTCGCCACCGTCACCCGCTCGCGGTTCATCCATTCCGCCAGCCGGCCGGCGATGCCGATGTCGGCGGGATCCGGCACCACGATCGCCGCGCCCAGGAAGAGCGGGGTGAAGATGTCCCGCTGGAGGGGGTCGTGGGAGAGCCCGGAGAGCATCGAGAAGCGGTCGTCCGGCCAGAGCTCGATCTCGCGGCAGAATGTCGGCAGGAAGTGCGAGAGCGACCCGTGCAGCCCGAGGATCCCCTTGGGCCCGCCGGTCGAGCCCGAGGTGAAGCCGATGACGGCCACGTCCTGGGGGCCGGCGGCCACCCGCGGCGCGCCGGCGGCGAACGGGGCGACGCTCTCCAGGGCGGCGGCGCCCGCGGGCAGCTCCAGGCAGGGGCAGCCGGCGGCCGCCAGCCAGTCGCGCACCGGGCCGGGCACCGGGCCGGCGGCCTCCAGGGCGATCCAGGCGCGGGGCGCGGCGAGGGCGAGCGTCTCGACCAGCCGCGGCGCCGGGTAGGCGGGGTCGAGCACGGTGAAGGCCGCGCCGGCCGTCAGCACTCCCACGACCGCCTGCACCAGGGGAGCGCTGCGGTGGGCGAAGATGGCGACCGGATCGCCCTGGCGGACCCCGTGGGCGGCCAGCCAGCCCGCCAGCCCCCGGCATCCGGCGAGGAGGTCGCCGTAGCTCCAGACGGCGCCGCCGTCGATCACCGCCGGACGCTCCGGCGCGCGCTCCGCCTGCGCCGCGAAGAGCTCGTGGATGCCGCCGATCCAGCCGGCGTCCAGGGGCGCCGTGGGATCGGGCAGCAGCGCCCGCGAGCCGTCGGTGAGCAGCGAGAGGTGGTCGACCGGTTCGTCCGGCCGCTCGGCGGCCTGCGCCAGCAGCGCCTGGAGCTGCGCCAGCACGTCGGCCATGCGGGCCTCGTCGAAGAGGTCGGCGTTGTAGACCAGGTTGATCAGCACGCCCGGCTCGATCTCGGAGACATAGAAGGTCAGGTCGAACTTCGACGGCATCTCGGCCGGCGTCAGCATCCGCAGGTCCAGATCCGGCAGGGCGAGATCGGTCGCCGGCAGGTTCAGCATGTTGAACAGCACCTGGAACAGCGGGGACCGGGAGAGATCCCGCCGCAGGCGGAGGCTGGCGAGGACCGCCTCGAACGGGACGCCCTGGTTGGAGTAGGCCCCGAGCGTCACCGTCCGCACCCGCGCCAGCAGCTCGCGGAAGCTCGGACCGCCGGCGGTGTCGGTGCGCAGCACCAGGGTGTTGAGGAAACAGCCGATCAGATCCTCGGTCTCGATCCTCTGGCGGCCGGCGACCGGGGCGCCCACCGCCACGTCGTGCTCGCCGCTGTGCCGGGAGAGCAGCGCCTGGGTGGCCGCCAGCAGGGTCATGAACAGCGTCGCGCCGCCGTCGCGGCCGAGGCGCTTGAGCCGCGCGGTGAGGTCGGCGCCGAGCGCGAGCTGCCGGCGCCCGCCGCGGAAGGTCTGGATCGCCGGCCGCGGCCGGTCGGTCGGCAGCTCGGCGGGAGCGATCTCGCCGCCCAGGCGGGCCTCCCAGTAGGCGAGCTCCGGCGCCTGGTTGCCGGCGAGCCACCGGCGCTGCCAGGAGGCGAAGTCGGCGTACTGGACCGGCAGCTCCGGCAGCGGCGAGGGGCGCCCCTCCAGGGAGGCGGCGTAGAGCGCTCCCAGCTCGCGGACCAGCACGCCGATCGACCAGCCGTCCGAGATGATGTGGTGGAGGTTGAGGAGGAAGCGGTGGCTCTCCTCGCCCAGGCGCACCAGGAGCGCGTCGATCAGCGGCCCGCGCTCGAGATCGAACCCATGGGCCGCCTGCTCCCGCTCCAGGCGCTCCGCCTCGGCGAGACGGGCGGCGGCCGGCAGGGCCGCGAGATCGACCAGCGGCAGGGCGACGACGTAGAGCGGCGGCGAGATCCGCTGGCGGGGAACGCCGTCGACCTCGACGAAAGTGGTGCGCAGCGACTCGTGCCGGCGCGTCACCTCGGCCAGGGCCGCCGCCAGGGCGCCCGCGCGCAGCCAGCCGGAGAGCTCCACCGCGACCGGCATGTTGTAGGTGTCCGAGCCGGGCTCGAGCTGCTGGAGGAACCAGAGCCGTTCCTGGGTGAAGGAGAGCGGCAGCAGCCCGTCGTGGGGCACCGGCTCGATGCGCTCGGCCTCGCCACGGCCGCCGAGGCCGAGCGCCGCCTCGACGCTCTCGGCGAGACCGGCCACGGTCGGCTGCTCGAACAGCCGGCGCAGCGGCAGCTCGACCCCCAGCGCCTCGCGCACCCGCGAGACCAGCCGGGTAGCGAGCAGCGAGTGGCCGCCGAGGTCGAAGAAGTTCTCGTTCACTCCCACCGGCCGGTCGAAGAGCTCGCTCCAGATCCCGGCCAGCACCTCTTCCGCGTACCCCCGGGGCGCCCGCTGCTGCGCGCTCTCGGTCTCCAGCGGCAGAGCGGCCAGCGCTCGCCGGTCGATCTTGCCGTTGGGGGTCAGCGGCAGCTCGGGCAGCGGCACGAACACCGACGGCACCATGTAGTCGGGCAGACCGGCCTTGAGGAACGCCCGCAGCTCGGTCGCCGGCAGCTCCGCTTCGACGGCGACGTAGGCGATCAGCCGGTTGCCGCCGAGCACGTCCGGCGCCGCCAGCACGGCCGCGTCCAGCACCCGCGGGTGGCGGGTCAGCGCCGACTCGATCTCCCCCAGCTCGATGCGGAAGCCGCGCACCTTGACCTGGTGGTCGAGCCGGCCCAGGAAGTCCAGCTCACCCGCCGGCAGGTAGCGCACCAGGTCGCCCACCTGGTAGAGGCGCGAGCCGGGAGCGCCATAGGGGTTCGGGACGTAGCGTTCGGCGGTCAGCTCCGGACGCCCCAGGTAGCCGCGCGTCACCCCTTCGCCGCCCAGATAGAGCGCCCCCGGAACGCCCAGCGGCACCGGCCGCATCTCGGCGTCCAGCACGTAGGCCGACTCACCGGTCAGCGGCCGGCCGATCAGCGGATGCTGGTCGCCGCGCGGCAACACCGCCCAGGTCGAGAATGTCGTGTCCTCGGAGGGCCCATATAGGTTGACCACCCGCTCGAGGTTCGGCAGCTTGTCGTAGAGGTCGCGCACCAGCGACGCCTTCACCGGCTCGCCGCCCAGGTTCACCGTCCGGATCGAAGACGGCAGGCGGCCCAGCCGCAGCAGCTCCGCCATCGCCGACGGCACCGTGTCGACCAGCACCACCTCGTCCTTGGCCTCCAGATCCGGCAGCGCCAGCGCGTTTTCGGCCAGCAGCAGCTTGCCTCCCGCCGACAGCGTCGCGAAGATCTCGAACACCGACATGTCGAAGCAGATCGAGGTCGAGACCAGCAGCCCCCCGTACTCCTCGGCGCCGAACATCTGGTGACACCAGCGCACCATCGCCACGGCGCTGCGGTGCTGGATGGCGACTCCCTTCGGCACGCCCGTCGAGCCCGAGGTGAAGATCAGGTACGCCAGGTTGTCCGGCAGGGCCGGCTGAAGCTCAGAAATCTCTACAGGCTCGTTTTCCCACCCGGGATCGAGGAACACCGTCTGAATCCCTGCCGGCAGATCAGCCGCCAGATGGCGCCGGGTCACCAGCACCTTGGCTTTCGCGGT
>JBDSHF010000061.1:0-4780 GCA_039918595.1 Thermoanaerobaculia bacterium
CTCGTCCCCAACGGCACGGAGATCCTGTTCGCGGTCGGCGCCGGCGACCTCGTGGTCGGCGTCAGCCATGAGTGCGACTACCCGCCGGAGGCGCGGACGCGGCCGATCCTCACCGGCAGCGCCCTCACTCCCGGCATGAGCGCCGCCGAGGTGGACGCCGCCGTCTCCTCGCAGGTGGGGAGCGGCCTCAGCCTCTACACGCTCGACGAGGCGCGGATCGAGGAGCTGGCGCCGGACGTGATCGTCACCCAGCAACTCTGCCCGGTCTGCGCGGTCTCGACGGAGCAGGTGAACGGCGCCGTCCGCCCTCTCCCCCGCTGCCCCGAGCTGGTGTCGCTCGATCCGCGGACGATCGGGCAGGTCTTCGCGGACATCCGCCGGGTGGGCGAGGTCACCGGCCGGACGGCGGAGGCCGAGGCGCTGCTGGCCAGCCTGGAGCAGCGGCTGGCGGCGGTGCGCGCGGCGGCCGCGGCCGTTGAGGATCACCCCCGCCCGCGCGTGCTGGCGCTCGAATGGCTCGATCCGCCGTTCGCCGGCGGTCATTGGGTGCCGGAGATGATCGACCTCGCCGGCGGCGAGGACGTGATCGCCAGGCCCGGCGATCACTCGGCCCGCCTCACCTGGGAGCAGGTCGCGGCGGCGGACCCGGATGTGATCGTGGTCATGCCCTGCGGCTTCGACGAGGCGGGCGCCCGCGAGCAGATCGCGACGATCGCCGATCGCCCGGAGTGGAGCTCGCTACGGGCGGTGCGCGAGGGGCGGGTTCATCCCGTGGATGCCAACGGCTGCTTCAGCCGCCCCGGCCCGCGGCTGGTGGATGGGATCGAGCGGCTGGCAGCGATCTTCCAGAGCAAGAATTCCCCGTCTGCATCCGTCTAAACCTTCAAGGCCCGACCGGGGTCTATCAGCAGTGCGGGGTCGGGCTCATCGTGAGTCCGAACCCCGCAGGCTGGTCCCCAGACCGGCCTCCTCGTCAGACGCTCTCGGCAATCCGACCGCACGAGAGCGTCCTTTTTGTTTGGATTGGAACTACCGCGGCGGCTCGGGATCCTGTGGATCAATCCCCGGCTCTTCCCACCGCTCGACCGGCGTGCCGGTCAATGGATCGGTCAGCGGGAGGTGATCCACCCGCTCGGCTGGGGGCACCGGCGACATCCGCGAAAGCGGCGCTCCCTGCCGCGGCCAGTAGCCCGGCTCGAGCCCGAAGCGGGCCAGGATGACGGCGCCGAAGCCCACGACCACCGCGGCCGCCGTGACCAGCGCTCCGAACAGCGAGGTCAGGACACTGAAGAAGCCGAACGGCCCGGGCATCAGGTCGAACAGGTTGCCCAGCACACCCCAGATATGCAGCGCCACGACGCCCACCAAGGCCGCGGCGTAGGGGCCGCCGAAGTTCCGGTTGAAGCGGATCTCCAGCCAGCGCCCCAGCCGGTAGGCCGACGCGGTGTAGCCGAGCAGCAGGAGCAGCATCACGTAGAGCAGCAGGAACGGATAGAGCAGGAACAGGACGCAGCCGACGATGGTGATCGCCAGCAGGATGGTCACCACGATCAGCAGCGGCCAGAAGAAGATGGAGCCCGCGAGCCCTACCGCCGCCGCCCGCCACGGCTGTGCCACGAGTTGACGGTCCACCCGCTCTAGCGGCCGGCGCGCCACCAGCAGGACCAGGCAGACGAGCAGGCTGGTGAGGACCAGGCTCATCAGGCTGCCCAGCAGGTTGGAGACGCCATCCCAGAGGCCCCAGTGCCGGCCCCAGATGGGACCGGGCCGGAAGCCCCGATGGCGCAGGAACGGGAGCATGCCAACTTCGGAGGTGGCGCCGTTGATGACGGCGCCCGGGCTCCGCTCGATCGTGCCGCCGACGCTGGTGACGTCCCCGTTCACCACCGCGCGAGGGCCGAGATAAACGCTGCCGCCCACGCTCACCACGTCCCCTCCCACTCTCCCCTCGATGCGCGCGGGACCGCCGATGGCGGTGACGCCGTCGCTCACCTCCCCCTCCACCTCGACCGAGCCGCCGACCGCGACCGCTTCGTCGGCCGTCTCGTCCTGGCGCACGTGGACGCTGCCGCCCACGTTGACCCGGTCGCCGGAAGTGTGGCGGCTCGACCGCCGGGATGTCTCGGGAGCTTCGGGAGCTTCCGGCGCCTCGGGTGCTTCGGGAACCTCCGGTGCCTCGGTCTCGGTGACGTCGGTGTCGGAAGTCGCCGTCGGGTTCGAAGTCTCGGGCATCGGGGCGGGCGCCGCCGCGGCGGCGCCCGCGATCAGGCCGAAGAGCTGGCGCTGATCGGCGGCGGAGAGCCCCTGCAGGCGGATCACCGTGTCGGCGTCGGCGCCGAGCCAGTCGCGAAGGATGGTGGCGCTCACCCGTTCGCCGTTGACGGCGATCTCGTCGCCGGTCACTTCGACGGTACGGATGCCCGCCTTGGGCTGGCGGGGCTTGAGCACGACGCCGCCGCTGACCGGCAGCACCTCGTAGCGGCTCTCGAGCGACCGGCGCAGATCACTGCGCTCCTGCGCCGTGGCCGGCGGGCGGTCCGGGGACTGTGGGGCCGGAGCGGCGTACGCGCTCGCTCCGAGAACAAACCCTAGAACGAGAAGGATCGCCGCGAGCCGCGAGGAGCTCTTCCCGAAGAATCTCTGAAAACGGTCAGATGGGGTCCACATAGGTCCAATTCCTCTCACCAGTCAATTGGTCGCGGAGAAAACGGAACGCCAGGCTCGAAACGAGCAGGGCGCCCACCAGAATCGCCAGCACCGGCGGCGCCGAGAGCGGCTGGGCGAACGCCCGGCCGATCGGCACCATCACGTCCCAGAGGCGCAGAAGCGAGGCCAGCCCGTGCACGGCCCCGGTCGTCGCCCACACCGCGCCCCGCACCAGCCCGCTGAAGGACCAGAACCCCGCCAGGGCGCTCAGCACCGGCGGCAACCAGAACGCGCCGAGGCCGGTAGCGACGAGGCAGAGAGCCAGCACGATCCGCAACGGACGCCAGGCGAACAGGTCCGCCCGCGCCGCGGCCGGCCGCAGCCCGGCCCGGACGAGCACCCGGTCGGCGAAGCCGGCCGGCGGCGCGACCATCGCGACCCCGGGCAGGGCCTCGAACAGCTCGAACAGAGCGGCCTCGGCTGCTTCGGCCTGATCGTGCCGCTCGGCGGCGAGCCAGCGGTCCAGAGCATCTTGGTGGGAGTGGCGCATCCATCGTTCTCCTATGTCCGCCCTACGAGACCGCCGCCCGCCCGGTTTCACCGGGTCCCCAGCCGAGGCCGCCCATCACCTGGGCGAGCTCTTTGCGCGCCCGGTGGAGGTTCGTCTTCACCGTGCCGAGCGGCAGTCCGGTCGCCTCGCAGATCTCCTGGTACGAGGCGCCATGAACGTAGAACATCAGCACCGCCACCCGGTAGTCGGGGCGCAGGCTGGAGATGCCGCGCTCGAGCGCGCGGCCGAGGTCCCGCCGTTCCGCCGCGGCCTGGGGGCTCTCGACCGTCTCATCGGCGAGGACGGCGGCGAGGCTCCCCCGGTCGTCCTCCACGCCGGTCTCCAGAGGCACCGTCTCCGGCACCCCCCGGCGGAGGTGGTCGATGGTCGTATTGTGCGCGATCTTGAACAGCCAGCTCGAGAACTTCCACTGCGGATCGTAGGTATTCAGGCGCCGGAAGGCCTTGACGAACACCTCCTGCGCCAGTTCCTCGGCCACCCCTGAATCCTGCACCATGCGCAGCACCAGGCTGTAGACAGGCCGCTCGAACCGCGTCACCAACTCGCGGAAGGCGTCCTGCGAGCCCCGCAGGGCACTCGCGACCAGCTCGGCGTCGGTTTTCATCTCTCCAGCGACCATGGCGTTCCAGATACGGCCCCCCGCCCCGGGGGTTGCGCCTTCGCGCGCGGTTGGCACCGGATTCAGCTAGACTTCCGCAAAGATCACGAGCTCAACTTCGCTGGAGGATACCCGATGCGAATCGTCCCGACCGCGCTTCTTGCCCTCTCCCTCACCCTGCCGGCCGGCGCCGCTTCGCTCGCCGGAGTCACCCTGCCCGACAAGGCCGAGGTCGGGGGGCAGACCCTGGTGCTCAACGGCCTGGCCCTGCGCACGAAGTTCTTCATCAAAGTGTACGTCGGCGGCCTCTACCTCCCCCAGAAGGAGAAGGCGGCGGCCAAGGTGCTGTCGGAGGACGTCCCGCGCCGCATGGTAATGCACTTCCTCTACGGCGTCAGCAAGGATCAGATGTGCGATGCCTGGAAAGAAGGGCTGGAGCAGAACTCCCCCAAGGCCGCGGCCGACGTCAGGAAGTCGTTCACTAGCCTCTGCGCCTGGATGGAGCCGATCCCGAAGGGGAACGAGCTGACCCTGACCTACACCCCCGGCAAGGGGACCGAGGTCCAGGTCAACGGCAAGACCAAGGGGACCCTCGACGGCAAGGCCACCTCGGACGCCATCCTCGGCACCTGGATCGGACCGGACCCCGGCCCGGGCGCGGACTTCAAGAAGGGTGTGATGGGGGGGTAGGGGGCTGGCAGGATCCCCCACCCCGAAACCTCACCCCCGGCCCCTCTCCCACCGCACTCCCCCCGACCGGGAGAGGGGAGCTTGACGGGAGCGACCTCGCTTCTAGGGTGCGCTGTGCGCGCCATCGTCGTTTCTGGTGCGCACAGCGCCCTACAAGCCACGCCTTCTCAGTAAAGTCCCCCCTCTCCCGGACGGCGGGAGGGCGATGGGAGAGGGGCCGGGGGTGAGGATTCGGGGTGGGGGGATCTCTCCTACTTCGCCGCCGCCGTCCCCCC
>JBDSHF010000062.1:0-4971 GCA_039918595.1 Thermoanaerobaculia bacterium
GAGCTAAGGGCGCGCGTAAGGAAGTGCGCGGTATGTAAGGAACGAAGTGGCCTGCCTGGAGGGATTCGAACCCCCGACCCGCGGCTTAGAAGGCCGCCGCTCTATCCAACTGAGCTACAGGCAGCCGGTGCGGGGCATTTGGTCCGACCTTCCAGAGGCGCGTCGGTATCGGGGCGCCCAGATTTGAACTGGGGACCCCCTGCGCCCAAGGCAGGTGCGCTACCAGGCTGCGCTACGCCCCGACGGAAACGCGCAGGCGGCACAGTGTAAGTCAGGCGCACGGTCGAGTCAAATCCAGCCGAGGCGCCCCCGTGGTACCGTAAATCCATGAGGGCCTTAGATCTTCCTCCCGAGCCGCGGCCCGTTTTCAGCCGCGCCCTGCTGACCCCCGGTCCCCTGCCCCCCCTTTCGCACCTCGGCTTGAGCCTGTTGCGCCAGGCCGTCGAGTCCGGCCTCCGGTACTCGCTCTACCATCTCGGCCTGCCGTCGCCGGAGTCCTCGCCCCTGGAGGAGATCCGGCTGCGCCTCTATTTCGACGGTCGCAAGCTGCGCCCGCGCCTCACCCCCGTGCCGGGCGGCGCCGAGGTGGTGGCCGCCCTGCTGGAGCCCGGCGGCGTCGCCTCGCGTCCGGCCACGCCGCGCGAGCTCGAAGCCGCGCTCTCGTTTCATCGCGTCCGGCTCGCCCCCTTCCGTCTGCCCAGCCGCCGCGACGTCAAGCCGCGCGGCGACGCCACCCCGGAGGATCTCTGGCGCGCGTTCCGCGACCGCTTCTCCCGCGCCCTCCCCCTCCTCAACGACGCTCTGCTCGCCGACCTCCTCGCCGCCGTCGACCGCCGGGCGCTGCGGGCGGGCAACGAGGAGGCGTGGCCGGTGCTCAGCGAGGCGGCCTGGACCCTGCGCACCCGTGGCCGCGGGGACCTCCGCTGCTTCGGCCTGCCCGATCCCATGGCTCCCTCCTGGGCCGAGGAGCCCGATCTCGCGCTCGCCGCCCGCCATGCCCTCGCTCCCCACGTCGCTCCCGGGCGCGACCGCCACCGCGGCCGGTTCCGCGAGGCCTACCGCGCCGTCCTCAGCCAGGTTTCGCCGATCTACCGCGCGCTCGGCCGCGCCGCCGCCGAGCGCGGCCTGCTGGGAGATGCCGACGACGCCTTTTTCCTTCCCCTGGAGCTCGCCGAGCACCTCGCCTCCCCCCATCTCCCCCCCTGGCTCGCCGAGGCCGCGCGCGACAACCGCGCCGAGCACCAGAGCCTGCGCAAGGCGGACGAGCCGCTGGACCTGATGGACGAGCGGCTGGAGATGGCCCGCGTCGAGGCCGAGCGGCCGGAATGGACCTGGTCCCCCCTGCTGCCGCTCCCCTGACCCCGGCTGTGGCATCATTCCCTCACCCGTCATGAGGATCCGGATTCCCCGTATCGCGGTTCTGCGCCGCCTGCTCCGAGCCCACCCGAAGCTGCGCCGGCTTCTGATTGGCGTCGCCGCCGTCTGCGTCCTGCTCCTCGGCGGCCTCGTCTGGCTCCTCTTTCCCTATCTAAGGACGTTTGGCGACATCGGCGCCGGGCCCGGGAACGCGCCGTCGCGGATCTACGGCGCCGCGGCCACGGTCCGGGTAGGCGACGAGACCCGCCTCGCCGACCTCGCCGGGGAGCTCCAGGAGCTGAGCTACAACCCCTACGACGGCGAGGTTCTCGCCAGCGGCCGGTACCGGATTCAGGACGACGCCCTCGCCGTCCACCTCCGCCGGCACATGACGCCGCGGGGGTCCGTCGCCGGCGAGCTGCTGCTGATCCAGGTCAGGAAGGGGAAGATCTCCGAGATCCGGACTGGCGGCCAGCCCGTCGAGCAAGTCGAGCTGGAGGCGCCGGTGCTCGCCACCTATTACGGCGACGAGTCGCGGGAGAAGTGGCCGGTGCGGATCAAGGATCTCCCCGAGCACGTCGTGCGGGCGGTGCTCGCCGCCGAGGACGACTCTTTCTACTGGCATCCGGGCGTCTCGCCGACCGGCATCCTGCGCGCCCTGTTCGTCAATCTCCGGCACGGCGAGGTGACGCAGGGGGGGAGCACGCTCACCCAGCAGCTGGTCAAGAACGTCTTTCTCACCTCCGAGCGGAGCTTCTTCCGCAAGATCCGCGAGGCGTTCATCGCCGTGGCCGTCGAGGTCCAACACAGCAAGAAGAGCATCCTCCAGGGATATCTCAACGGCATCTACCTCGGCGGCGCCAACGGCATCCAGTACTACGGCCTCGGCACCGCGGCGCGGGCCTATTTCGGCAAGGACGCGAGCGAGCTGACCCTGCCGGAGGCCGCCGCCATCGCCGGCATGATCAAGTCGCCCGGCTTCTACTCGCCCGCGGCCCATCCCGACCACGCGCGCCAGCGGCGGGACGAGGTGCTCCGCCGCATGGCCGCGCTCGACTGGATCGACGCCGGCACCCTGGAGAGCGCCCTCGCCACGCCGGTCGAGACGGCCCCGATGCGCCTCGGCGCCCGCCCCGCCCCGCACTTCGCCGACGCCATGGCGAGCGAGGCCCGCGACCGCTTCGGCCTGCGCCGGCTGGGCAACCGCGGCTATCACCTCTTCTCGACGCTCTCGATGCGGGAGCAGGGGATCGCCCGCGAGGCGGTCACCGACACCCTGCGCAACCTCGACCGCCAGGGGCGCCGCGGCGCCGATCCGCTCGAGGCGGCGCTGATCTCGGTCGATCCCAAGACCGGCGCCATCCTCGCCTACGTCGGCGGCCGGGACTTCGCGAAGAGCGAGTTCGACCGCGTCTCCCAGGCCCACCGCCAGGCCGGGAGCTGCTTCAAGCCGATCGTCTTCGTGGCCGCGCTGGAGAGCGGCAAGTTCTCGGCGGCCTCCAAGCTGAAGGACACGCCGCTGACCCTGAAGACCGGCGGCAGCCGCTGGACGCCGAAGAACGCCGACGGCGACTACCTGGGCGAGATCACCGCCCGCCGGGCGCTCGAGCAGAGCCGCAACGTGCCGCTGATCCGTCTCGCCATGGCCGTGGGGCTCGACAAGGTGGCGGCGACGGCGCACCGGATGGGGATCGAATCCGAGGTCCAGGAGCTCCCCGCCACCGCCCTGGGCTCGGCCGAGGTGACGCCGCGCGAGCTCGCGACCGTCTATGCGACCCTCGCCAACGGCGGTGCGCGGCCGGTCCTGCACGGGCTCGCCCTCGTGCTCGACCCCGAGGGCAAGCCGGTGGCCGAGCCGAAGCCGAAGAAGCCGGAGCAGGTGATCAACCCGCAGGTCGCGTTCATCACCACCTCCGTCCTCGAGGGGGTGGTGGAGCGCGGGACGGCTCGCGGGGTGCGCCGCTACGGCATCCCCGGCCCGCTGGCCGGCAAGACGGGGACGACCAACGAGGCGCGGGACAGTTGGTTCGCCGGCTACCGGCCCGACCGCGTGACCGTCGTCTGGGTGGGGAGGGACAACCCCGGCGCCACCACCCTCTCGGGCTCGCGGGCCGCCCTCCCGATCTGGGGGCGCTACATGAAGGCCGCCCTCGGCGACGCTAAGCACGGCCAGTTCGCCGAGCCCGCCGGCCTGGAGCATGCCGTCATCTGCCGCGACAGCGGCCTGCTCGCCCGGCGGATCTGCCCCTCGCGCGTCGACGAGGTCTTCCTGGCCGGCCAGAAGCCCACCCAGTTCTGCAATCTGCGGCACGAGCCGCGCTTCGAGGAGGCCCAGCGCGACTTCGGCCAGCGCCTGGGCGACTTCTTCAAGCGCCGCTTCGGCGGCCTCTTCGGCGGTGGCGAGGAGAAGCCCGGCACGCCCGAGGGGCCGGCGACGGAGCCGCCGCCGGCCGCGCCTCCGGCATCGGACCCGCCACCGCCGCCGTTCTGACCATCAAACCGACCGCGAAGGTCAACCCGCCCGCAGGGCGGAATTTATCCAGCCTGGGGTGTCAACCCCAGGTAGGTGGCGCCACCAATCCCAAGCCCCCGAAGGGGCCGGCAGACCCATTCGACTCTGGACGCCGGCGCGGACTGGCGGCGGAGGCTTTCTGCCGGCCCTCCTGGGCTTGTGGGCGCGAAGGTCCACTTACCTGGGGTTGACACCCCAGGCTGGATAAATTCCGCCCTGCGGGCGAATTCGGAGACCTGTGTATAAGAGGGGCCTACGCCTAAGGCTCATCAAAATCGCTGGCCCTTCCAAAGCAAGTAAAGGAAGGCCAGAGGGAGCGGCCCCCGTTTCCGCTCCCTCCGGTACATCGATTGTCAAAGAGCGCGAGTCCGCCCGAGGCTCCAAAGTGCCAGCCTTGGAGGCGGCTCTCCAGATGCCACGGTCCGGCCTCGCTATTCCGTATCCGGTCAAGATGCCTTGACGACCTTCTTGAGTCGCTGCATCAGCAGGCGCGTGTCGTACACGTTGTCGGTGGCGACGAGGAGGGTGTCGTTCTCGGAGATTACCCCCCGCACCTCGGGCCAGGCGGCGCTCTTGAGGGCCACCGCCACCGCCTTGGCCGTCCCCGGGCTGGTGTCGAAGACCAGCAGGTAGGGCCCGGCGCTACGCACCGCGCGGATGAACTCCTCGATCTTCCCGATCGACTTCTCGTCCCCCTGCGGAACGGGCGGGCGGTAGACCCCGTCCCGGCGAACGATGCCGAGGGCCCGCAGGTCGCGGCTGACGCTCGACTGCGTCACCTTGAAGCCCTGCTTGCGCAACGCGCGCCCGATCTCGATCTGCCGGCTCACCGGCCTCTCCTCCAGAAGCTTGAGGATGGCTCGGCGGCGCTGGTCCTGGTACTCCCGGTCGCTAGGCATGAACCGCTCCTAAGGTATGCATTAGTGTGACGAATGAAGGATGGATTGACCGCAGCGGAGCATTTTAAAGCTCCTGTAGGGCTGCGGTGTTGAGCGGTTCCCCCTGAAGGCCGCCGAGGTCCGCTTCCCTAAGCAACCCTACGCGAAAATCCGCGGCGCCTCGGCCGCCGGGGTGGCCTCCTCGGTGGCGAGGACGCGCCCTTC
>JBDSHF010000063.1:0-2882 GCA_039918595.1 Thermoanaerobaculia bacterium
TTCAAGTTTTCCGGTGACTCTGGCGAGGGGGAAACACCCGTTCCCATTCCGAACACGGCAGTTAAGCCCCTCAGCGCCGATGGTACTGCACGCGCAAGTGTGTGGGAGAGTAGGTCGTCGCCGGGAAGTATTTTTGAAAGGCCCTTGGTTAACCCCAAGGGCCTTTGTTTTTGTTTTGTTGCTTTGACCGGCCGCTCCAGCCGGATGCGGATGGCGGAGCGAGGCGAGCAGACGGTCGCGGTGGGGATCCAGGACGACCTGATCGCTCAGCTATATCCGCTGAGCTGTTCCTTCCCCTAATCCGTCCAAATCTGCTTCCACCAGGGCTCGTCCTTCGACGCTCCCTGGGTGGCGCTCGCCTTGAGGTTCATCTTGCCGCGGATCTTGTCGACGTTCCAGCCGGTAAGGGAGGCGAGGGTCGCGGCCTGCCGCTCGTACGTTTTCGGCAGCTCCCGTTGATAAGCCCGCCCCGCCTGGCAGGTGGCTTTGCCCGTCCAGGGGTGGCGCAGGATGAAGCGCCCCTGGAAGTTCTCGCGGTCGGCGGTCTCCTGGAATACGAGGTCCTCGGGGAAGTGCGCGGAGTCATAGCGCAGGTGGAGGCGGGTGAGGAAGACGTTCTGTGCACCGGGCGCGGAGCCCCCCTGTTCGTTCCAAAAGACGCCGAGTTGCCGCAGCTCGTCGGCGGAGAGAGGATCGGCCGAGCAGGGGTCGCACCAGCCCATGTCCCAGGCGTACTCGAGGAACAGCGTCCGCATCTCCTGCTTTTTGACCTGCTGGTTGAACATCGCCTTGTAGAAGGGGCCGAACTGGTCCTTGACGAACAGGGGGACCTCGGCGTCCGAGGGGAGGCGGACGGTGCGGTAGTTGGTGGTCTCGACCCGACCCTTGCGGGTCAGGGCGTAGATGAACAGCTCCTGGGGCCCGGCGGCGTTGACCATGCCGAGGCGGATGGGGAGCATGAACTTGGGGCTCTCGTAGGCCACCTGCAGCGGCCGCAGGTAGGTGAAGCCGAGCTTCGACTGCTGGCCGAGGTTCACCTTGGCGACGAAGAACCGCATCCCCTGCTTGAGGTAGCTGCCGAGCACGCGCGAGGCGCCCGGGGGGACGCGATAGCCGTTCTCGGTCAGCCAGGTCTCCAGCCCCAGGCTTTCCTTGGCCGAGAGGATCAGAATGTCGTATTCGCCCACCGTGTACTTCGCCTCGATGGTCACGCCGAGGCTCTTGGCGCGGTCCTCCCGCCGGGCGCCGCCGATGACGCCACTCTCCATGGCGGGCGCCTGCACCGCCATCGGGTAGACCGGCTGGCACGGGTCGCCGTCGAAGTACTCGACCAGCCGCGGGGCCGAGTAGGCGTCGAGGTGGTCGAGCAGTGCCCTCTCGGCGACGTGGATCTGCTCCTTGTAGAGGAAGGTCGGAACCGGGATGACGATGGCGAACTCCTTCGGATCCCCCTTGAAGTCGTTGGCCATGGTGAGGACGGTGCGGTCGCCGTCGCGCGCCAGGACGACCTGCGAAGCCTGGTTGAACAACTTGGTGTCGGCCTTGGCGACATAGAAGCCGCAGAAGCCGAGGGCGGTGCGGGCGGCCATCGCCAGCACGGCGAGGGTGAGGACGGTGGTGAGGAGCCGTTTCATGCGAATCTCCTTTCTTCCAGGAGAGAAGGTGGGGATTGGGTTTTCAAGCGGCGCCAGGCGTACTGCTTGCCCGGCAGCAACCGGTCGATCAGCGGGACGGCGGGGGCGAGGAAGAAGAGCGCCAGCAGGAGTCCATTGGGCCGGTAGAGGACGAAGTGGACGAAGCCGGCGCCGAGGGCGACCAGCAGGGCGAAGAGGATGCGGCCGGCTCGCGAGTCGGGGGTCGTCCGCGGGTCGGAGATCATGAAGAAGGTGAAGATCAGGAAGCCGCCGCTGCCGAGCTGATGGAGGGGGATGGCTGGCGGTTGGCCGAGCCAGAGGGCGCGCCCGAAAAGGATCGCGAGATAGAACGTCAGGAAGGCGTAGGTGACGTCGCTGCGCGCCGCCCGGTTGACCACCAGCCCGCCCAGGCAGGCGAGCAGGAAGGCGAAGAAAGCCGCGTTCCCCCACTGGCCGGGTGAGACCCAGACGCCGCCGGTGGCGAGCATCGTCGCCACGATGCCGAAATTGGTGGGATTGAAGATGTGCTTGCCGCGGACGCGGAGCGCGAACTTGCCGGCGATGGTCACCGCCGCCGCCAGGACCGTGAGGGCCGCTGAGTTGGTGCGCAGCAGCAGGCAGAGCGACAGCCCCGAGATCAGCGCGCTCCGCGGATCGAAGGCGGGGAGCCGCCAGGCCCGGGTGCATGCGCACTGGGTGAGCAGGGCCGTCGCCAGCAGGAGCAGCGCGCGGCCGGGGGGGATCTCCAGATCCAGACAGGTCACGCCGTAGATCAGCAGGGACGCGAGGACGAGGATCTGATAAAGGCGGGGATCTCTCAGTCCGGGGTGCGAAAGGTTCATGGCGATCTCCTCTTCTCCATTGGACACCGCGGGCCGCGGCGAGGAAACCGCGGAACGTGCTAAACGCCGGGGCCGTCTGCTCCGTAGTAAAGTGGACGTATCGCACATCTGGTATGGAAAGGAAGCTTCAATGGGGAAAGCAGTTGCCTTTTTGGGTGGAGCGCTCGCCCTCGGCCTCTCCACCTCAGCCTGGGCCGGTCCCACCGCGCAGGGCGCGCCGTTCCGCGTCGGCTCGTGCTCCACCTGCATCCAGCAGGCGCCGATGGTCGCCGGTTCAAACACCGGCGCCTTCCTGACGGTCTGGAAAGGGGCGAGCGCGGCCGATCCGAACGGGGTCACCGGCCGGTTCTTCACCAGCACGGGGACGCCCCGGGCGGCTGACTTCCTGGTCAACAAGGCGCTGGTC
>JBDSHF010000064.1:0-4163 GCA_039918595.1 Thermoanaerobaculia bacterium
TCTGCCAGGGCGCCGTCCTCGCTGGTGAGCTCGGCGCCCCCCAGCGGGCGGGGCGGGCTGATCCAGTTCCCCTGCGCGAAGTCGACCCCCAGGGCCTTCACGCGCTCGACCACGGCGGCGCTGCTCACCCCCTCGGCGACGGTCTGGATCCCCATCACGTGCCCCACCTGGTTGATCGACTCCACCATCGCCCGGTCGAGAGAGTCGGTGACGATGTCCTTGATGAACTTGGCGTCGATCTTGAGGAAGGAGACGGGCAGCTCCTTCAGGTAGCTGTAGGAGGACATGCCGGTGCCGAAGTCGTCGAGCGAGAAGCGCACCCCCTGGGCCGTGAGCTGGGCCATCAGCCGCTGCGCCTGGGCGAGGTTGACGATCGCCGCCGTCTCGGTGATCTCGAAGCAGAGCTTGGCCGGCGGCACCCCCGAGCCGGCGAGCTCGCCAGACAGGAAATCGAAGAACCCCTCGTCCCCCAGCGAGACCGCCGAGAGGTTGATCGCGCAGAGCTGCAGCAGGTCGAGGAACGGCGCCGGCTGGCTCTTGAGGGTGCGGATCGCGTTGCGGATCACCCAGCGGTCGATGGCGCGCATCAGGCCGTAGCGCTCGGCGGCGCGGATGAAGTCCGAGGGGAGGTGGATCCGCCCGTCGTCCTCGATCATCCGCAGCAGCACCTCGAAGTAGAGCCCCGGGGGGGCGCCCGGCGACAGCGGCTGGATCTGCTGCGAGAAGAGCCGGAAGCGGTCAGCCTCCAGCGTCCGCTGGATGCGCACCACCCAGTTCATCTCGCCGTGGCGGCGGACGAAGGTGGCGTCGTCCTCCTGGTAGACCTGGACGCGGTTGCGCCCCTTGTCCTTGGCGGCGTAGCAGGCATGGTCGGCGGCCGAGAGCAGGTGGGCGACGGTGCGGAACTCGCGGGTGATCGGCACGATGCCGATGCTGGCGCCGACGGTGAAGGTCTTGTCGCGCCAGTTGAAGCGGAACTGTTGCAGGGCGCGGTGGAACTCGCCGATCCGCCGCTCGGCGTCGGGCAGGCTGCAGCGGGCGAGCAGCACGGCGAACTCGTCCCCGCCCAGGCGGGCCACCAGGTCGGTCTCGCGCATCGAGTCCTGCAGCAGGGCGGTGATGCGGCAGAGCAGCTCGTCGCCGGCGAGATGGCCGCAGGTGTCGTTGACCACCTTGAACTGGTCGAGGTCCATGTAGCAGAGCGCGTGGGTATTGGCGAGCGCGCGGGCCTCCTCGAGGGCGCGCAGCAGGTGGCCGTCAAAGGCCTGGCGGTTGAGCAGGCCGGTCAGCTCGTCGTGGGTCGCCTGATGGGCGAGCTGGAGGGCCATCAGGCGCTTGTCCGAGACGTCCTGGAAGACCAGCACGGCGCCGACGGTCTGCCCCTCGAGGGAGCGGATGGGGGCGCAGGTGCTCTCGATCGCGTAGCGCCGGCCGTCGCGCCGCTCGAGGGTGACGCGCTCGGCGAGGCGAAAGCTGGCTCCCTCCTCCAGGCAGTGGCGCAGCAGCTCCTCGACGTCGTGCCCGTCGCCCCCCTGGCCGGTGAGGCGGAAGATCTCGGGCAGCGGCCGACCCAGCGCCTCGGCGCGGTCCCAGCCGGTGAGCTTCTCGGCCACCGGGTTCAGATACTTGACCGCCCCCTGCTCGTCGGTGGCGAGGACGCCGTCGCCGATCGAGGCGAGGGTGACCTGGGCGAGCTCCTTCTCGGCGTAGAGCTCCGCCATCTGCGTCTCATAGGCGCGCGTGGTCTCCGCCAGCAGATTGCGCAGGATCGCGTTGTCGAGCTCGAGCGGACCGGTCAAGCGCCCACCTCGCGGAGGAGCACCAGGATGGCGGTGAGATTGTAGAAGGCGAGGTTGCCGCGCGGCGTGGGGCCGATCTCGCCGCAGGTGAAGAAGCCGGAGAGCGGCACGCCGCCGAGCGCCTTGCGGATCGCCGCGGCCTCCTGTCCGGATTGGTCGCCCAGCACCGCCTCGCGCCCCATGCAGGAGTAGAGGATCGCCGCCTCCGGCTCCGGTCCGGCCGACAGCTCCGAGGCGGTGCGCAGCAGGGAGAGCTCGTTGCCCATGCCGAGCCGCACGTGGTCGCCGGTCTCGACGTCCCCCAGGAAGGTGACGGTGCCAGGGGGATCGTCGAACCGGCGCATGCTGCGGTAGAGCCCCTGGCGCTCCGGCCGCGGCCCCTCGACGATCAGGGGGAAGCGGTTGGCCGCGGCGGGCATCGGGGCGAGCTCGCCGTCGACGGTGAAGAAGCGGCGGTACCAGTCCGCCGCCGCCTCGCCGTCGATCTCGTGGACTTGCGTCCCCTCAGCGCGGGTGACCGTATAGACCGGCGAGGCCGGGCTCCAGCCGCGCACCACCTCCACCCGCATCGCCACGCCGTGCAGGGTCACCACCAGGCAGGCGGAGGGGAGCACCCGGTCGCCGATGAACACCCGCGAGCCGGCCTGGGTCACCGGCTCGACCTGCGAGGCGAGGCCGCCGGCCACGAACGGGGGCATGCTGACCAGCGTCCGCCGCAACTCGGCGAGGAAGGGCTCGACGGGGAAGCGCAGGCCGTCGACCAGCAGCAGCGCCCCGTCCGCCGCGGCGATGCGCCGCGCCACCGCCTCGATCCGCTTTGCCGTCGGCGGCTCGCCGTGGGTGCCGGGGATCACCTCGACGGTGGCGTGGTGGCGCGGGTCGCTGAACCAGAAGAGCTGGAGGGTGCCGGCGCTGGTCGTCTCGGCGTCGGCGAACTGCGTCACCGCCTCGCAACCGAAACGCAGAGCGTCCGGCCAGGCCCCGGTGAGCGCCGCCAGCGTCTCGCGCAGCAACTCCTCCGGGGGGAGAAAAGCGAGCACCATATCGGGCGGACGCCCGGCTTCCGCGGCGGCGGCGAGCAACAGCTCCCGTGGGCAGGGGCCTCCGGGCAAATGGACGGTTCGGCTCCGCATGACAGCTCTGGAGGCCGCCAGGCCTCGGTGCCGGCGGCGTGCTCCCTTCGTTTATCTTATCTGTGCGGCTGGATTGTACGCCCGGGACAGGGATGGGGAAAGGCGTGGGGCCACCCCCTACTCCAGCCCCGCCTCCCGGTACTCCCCGTAGACCTCCCGCAAGGCGTCCGAGATCTCCCCGAGCGTGACCTCGGCGCGCACCGAGTCGAGGATGGCCGGCATCAGGTTGCGGTCCTCGCGGGCGGCGGCGGTCAGGTCGCGGACGGCGGTGGCGGCGCGCTCCGGAGCGCGCCGCTCGCGCACGGCGCGCAGCCGCTCCACCTGCTCGCGCTCGGCTTCCGGGTGGATCCGCAGGACCTCCGTCGGCAACTCAATCTCCGACGCGTAGGCGTTGACCCCGACCACGATCTCCCGCTTCTCCTCGACCGCCATCTGATAGATGTAGGCCGCGTCGGCGATCTCCTTCTGCTGGAACCCCCGCTCGAGACCGGCGAGCGCGCCGCCCATCTCGTCGATGCGGCGGATGTAGTCGCGCGAGCGCTGCACGATCTCCTCCGTCCACGCCTCGACGACGTAGGAGCCGCCGAGCGGATCGGCGACGTCCGCCACTCCGCTCTCGTTGGCGATCACCTGCTGGGTTCGTAGCGCCAGGCGCGCCGCCTCCTCGGTGGGGAGCCCCAGCGCCTCGTCGAGCGAGTTGGTGTGCAGCGACTGGGTGCCGCCGCAGACCGCGGCCAGGGCCTGGATCGCCACCCGCACGACGTTGTTCTGCGGCTGCTGGGCGGTGAGCGTCGAGCCCGCCGTCTGGGTGTGGAACCGCAGCCAGAGCGAGCGCGGGTCCTGGGCCCCGAAGCGTTCGCGGACCAGCTCGGCCCACAGCCGGCGGGCGGCGCGGAACTTCGCCACCTCCTCGAGGAAGTTGTTGTGGGCGTTGAAGAAGAAGGAGAGGCGCGGCGCGAACTCGTCGACGCTCAAGCCGCGGTCGAGAGCCGCCTGCACGTAGGCCAGCCCGTTGGCGAGAGTGAAGGCCACCTCCTGCACCGCCGTCGAGCCCGCCTCGCGCATGTGGTAGCCGGAGATCGAGATCGTGTTCCACTTCGGCACTCGCTCGGCGCAGAAGGCGATGATGTCGGTCACCAGCTTGAGCGACGGCTTCGGCGGGTAGATGTAGGTGCCGCGCGCCGCGTACTCCTTGAGGATGTCGTTCTGGACCGTGCCCCCCACCTTCTCC
>JBDSHF010000065.1:0-10674 GCA_039918595.1 Thermoanaerobaculia bacterium
GCCCGGCGCTTCGCGGGGGAGGTGGGGCGGTATTTCCTGGAGGTCCAGGCGGCGACCGTCCTGGAGCTGCTCGCTCCCTGGCCGGGGGCACGGGTGCTGGAGGTCGGCGGCGGCCACGCGCAACTCGCCGGTCCGCTGGTCGAGCGGGGCTACAGGGTCACGGTCACCGGGAGCGAGGAGGTCTGCCGCCAGCGGCTCGACCGCTCCCTGCTGCCGGATGCCTTCGACTTCGAGGTCTGCGATGCCGCGCGGCTGCCGTTTTCCGACCGCTCGTTCGATGTGGTGGTGGCGGTGCGGCTGCTGACCCACCTGGACGGCTGGCGCGCCGCGCTCGCCGAGATGTGCCGGGTGGCACGGCGGGCGGTAATCGTCGATTACCCGGACACCCGCAGCTTCAACCGGCTCTACGGCGCCCTCTTCGCCTGGAAGAAAGCGGTGGAAGGGAACACCCGCACCTTCCGTTCCTTCCAGCCGCGAGAGGTGATCGCCGAATGCGCGCGGCACGGTTTCGGCCGGCCGGAGACGCGGCGGCAGTTCTTCGTTCCGATGGTCGTCCACCGTGCGGTGGGGCGGGCCGGAGTCTCCCGGGCGATGGAGCGGGCGAGCGGTTTTCTGGGACTGACGCGGGCGTTGGGATCGCCCGTCATTTTGAGAGCACAACGAGAGGAGAGCGGCGAATCATGAGAATTCTGGTCACCGGGGGCACGGGCTTCACCGGCAAGGCGCTGGTGCGGCGCCTGCTCGACCTTGGGCATGAGGTGGTGGCCCTGGACTATAAGGAAGGGCTGAAGACGGCCGAGCTGCGGGATTGGGGGGCGGGGGTCATCATCGGCAGCGTCACCGACGTGGCCGTGGTCCGCCGGGCGATGGAAGGGGTCGAGGTGGTGCACCATCTGGCCGCCGCGTTCCGCGAGATGAACGTGCCGGACACCTACTACTGGGAGGTCAACGTCCAGGGCACGCGCAACGTCCTGGACGAGGCCCTCAAGCAAGGGGTGCGCAAGCTGGTCTACTGCAGCACCTGCGGCGTGCACGGCAACATCGACCACCCCCCGGGCGGCGAGGATGCGCCGATCCAGCCCGCCGACTATTACCAGCGGACCAAGTACGAGGCCGAGCCGCTGGTCCGCACGTTCCATCAGCGCGGCCTGCCGGCGGCGATCCTGCGCCCGGCCGCGATCTACGGCCCGGGCGACCCCGAGCGCTTCCTGATGATCTTCCGGCGGGTGGCCCGCGGCAAATTCCCGATGTTCGGCAACGGCAAGACCCTGTACCACCCACTCTATATCGACAATCTGGTCGACGCCTTCGTCGCGGCGATGGCGGACGGGGTGGGGGACGGCGAGGCCTACCTGATCGCGGACGATGAGTACCTGGAGATCGAGGACCTGGTGAAGCGGGTGGGGCGGGCGCTCGAGGTGGACGTCAAGATCCCGCACTACCCGGTCTGGCCGGTGGTCGCCGTCGGGCACGTGGTGGAGAAGGCGTGCCGCCCGTTCGGCATCACGCCACCGATCTTCCCCCGCCGAGTCGACTGGTACCGCCAGAACCGGGCGTTCAAGATCGACAAGGCGAAGCGCGACCTGGGCTACGAGCCGAAGGTGGGGATCGACGAGGGGCTCCGCCGCACGGCGGACTGGTATCGCCGAGAGGGATATATCTAAAGGCGGATGGAAAAATGACTCGCTGGATTGTGCGGTTTTCCCTTCTGTTGATGCTGCTTGCCACTTTTGGTCCGGCCGGTTCCGGTCCGGCGGTGGCCGCCGACGCCGTACCTCGCCATGGCACGGCCGAGATCGTCCTCAGCTCCAGTGACCTCTACGACGGCGCGACGGGGGAGCCCAACCCCTTCGACCTCGCGGTGACGGCGGAGGTCGTCTCCCCTTCGGGGAAGCGCTTCATGGTCCCGGGGTTTTTCGACGGCGACGGCGCCGGCGGGCAGCGGGGGCGGGTCTTCAAGGTCCGCGTCGCGGCCGAGGAGCCCGGCTCTTGGAGCTGGAAGATCGCCAGCGGTGTGTCCGGGCTCGCCGGCCGCTCGGGATCTTTCGAGGTGGCGGGCGGACTCCCTGGCTTCTTCGGCCGCGGGCCGATCGGGGTGAGCCCGGCCTGGCCGCGCGCTTTCCAGCAGCGGCAGGGGGGGCCGGTGTTCCTGCTCGGCAAGTTCCTCGACGTGGCGGCCCCGCGGCCGATCCAGTTCTCCCACACGATGTTCTCGGAGCAGCTCTCGGACGACGATCGCCAGGCGATGCTCGACCGCCACGTGGCGATGGGGCTCAACAAGATCGACATCTACCTCGCCAACCGCGGCGACTACAGCGGCGTCGCCACCACCCCCTGGCTGGGGACGGCGGGGTCGAGCGACCGGCGGTATTTCGATCTCCGGCGCTGGCGCCTGTATGAGGAGTGGGTCGAGCGCCTGCGCGATGCCGGCCTCGTGGCGCAGCTCTGGTTCTTCGCCGACGACTCGGACTTCGGCCGGTTGCCGGACGCCGAGCGCCAGCGCCTGCTGCGCTACGGCATGGCCCGCCTCTCGGCGTCGGTGAACACCATGTTCACCCTGGCGCTGGAGTGGCAGGAGGGGTGGCCAGCGCCGCAGGTCCATGGCGACGGCGAGCTCCTGCAGGGGAACAACCCGTGGTCCCGGCTGGTGAGCGTGCACGGCGTCACCGGCGACTTTTCCTTCCCCAACGCCCTCTGGGTGGACTACCTGGACCTCCAGGCCGGCAACGATTCGGGGCATCCGGCGGTTCATGCCCTCGGGCTCGCCAACCGCGCCCGCGCCGCCAAGCCGCTGATCCAGGAGGAGCTCGGGCTGGGGGAGGAGAACGCGGCTAACCGTCAGAAAGCTTGGTCGGCGTTCATGGCGGGGGCGGCCGGCGTGGGGACCGGCGCGGATCTCGGGAACCTCGGGAAGCTCGCCGCCCGCGTCCCGTTCGCCAGCATGGTCCCCGCCGCCCCCCTGGTCCTCTCGGGGAACGCCTACGCGCTGGCCGAGCCGAAACACGCCTACGTCTTCTACCTCTACAACGGCGGCACCGTGCGGGTGAACCTGCGGGGGGCCCCCGGACCGTTGCGCGTCGAGTGGTACGACCCGCGCGCCGGCACCTTCCACCCGCGTCCTCCCGCTGTCGGCGGCAAGGTAAAGGCCTTCGCCGCTCCTTCCCGAGAGGACTGGGTGCTGTACATCCATAAGTAATTGGGTATGAAACTTGCAGAAAAATCCTTCCAGTTTTAGGGAAGGAAGAGGATGAAGATTGCTCGTTCATTGACTGGAATCCTCCTGTGCTTCGCGACGGCCCTGTCCGTCGCCTCGGCGGTCCGCGCGACGCCGCTCCATCCGGCCTTTGATCTCCAGGGGCCGGGCTTGTCGATCGCGGTGGCGGGGGCAGGCATGCTGGGGCCGACGGGCCGGTCGCAGACCCTGACGGTCACCGTTGGGGGGCAGGTGGAGCTCGCCCTGCTCTACTGGGCGGGGAGGGATCGCCCCTGCCCCGTGGACCCGCCGGGCAGCGGCCAATGCGTCCTCCCGGAGACCGGGCCCTACAAGGATCAGGTACTCTCGTTCGGCGGCCAGTTGCTGACCGGCATCCTGATTGGCTCCGAGGTACAGCCCAACACCAACGCCGGGCCGATCAACAATCTCGGCTACTTCGCGGACGTCACGGACCTGGTGCGCGCGCGGGGGACGGGTCGCCGCTCCTTCACGGTCGCCGATGGCGATCCGGGAAGCAATCTGGCGGACCTGGACGGCGCCGGCCTGCTGGTGGTCTATACCGATCCAGCGAAGACGGCGCCCGCCCGGGTGATCGTCTATCACGGGCTGGACTTCGCCTACGGCGAGGACCGCACGGCGGGGGGGACGCAGGTGACCGCCCCCTTCACCTTCAACCACGGCGCGTCCCGCGCCACGGACCGTCAAGGCAAGCTGGCGGTCTTCGTCGGCGATGCCGAGGGCATCGGCCCCGACCGCATCGACATCAGCCACAACCCGAGCCCGACCAACCGCTTGGACGGCTCGTCGGGGGCGCAGTGGGACGCCGACGTCTTTGCGATCACGGTTCCCGCCCGCGCGGGCGCCACCACGGCGCAGATCTTCTCCGAGCCGATCGGCCTCAATCCGGACTCGCTCCTTTGGGTGATGGCCGCGCTCTGGCTCCCGCAGCCGGTCGCGACCGGCTGCTCCGCGGATATCTGGAGCGCTCTCTCCACCGACGTCTGGGCCCTGGCGGGTACCCGGCCCGAGCAGCGGGTCCGCGACGTCTTCAAGGAGTCGGCTCCCTTCAGCTCGGTGGCGGCGGCGATGCTGCGGACCGCCGTGCGCTTCCGGACCGGCCCGGGGCTTCTCGGCGCGGTCAAGGAGCTGACGCGGGCGGGTATCGCGGCGCTGCTCAACGCCGGCCACCCGCGGGTGGAGTTTCCGCTCACCCAGACGCAGGTGATCACCAAGGTCGATACCGCCCTGCGCAGCGGCGACGTGGCAACCATTTTCGCGGCGGCCCATGAGCTGGACGTGGCGAACGCCGCGAGCTGTCCGCTGGACTGAAAGTTCGGCCTGCCTACTCCATCTCGTCCGCGTCGCTGGTGGAGGGCACCTTCTCCGGGAGGGGGAGCTGCCCCGGCGGCGCCGGCTGGGTGAGGTCGTAAATCCAGACGTCCGGCCCCTTGCCCCCCCACCTAGCGGGATCGAAGGTTTGCACCCGCCGCGTCCGGTCGAGCTCCTCGTAGAAGCGGACGAACGAGGGGAAGCGCCCGCCTCGGCCGTTGGGGGTGAAGTACTGGCTGCGCGCGAAGCTGTTGGTGACGACGTAGCGGACCCCCTCGCCGCGGTACTCCGCGAGCGGCCGGGGCTGGCGGGAGGTCAGGGGGTTGCCCATGTCGAGGTCGGCCGCGTTGCCCCGCAACTCGGCATCGCTCTTCTCCCGCGCCAGCCACCACTGGTGGCCGAGCGCGTCGAGGTTGAAGCCGTCCGCCGGCGGATAGCGGCGGAGCAGATCGATCCGCAGCCCCTGGTGCTGGGTGAAGGGGCCCGGTGGCATCGCCCGCAGGGTGGCCGCGAGGCGGTCGGCGGCCGGCCGGCTCTCGTTGAGCGGCGGACCGTAGTCGTCGAGCAGGATGCGCTCGTCCCGAGGGAGGTTCGCCTGTAGCCATCGATAGGCGACCAGCCGGCTGTCCGGGCGGTTGATCAGGAGGTTTTTCCGGACCGTGGCGATCAGCGTCGGCACGGCGGCGGCGGCCACCAGCAGGAGGGCCGCGGCGCGGGCGCGTTGCGGCGGCAGCCGGAAGAGCCGGGTCACGGCCAGCGCTCCCGGCCAGGCGAGCGTCGCCAGCAGCGGATAGAGGGCGTTCAGGTGGCGGGCTTGCGCGTGGTAGGCGGCGACCGTGATCGCCGCGAGGAAGAAGAAAAGGCTGGGGATCAGGACGAGCAGCCCATACCAGCGGGTTTCGCGGCGGACCAAAGTCGCGGCGAGCCCGAGCAGCGCCAGAAGCGAGAAAGCGATTCCCAGCACGTCGCGCGAGGCGACCAGCGCCAGGAAAGCGCCGGCGGCGCCACGCGAGGTCTCGGCCCCCGGCTTGAACTCCCGGGCGCTGTCCGGATCGTAGCGCGGGGCGGGCTTGGCGCTGAGGCCCAGATTTTTGGCGATCATCGCGCCGGTGTCGCGCCCCCAGGTGGGGTCGAGGAAGTTGAAGGGGGAGGCGACGAAGAAGCCGGCCCCGAACAGGACCAGGACCAGGGCGCAGCGGGCGATCACCGTCTTCCACGGCGTACTCGAGAAGCCGCGCAGAGCCTCCAGAGCCAGGTAGGCTGGCACCAGCACCACCCCGTAATAGTGGGTGCCCATGGCCGCGCCAGCCAGCAGCGAGGCGACCACCAGCGGCCGCGGGCGGGGGCTCTCGCGGGTTCCCAGGAAGGCCCAGATCGAGAGCGCCATCAACAGGCCGCACGGCACGTCGCTCTTGATCGTCCGCGAGGAGTTGACCATCGGCGCGAGCACGGCGGCGACCGTGGCCCCGGCGATCCCCGCCCAGGGATTGGCGAACACCTTGCGGCCGATCCGGTAGACCACGTAGACCGTCGCGACGCCGCAGGCCGCCACCAGCAGGCGGCCGATCACCAGGAACGGCGTGGGGTTGAACAGGAAGTGCGCCCCGAACTCGGCGGTCGAATGAAAGGCGCCCGTAACCCTCCCGAGCAGGAAGTAAAGCCCGTAGCAGAAGGCCAGGAGATACATCAGGAACGCCGGCTTGTGGAACCAGTGCGGGTTGAGGTCGCCGGTGCCGACGGCCATGGCGCGCCGCATGAAGTGGAGCTCGTCGCCGAAGTAGGAGAAGGGGAGGTCGTGGCGCATCGCCCACAGGCGTAGCGCCGCGGCCAGCAGCAGCACCAGCGCCAGGACGAGCCGAGGGGCGGGATCTGAGGCGTCGTCGGAAGCGCTGCGCGCGAGCGGTGGCATCGGCCGGCTCAAGCCTGGTGGATGCTGAAGACGGCGTTCATCCCCGCCGCTTCGAGGTCGATCTGGCGGAGCAGGGCGGGCTTGGCGAGATCGTAAAGCGCGATGCGGGTCGGCCGCTCGCGATGGTGCTCGGTCTCGCGAAAGCCGTGGCGGATCCAGCTCAGGTTGCGCCGCAAGGTCGTGTAGCGGAGCCGCGAGAAGCCCACCCAGATCTTCTCCCCCTGGGGACCCTGGGGGAGGACGCCGCGGCACCAGCCGAGCGGGCGAGCCTCGTCCGCCTCGTCCAGGGTATTGAGGTCTGACACGGTCTTGCGCCCCGTTTTCAGGTTGAAGCGGACGACGCACCCCTTGACGGTGGTGAAGTAGATGTCGTCCCCCTCCAGGTGACCGTCGTGGATACCCTCTTCCTTGCCGACCTCGAACGGCGGCCGGCCGTTCAGGATGCCGCCCAGGGGGATGGCGTCGCGCTGATTGAAGCGGGTGACCCAGGGGAGCCCGTCGAGGAAGAAGACGAAGTTCGGATGGGCTCGGTGCGGCTTGGTGGTGGGCACCTTGCGATAGTCGACAGCGGGCGAGAAGCGGTCCCACGGCGAGCCGCCGAGCACGCTGACCAGGCTCAGGAGCTCCCCTTCCGGCGACAGCTCGGCCACCGCGTCGAGGCCGGTCACCGCCACGTACAGCCGGCCGTCCGGGGCCGGCGCGACGTGGTGGAGGTCGTTGAAGCAGGGGAGCGAGATCACCCGCCGGATCGCAAACCCGGGGAGGTCGCAGACCAGCACCTCGGTCTGCGTGCAGAGGTAGGCGGTGTCCCCCTGGAAGGTGGCGGACTTGAAGACGTGGGAAGGGGTCCCTTCCGGGCAGTGCTCCGGCGGCGACTCGTACTCGAGCGCCCGCTCCACCCGGCCATCCTCCTCGACGCGGACGATCACGGCCCTCCTGAACTGCGCCCACTCCTGCAGCCGGTAGAATTGGGCCCGCTGCTCGCCGCCCACCACCCAGATCGTATCGGTCATTTCTGGTTCCGGAACAGAGCGCTCTCGCGCACCAGCATGATGGCCCGCTTCCATTGCGCGGGCCGGGTATAGACGAACGTGCTCACGCCGAGCAGGGTCTGCGCCGACCGCACCATCGCCACGTTGATCACGATCAGCGTCACCGTGGTGGCGACGGCGATGCCGTAGCCCCCCCAGCGCGGGGCCAGCAGGAAGCTCAGGGCGGCGTTGAGGGCCGCTCCGCCCAGCGTCAGCAGGAGGAGCCGCACGTGATGGCCCGCCATCTGGAGCGCGAAGCCGGCGCCGCCGGACGCCGAGTCCCAGAAGCTGCCGATGGCGAGGATGAGCAGGATTCCCCAGGCACCCACATAGGCGTGGCCGTAGGCCAGGCTGATCAGCGGCCGGCCGAACAGCAGCAGGCCGGCGAGGCAGACGCCCGAGAGGATGGCCACCAGGGTCGCCGCCGTGCGCGCCAGTCCTTCCAGATCGGCTCTCCTGCCGTCGGCGTAGAGCAGCGCGAACTCCTGCGGCACGACGAAATTGGCGATGCTCGGGATGGCCGCCATGAGCTGCAGCAGGGTGGCCGCGACGCCGTAGACCGCCACCTCCTCGTGGGGGCGGGCCCAGGAAAGGATCCAGAGGCTCGAGGAGACGAAGATCACCGAGGCGGCGCTGCGCAGGCCCATCGCGGTCGAGGTGCCGAGGATCTCCCGGTACCCCGGCGGCTTGCAGGCGGCGCGCGGCTCGGAGCACTCCCCCGGGGTCGTCCAGAGGAGCGCCACGGAGTAGCCGACACTGGTGATCAGCAGCGCTCCGACGTAGACGGCGGCCAGCATCTCCCAGGGCTGCTTGACCGCGGAGGTGTAGAGCAGGAGGAGAAAGCCGCCCAGGATCAGGCCGCGCGGAATCAGATGGGTGAGCGGCGCCGACAGCTTGTAGAGCCGGAACGACCGCAGGTAGCTGTCCACCAGGGTGCCGAAGGAGGCGAGGACGCCGGCCGCCAGCAGGAACCCGGTGGCCTTGGCCAGCTCCGGAGCGTCCAGCTTGCGGGCGACCGCGGGCCAGGCGAGGGCGAGCGGCGGGACGACCAGCGCCCAGAGCACGATCTGCAGCCCGAACAGGCGCCGCCGCAGCACCGCCGTGGTCCGGTCCCCCCCCTGGCCGCGGCTGATCGGCGCGAAGCGCAGCGCCGCCGGCCCGAGGCCGAGCTGGAGCGCCATCCCCAGCGCCATGATCGCCTGCTGGAGCAGCATGTAGGAGGCCACGGCCGGCTTTTCCGCCACCCGCACCATCACCATGCCGCTGCCGAAGCCGAGCGCCATGCCGACGAACTGGCTGATGCCGAAGAGGGCTCCGCCCCGCAGCAACCGGGCGCGATCCTTGGCGCTGGTCACCGTCTCATTGCGAGACTCCTCCGGGCCGGGTGCGCCCGGAGGGCTCAGGGGGATCTGAAGGCTCTCTCCACTCGCCTGCATGCCTGGTCGGTCCCCTTTCCTTTCCTGTTGGCTCGACGCGCCGGAGCCATGAGGCTACGCAAAGCTGATCGCGCTAAGTGCAAGAACGTTGCCGGTGTCCTCACCGGGGAGCTGGCCGCGCCGCCGACGCGGATGCCGCGGACAATGCCACCGCCGCGTGCAACCGCGTCAGCGTCTGGCCCTGGATTTTGCAGAGCGGCAGCACGTTTTCATTCCGGCGCAGAATGGAGCGGATCATCTCGTCCCCGGCCCGGATCAGCTCCGGATCCCCGCTCAGCCGGCCGCCCCGCACCAGCAGGGCCACGGTGCCGAACTTCTCGGGGTTGTAGAGCTCGCGGTCCTTCGGCTCGACGGTGGTGAAGGTGCCGCCGATCCGCGGGCCGGTCCAGGTGACGGCGAGGACGCGCGGCCAGGGCGCGTCGGGATTGGCGGCCTTGCCTTTCTCGGTGCCCGGGCCGAGCACGGCGACCGTGCGGGCGAGGGCGGCGAGGATGCGGCTGGGCGGCAGGGGGGGCTCGCCGATCGGCGCGTCGCCAGTGTCCCGCTGCAGGCGATAAAGGTTCTCGGCGTCGTAGAACCCGATGGTCCAGGCCGGTCCGGCCTCGTAGGTCCCCCCCGGCCCGGTGAAAGTCTTCTCGCCCAGAAATCCGTAGCGCTTCCCCCCCTGCTCGAGCTCGGCGTACTGCTGGGTGAAGGCGCGGGCGAGCCCCGAGCGGTAGTCCTCGAGGAAGCTGGCGTCGTCGCTCGCCAGGCCCAGGAAGCGGAAGGCGGCGATCCACTGCGAGGGGGCGCGGCCGGTGAAGGTCGAGGCGTCGTTGTTCGGCGGCTGGGTGGCGGGGCAGGCCGGGCCGTCCGGACCGTGCGGCTTGGACACCGTCGATCCGCGGGCCGGGCAGAACAGCCGGCGCATGTTGTCGCCCCCCCGGCGGACGAGATCCACCACCGTCGAGTCGCCGGTCAGCCAGTAGTAGAGGAAAAGGTTTTCGAAGTAGGCGTGGGAGCTGTTGAAGTCCGCCCGGTAAGCGTTGTAGCCGGTGGGCGCCTGGCCGCAGTAGAACCATTTGTCGTCGGGGCCGCACTGCATGATCTGGGTGTGGAGCGTGCGCAGGGCGCCGGGGACCGCGAGCTCGTCGAGCCATTCGACCTCCCCCGAGCGCAGCGCCCAGAGCGCCGAGGTCTCGATCGTGTTGTGGTAGTCGGTCCAGGTGGCGCACCAGAAGGTGTCGTCCCAGGCCTCGCCCGGCGTCGTGTCGTCCTTGCAGTCGATCTCCCCCGGCTCCCCCTTCTGCCCCCAGTAGCGCGGGTAGACGCCGAAGGTCATCAGCCCGGCCAGCCCCTCGGCGTCGACCCCCGCGACGGTCGTCTTCAGCACCTTCGGGATGAGCTCGTCGTAGGCCGCGAGCTCCTTCGGGAGCTTGCCGGCGGGGACCTCGTCGACCGCCTCGGAGGCGGTGAACCAGGCGGCGTCCGGCCAGGCGCGCAATGGCCGGTTGAGCGGCGCCCAGACCAGCCGGTCGAGGTCGGCGCGCTTCGCCGCCCCCGGCAGGACGGTCACCGCCAGGGTCGCGAACATCCCCTGATGGTTGGCGAGCCAGGCCTTGCCGTCCGCCAGGTCGATGGCGAGGCGGCCGTCGGCCAGCAGGCGGAGGGCCTGCGGCTCATAGCGGTGCATGTGATCGATCGCCACCGCGACCGAGCCCGCGGGGCCGGAGGCGGCGAGCAGGCCGCCGTCCGCCTGCTTCCCCGCGCGGCGCT
>JBDSHF010000066.1:0-4357 GCA_039918595.1 Thermoanaerobaculia bacterium
ATTTGGTGCTCATGCCGGGGATCGTGGACACGCACGTCCACATCAACCAGCCGGGTCGGACGGAGTGGGAGGGATTCGCGACGGCCACCCGGGCGGCGGCGGCCGGCGGCGTCACGACCCTGGTGGACATGCCGTTGAACAGCATCCCCGCCACCACCACGCGGGAAGGCCTGCGGGCCAAGCTGGCGGCTGCCCAGGAAGGGCTCCGGGTCGACGTGGGGCTCTGGGGCGGAGTGGTGCCGGGCAATACGGGCGAGCTGGCCGGGCTGCTCGCGGATGGCGTCCTCGGCTTCAAGTGCTTTCTCGTGCCGTCCGGAGTGGAGGAGTTCGGCAGCGTGGGAGAGGCCGATCTACGGGTGGCGATGCCGGAGCTGGCCCGGCACGGGGCCGTGCTCCTGGCCCACGCCGAGTTGCCCGGACCGATCGTGGCGGTCTCGGGGGTCTGGGAGGAGGGGAACCCGGCCGAGTACCGCCGCTATCTTCGCTCCCGGCCCGACGCGGCGGAGGTGGAGGCGGTCGAGCTGCTGATCCGGCTCTGCCGCGAGACGGGCTGCCGGGTCCATATCGTCCACGTCTCCTCGGCGGAGTCTTTGCCGCTCCTGCGGCGCGCTCGCGAGGAGGGGCTGCCGGTCACCGCCGAAACCTGCCCGCACTATCTGACCTTCGCCGCCGAGGAGATCCACGACGGTGCCGTGGCCTTCAAGTGCGCGCCTCCGATCCGCTCGCGGGAGAACCGGGAACGGCTCTGGGAAGCGCTGCGCGAGGGGTTGATCGACCTCGTCGCCACCGATCACTCCCCCTGCCCGCCCGAGATGAAGAAGATCGAGTCCGGCGATTTCCGCGAAGCCTGGGGCGGGATCTCCTCCCTTCAGCTCGCGCTGCCGGCGGTCTGGGCCGGGGCGCGGGAGCGCGGCTTCACATTCGCCGATCTGGCGCGCTGGATGTGCGTCGCGCCGGCCCGGCTCGCGGGGCTGACGGGCCGAAAGGGAGCGATCGCGCCGGGGTATGACGCCGACCTGGTGATCTGGGACCCCGAGGCGAGCTTCGAGGTGGACGCCGAACGGCTCCATCATCGCCACAAGCTCACGCCGTATTCAGGGAGGACCCTTTACGGCGTCGTCCGGCGGACCCTGCTGCGTGGAGAAACCGTTTACGATAACAACTCGTTTTCCGGATCACCCTCGGGGCAGCTCCTGAAAAAAGGAGAGGAATGAGCGATTTCACCGATCTCGTGGACCTCGCGGCCGCACGCCTGGGCGGTGCGGTGCTCGCCGCCCACGACGAGTTCTTCGCGCCCAAGGAGAACCTCCTCAAGGGCGGCGAGGCGGTCTGGAGAGAGGGTGAATACACGGAGGTCGGCAAGTGGATGGACGGCTGGGAGACCCGCCGCCGGCGCGAGCCCGGCCACGACTGGTGCATCGTCCGCCTCGGCCTGCCGGGCGTGCTCCGGGGCGTGACCGTCGATACCGCCCATTTCCGCGGCAACTATCCGGAATCCTGCTCGCTCGAAGCCTGCGCCGTCGCGGGTTATCCCACGCCCGTGGAACTGCTGGAGGCAGCCTGGATCGAGGCGCTGCCGCGTTCGCCGCTCGAAGGGAACGCGAAGAACCGCTTTGTGATTGGAAGCGAGAGCGGGCGAGTCACCCATCTGCGCCTCAACATCTATCCGGATGGCGGCGTCGCCCGGCTGCGGGTGCACGGCGAGGTCGTTCCGGACTGGGCGCGGCTCGCCCGGCACGGTGGCGAGGTGGACCTCGCGGCGGTCGAGAACGGCGGGACCGTGCTCTCCTGCAGCGACATGTTCTTCGGCAATCGCCACAACCTCATCCTGCCCGGGGCGCCGCTCGGCATGCACGACGGCTGGGAGACCCGGCGCCGGCGGGGGCCCGGCCACGATTGGGCGATCGTGAAGCTGGGCGCGCGCGGCACCCTGCACCGGGTGGAGGTGGACACCTCGCACTACAAGGGCAACGCCCCGGGGAGCTGCTGGATCGAGGGGGCCGACGAAGATCTCGACAACTGGCGGCAGATCCTGCCGCCGACTCCGCTGCGTCCCCATACGCTTCACCGGTTCGACGAAATCGCCGCGAACGGACCGCTCACCCATGTCCGGCTCAACATTCACCCTGACGGCGGTGTGGCGCGGCTGCGGCTCTTCGGAGCTCTGGTGGGATGAACGAGGATTTCGACCGTTTACCGGTCGATGAGGCCGCGGCCCGGCTGCTGCCGTGCTGCGGTTCCCGCGCCTGGGCGCGCCGGATGGCCGAGGGCCGCCCGTTCCAAGACATCGCCGATCTCCAGGAGAAATCCGATCGGATCTGGCGGAGCCTCGACGGCGCGGACTGGCGGGAGGCCTTCGCCGCGCATCCCCGGATCGGCGAGACGGGGAGCCGCTGGTCCGAACAGGAGCAGGCCGGAGCGCGGGGGGCGGACGCGCGAACCCTCGCCGAGCTGATCGAGGCGAACCGCGTCTATGAATCCCGGTTCGATCACATTTTCATCGTCTGCGCCACGGGCAAGAGCGCCGCGGAGATGCTCGGCCTGCTGCGCGCGCGTCTGGACAACGATCCCGAGGCCGAGCTGCGCATCGCCGCCGAGGAGCAGCGGAAGATTACCAACCTGCGGCTGGAGAAACTGTTCTCATGAGCGGCATCACCACCCACGTCCTGGACACCTCGCGAGGGCGGCCGGCGAGCGGCGTCCCCGTCATCTTGGAAATTCGATCGGAAGACGGCTGGCGGGAGATCGGGCGCGCCGAGACTGACGCCGACGGCCGGGTCCGTCAGCTCCCGCCGCCGGTTGTTGGGATCTATCGCCTCACGTTCCAGATCGAAACCTATTTCCAGGCGCAGGCGATCGAAGGCTTCTACCCGGAGGCCTCCATCGTCTTCCACGTGCGGGACGCGAGCCAGCACTATCACGTGCCACTCCTGCTGAGCCCGTACGGATATTCGACCTACCGGGGGAGCTGAGCATGCTGACCGAGAACAATTACGGAAAGCAGGCGATCCGCCTGGTCACCGTCCGGCGCCGCCCGAACCGCCACGAGCTCAAGGACGTCACGGTGGGAATCCGTTTCGAAGGGGATTTCGCGGGGGCCTACACGGACGGCGACAATCAGGGTGTCCTCCCGACGGACACGATGAAGAACACCGTCTACGCGCTGGCCGCCGAGCATCCGTTCGACGACATCGAGGATTTCGGCCTGATCCTGAGCGATCACTTTCTGAGCAACAATCCGCGGGCGTCGAGGGTGCGGATCGATCTCGTCGAGCATCTCTGGGATACGCTCGAGACCAACGGAACCGCCTTCCGGCAGGCGGGAAGCGAGCGTCGCACCGCGGAGGTGACGCGCGACCGCGAGGGAGCGAAAGTGCTGGCCGGCCTCGAGGATCTGGTGGTGATGAAGACGGCGAAGTCTGCCTTCGAAGGCTTCCCCCGCGACCGCTACACGACGCTCCCGGAGGCCGCGGACCGCATCCTCGCCACCGCCGTCCGCGCGACCTGGCGCTATTCGCGGCCGGACGTCGCCTTCGGCGATCTCTGGAACGAGGTGCGGCGCGTTTTGTTGAAGACCTTCGCGGAGCACGACAGCCGCTCCGTCCAGCACACCCTCCAGGCCATGGGCGAGGCGGTGCTGGAGACCCTCGACGTCGAGGAGATCCACCTCTCGATGCCCAACCGGCACCATATTCCGGTGAACCTCACGCCGTTCGGGCTGGACAACCGCAACGAGATCTTCGTGGCGACGCCGGAGCCGTATGGGTTGATCGAGGGGACGGTGCGGAGAAAGGAGGTTTAAAAAATGAAGCCGATATGGCGAAGCGTTCCGTCTGAATCCGTCCAAGGAGCTTAGGCTTCTAGCCGGAGAAGATTCAGGCCATCGAAGCGAGTAAAGTCGTCATCGAAGGATACGAGTCGCAATCCGCCTGCCTTGGCGAAGGCGGCTAAATAGGCATCGGTCCATTGACGGGTTGTCGGGTTGTCCCCGAGAGCCCATTGCTCCAGCCAAGCTTCGCAAGCTTCCGGCTCGGCGGCCAGCACTACCTCGGGCAGCCGGCGAAAATCACTATAGGCATGCCAGGCTTGTGGAACCGTGAGCGGCTGCCCACCCATTACCGAGGCATTGGTGGTGAGGCGCAGGAAGCCAAGGGCTGTCAGCCGGCAGAAGGCGAGTTGGTCGCCCGATTCCTCGTACCAGTAGCGGCGCGCTCTCTGGTGGTGTGCATGGGTTGCAATGCCGAAAGCGAGCCAGACATTGACGTCAGGCAGATCAATCGTGCCGGCCACCGGCGGCCTCTTCTTCTTCCAGGATGCGGTAGAGCTCCGCATTGGTTAGATCCGGCAGTGTGCGCCC
>JBDSHF010000067.1:0-2683 GCA_039918595.1 Thermoanaerobaculia bacterium
CCGGCCGCATCCGCCGGTCACCGTGCACGTCTGCGACGACATCGCCTGCCGGACTCGCGGCGCTGAGGAGCTCTGCGCCGAGGTCGAGGCGATGCTCGGCCCCCAGGGCGAGAGCCGGGACGGCCACGCCACCTGGCACCGCAGCCCCTGCCTCGGCCTCTGCGAGCGGGCGCCGGCGGCGCTCGTGGTGGCGGCCGGCAGCCCGCCGCGCGACCGCGATCTGGCTCCCGCTACGAGCGGCGACATCCTCACCGCCGTGGTGGGCGCGCCGGTGCCGCAGCCGGACCTCGCGGTCTCCGTTCCGCAGATGGGACAGCCGGGCCTTAAGCTGCTCGCCCGCGTCGGCCGGGTGGATCCCACCAGCCTCGACGACTACCGTGCCGCCGGCGGCTTCCACGCCCTGCGCCGCGCCTTCGAGATGGGTCCCGCGGCGGTGGTCAAGGAGGTCGTCGAGGCCAAGCTCGTGGGGCGCGGCGGCGCCGCCTTCCCCACCGGGGTGAAGTGGCAGGGGGCGCGCTCGACGGCGCTGCCCCGCTACCTGATCTGCAACGCCGACGAGTCCGAGCCCGGCACCTTCAAGGACCGCGTCCTGATGGAGCACGATCCGTTCGCGCTGATCGAGGCGATGACCATCGCGGGCTTCGCCACCGGCTGCGAGAAGGGGTACCTCTACCTCCGCGGCGAGTACCCGCTGGCGCTGGCGCGGATCGCGAACGCCCTCCAGCGCTGCCGCGACCGCGGCTTCCTCGGCGACAACATCCTGGGCGACGGCGTGCGCTTCGACATCGAGCTGCGGCGCGGCGCCGGCGCCTACATCTGCGGCGAGGAGACGGCGCTGATGAACTCGCTGGAGGGGCTCCGCGGCGAGCCGCGCAACAAGCCGCCGTTTCCCACCGAGGCCGGCCTGTTCGGCAGGCCGACGGTGATCAACAACGTCGAGACCCTGGTCAACGTGCTCCCCATCGTGATCGAGGGGGGGAAGGCCTTCGCCGCCATCGGCACCGAGCGCTCGACCGGCCCCAAGCTCTTCTGCCTCTCCGGCCACGTGAATCGCCCCGGGGTCTACGAGGCGCCGTTCGGCATCACCCTCGGCGAGTTGCTCGACCTTGCCGGTGGCATCGGCGGCAGCGGGCGCCTGCAGGCCGTGCTGCTGGGCGGCGCGGCCGGCGCCTTCGTGACTCCCGATCAGCTCGACATCCCCCTCACCTTCGAGGGGACGCGCGCCGCCGGGGCGACGCTCGGCTCGGCGGTGGTGATGCCGTTCGACGACACCGTCGACCTGCGCCAGATCCTGCGCCGCATCGCCCAGTTCTTCCGCGACGAGTCGTGCGGCCAGTGCGTCCCCTGCCGGGTCGGCACCGTGCGCCAGGAAGAGCTGCTCCACCGGCTGGCGACCGACCGGCCGCTGGGCTCGGTGGCGGCGGAGGTGGCCCTGCTCCAGGAATTGGGGCAGGCGATGCGCGACGCCTCCATATGCGGCCTCGGCCAGACCGCCTCGGGCGCCATCGAGTCGGCGCTCGCGAGGTTCCCTATCTTTCGTCAGACGCAGGAGAGCCAGGAGAAGCGATGAGTCAGGACGCGCCCGAGGCCAAGATCCCCGTCCCCCGCGGTCCGCTGCCGGTGGCGCCGCCGCCGCGCCCGCGCCGCGTGGTGGAGATCACGATCGACGGCCAGAGCGTCGACGTGCCCGAGGGGGCGACGCTGCTCGAGGCCGCCCGCCAGCTCGGGATCGAGACGCCGACCCTCTGCTATCTGGAGAACCTGACGCCGGTCAACGTCTGCCGCATCTGCGTGGTGGAGGTCGAGGGCTCGCGCGTGCTGGTCCCCGCCTGCTCGCGCAAGGCGGAGGCGGGAATGGTGATCCATACGGATTCCGAGCGCGTGCGCCTGAGCCGGCGGATGGTGCTCGAGCTGCTGGCCTCGTCGGTCGACCTTTCGACCGCGCCGCAGATCCAGGGCTACATGGAGCGGTACGACGCTCATCCCGAGCGCTTCGGCCCGCCCGCGCCGCCGGCCCGCGCCGGGGAGCGCGACGCCGCCCGGCCCGGCCATCATCATCCTCCCCACGATGGCTGCGCGGCCACCGTCGGCCAGCCGGTGAAGGTGGACAACGACCTCTACGTCCGCGACTACTCGAAGTGCATCGTCTGCTACAAGTGCGTCGAGGCGTGCGGCACGGACGCGCAGAACACCTTCGCCATCGCGCTGGCCGGCCGCGGCTTCGACGCCCGCATCTCCACCGAATACGACGTCCCGCTGACCGACTCCGCCTGCGTCTACTGCGGCAACTGCATCGGCGTCTGCCCCACCGGCGCGCTGATGTTCAAGAGCGAGTTCGACATGCGCCAGGAAGGCACCTGGGACGAGCCCCGCCAGACCGCGACCGACACCATCTGCCCCTACTGCGGTGTCGGCTGCACGCTCACCGTGCACGTCCAGGACGAGAAGATCGTCAAGGTCACCTCCCCCACCGACAACGACGTCACCCGCGGCCACCTCTGCATCAAGGGGCGGTTCGGATGGGAGTGGGTGAACCAGGGGAAGTAGGACGGCGTCCGCTGAAGTTTCCCCGCGAGACAATTTGAGAGGGGAGAGCTCCCCCGCGAAATCTTCCAGGAAAGGTTGCCGGGGGACGTCTCCCCTCCGAAAGCCGCGCAGAAATTCTGGAAGGGGAAGCCTCCCC
>JBDSHF010000068.1:0-6080 GCA_039918595.1 Thermoanaerobaculia bacterium
TGAGGGCGCTGCCGGTGAGGATCGGCCGCGTCCGCGCCTCCGGCGGGTAGTCGCACTCATGGCTGACGCCGACCACGAGGTCGCCGGCGCCGACCGCGAACAGGATCTCCGTGCCGTTGGGGACGAGCGAGATGACGCGCATGAACGCAGTCTAGCTCAGCGCTTCCCGAGGTCGACGACCCAATAATTCTCGTCGCCGTACAGGGCCTGCGCTCCAGGCGTCTGGGCGAGCCGGTTCAGGAACCGCGGGTAGAGAGCCGGCGGGATCGTCACCCACCGCGCCCCGAACCGCTCGCGGATGGTGCGGCCCGGATCGGGGTCCTGCCCGGAGACGACGTTTACGTAAGCCGCGAAGAGCCGCGGGTCCTTGAGATAGAAGGCGGTGGGGTCCAGGGCCACCAGAGACTGGAGCTGCGGCGCGAAGTAGAACAGCGGCGCCGAGTCCCCCCACTGGGCGGTGAAGACGCGCTCCCCAGGCGCGCCGTGCTCGCCCAGCCAGGCGGCCATCCCGAGCGGCGCCGAGGCGTCCGGAACGCCGTGGGCGCGCAGACCGAGGAAGGTCCAGAGGATTCCCAGGACGAGCGCCGTCCCGGCGGCTATCCGTCCCCAGCCCGGCAATGGCGGCGGCAGCCTCCGAGCCCGCCACTCCCGTGCCACCAGCGCCAGGGCGAGCAGCGCCAGCGGTGCTCCCAACTCGAGGAACCGGCGGATCATGAAGCTCCCGGCGAGGAGGAAGGCGAGCGAGGTGAGGCCCACGGTGAACGTCGCCCGGGTGCGCAACTGTGGCCGGGAGAGCAGCGCGATCGCCACCAGGACCGGCGGGATGAACGCCGGCCACTGCTCCAGCAGCAGGTCGAGCCCTGGCGGCGAGAGCTCCGTTCCGAGCTGCGAGTGCAGGGCCGCGTTGCTGGCGGTGGCGGCCTGGAACGGGATCACGAAGTTGGTGATCACGAACAGCCGGAAGTTCTCCGGCACGTCGGGATGAATGAGCTGCCCCAGGAGCCAGCCGCCCGCCGCCGCGGCGACCGGCTGCCAGGGGATCCGGCGCTCGCCTTCTTCGCCACGGGGTCCATCGTGGACGACCAGACCGCAGAACGCCCAGAGGATCGCCAGCGGGATCGCGATCCACGCTCCCGCGTGCGTCAAGGCGAAGAGGACGCAGACCACGAACAGGGCTTTCCACCGCCGCTCCACCAGCAGGGCCGCCACCAGCACCGTAAAGCCGATCAGCCAGACGTGCGGCCGGCACATCTCCATCCGCTGGGCGAACAGGGTGCCGAGCCCGCCGAGCGCCAGCACGAACCACCAGGGGCGTGGCGCGCGCACGATCCACAGGGCCGCCGCGAACGAGCCGACCAGGAAGATCTGGCCGAGCAGGACCCCGAGCATCCCGGCCGTCTTCAATGGCAGCCGGGCGAAGGGGAGGAGCAGGACGTGGAACAGGGGCTCGCCGTCCGCGAAATGGTCATGGGTGATCGAGAACGGCGTCCAGCGGAACGACTCCATCCGCAGCCCTGAGGAGAGAATCTCGCGGGCCATCCCCAGGTGGTAGTACTCGTCGTACGACCACGGCTGGGGGTTCTGCAGCCGTTGCCCGAAGAAGAGCAGGACCACCGCCAGGCTGGCGAGGACGAGCCGGAGACCCGGCGAAATCCGCCTTGGCGTCTCGATCGTGGCGGCGGCCGGCGGCTCCTCGGCCTTCTGGGCGCGCCGGGCCTTCTTAGCGCGGGCGAAGCGGATCTGCGGCAGAGCGGGGGCGTCGAGCATGGCGGGGAAGTGTATCCGATGCACAATAACCCTATGAGGTCTCCGCTCCTGCTGCTCCCGCTCCTCCTCCTCGCCACCCTCGCCGCCGCCGGTCCAGCCGCCACGCCCCGCGTCGTCGTCCTCGGCATCGCCCAGGACGGCGGCATGCCGCAGACCGGCTGCGACTGCTCCCACTGCTCGGCGGCGCGCAGGAACCCGGCGCTCGCCCGGCACGTCGCGAGCCTGGCGATCCACATCCCGAAGACCGGCCACGTCTATCTGATCGACGCCACGCCGGACCTCCCGGCCCAGATCGAGGCGATTCACGCCTTCCGCCCTCATCCGGAGGGGAAGGTGGACCGCGCGCCGGTGGACGGCGTCCTCCTCACCCACGCCCACATCGGCCACTACCTCGGCCTGGCTCACCTCGGCTTCGAGAGCCTCAACACCAAGGGCATCCCCGTTTGGGTCTCGCCGCGCATGGCCGCCTACCTGCGCGCGAACGGCCCCTGGAGCCAACTCGTCCGGCTGGAGAACATCGCCCTCCGCGAGTTTCAGCCTGGCCAGCCCTTCGATCTCGAAGCGGGAATCTCGATCAAGGCAATTCAGGTGCCGCACCGGGACGAGTACAGCGACACCATGGCGTTCCTCATCCGGGGGCCCCAGAAGACTCTCCTCTACGTTCCGGATACCGATTCCTGGAAAGCCTGGCCCAAGCCGCTGACCGACGTCCTCCGCGACGAGAAGGTGGACATCGCCCTCCTCGACGGCACCTTCTACTCCCCCGACGAGCTGCCGGACCGCGACGTCACCAAGATCAAGCACCCGCTGATCACGGCGACGATGGACCTGCTGGAACCGCTGGTGAAGGCAGGGAAGGTGCGGGTCTGGTTCACCCACCTGAACCACTCGAACCCCGCCTTCGAGAAGGACGGCGCGGCCCGGCGGGCGATCGAGGCGCGGGGATTTCGGGTGGTGGAGGAGGGGGAGGAGATTGGGTTGTAGGGGCTTGCGTCGGCATTACCGTTGATCGGAGGCGGTAGAGACGTTCCCGGGTCCTGAACGACACCCTGTCGGAGGCCACGGGGACCGAGGGACGTCTCTCGAAGGGCTTGCCGCCCCATATGCCACTTCCTGTGAGGAGGCCATCAACAGAAGGTTTCGTTCTGCCTCAGTCCGCCTTGCCATCGGCAGCGGCATGCCCTCCGGCGGAGACGTTCCGCGGTCCCCGTGGCCTCCGGAAGGGTGTCGTATAGGACCTGGAACGTCTCTACCGCCTTCGCTGGAAGGCTTCCTATGCCGTGCCGCGATAGCGCTTGACAGCCGAACCTCGGGCGCCATATAACCTACTGGTTAGGTAACCGACTGGTTCAGCAGATATGTCCACAGACCACCTCAGCGCCATCTTTTCAGCTCTCGCCGATCCTACCCGGCGCGCGATCCTGGCTCGCCTGACGACCGGCGAGGCCTCGGTCACCGAATTGGCCGAGCCTTTCGAGATGAGCATGCCCGCCATCTCCAAGCATCTCAAGGTCCTGGAGCGCGCCGGCCTGATCGCGCGCGGCCGGGAGGCGCAGTGGCGCCCCTGCCGGCTGGAGGCGGAGCCGCTCAAGGAGGCTGCGGATTGGCTGGAGCACTACCGGCGTTTCTGGGAGCAGAGCTTCGACCGCCTGGGCGAGTATCTGCGGGAGCTGCAAAGCAAGGATGAGTAGAAAGGAGATCAGCATGTTGGGAAAGAAAGACGCGATCGCGACCGTGGCCGTGAAGGACCTCGAAGCGGCGAAACGGTTCTACGAGGACAAGCTCGGCCTGGAGAAGGGTCCCGACCAGAGCGATCAGGTGAGCACCTACAAGACCGGCGGCTCCTCACTCCTCGTGTATGCCTCGGAATTCGCGGGGACGAACAAGGCCACCTCTGTCACCTGGAGCGTCGGCGGCGATTTCGACGAGATCGTGAAATCCCTTCAGTCGAAGGGGGTCTCCTTTGAGCGCTACGACGGCCTGCCAGGACTCACTCGCAAGGGGGACGTCCACGAGGCCGGCGCCCTCAAGCTCGCCTGGTTCAAGGACCCCGACGGCAACATCCACCATCTGATCAGCACCTAGGAGATCCAATGACAGCCGCGACCGACGTCACACCGTCCACCGAGCCGGTTATCAACATTACTCGTCTGTTCGATGCGCCCCGCGAGCTCGTGTTCAACGCCTGGACCGACCCCCAGCACATCTCGCAGTGGTGGGGGCCGAGAGGCTTCACCACCACCACTCACGAGAGGGACGTCCGGCCGGGCGGCGTCTGGCGGTTCATCATGCACGGCCCCGACGGCACCGACTACGACAACCGGATCGTCTTTCGCGAGGTCGTGAGGCCCGAGCGCCTGGTCTATGACCACGACTCGGACAAAGAAAACGATCCGGACGGGTTTCACGTGACGGTGACCTTCGCGGAGGAAGACGGCAAGACCCGGCTCACCCTGCGGACCCTCTTCAAGTCGATCGCGGAGCGCGACAGGAAGATCGAGTTCGGCGCTGTCGCAGGCGGAAACCAGACCCTGGATCGCCTCGGGGCGTTTCTCAAGGGGGAAAAATCATTCAAGGGGGAAAAATCATGATCAACAGCATGACCCGCAGCATGGAAAATCCTCCGAGCTGGGTCGAGATGCTGGACCGTCTCGCCGAAGACCTGGGAGGCCGCCGATGAACATGAACCGGGCCATCGAGGCCGCGTACTTCCTGCTGCGCGTGGTGGCGGGCTTTCTGTTCTTCCAGTCCGGCGCCGTGATTCTGTTCGGCTGGTACGGTGGCATGCCCGGCACTCCGAGCCCCCCTCCCTTGATGTCGCAGATAGGGATCGGCGGAATTCTGGAGTTCTTCGGCGGCATCGCGATCCTGCTCGGCCTCTTTACCCGGCCGGTTGCCTTCATCCTGTCCGGCATGATGGCGGTCGCGTACTGGCAGTTCCATGCGCCCCAGGGGGGATGGCCCCTTCAAAACCAGGGCATACCCGCCGTCCTGTTCTGTTTCATCTTCCTCTATATGGCCGCGCGGGGCGGCGGCGCCTGGAGCCTCGACGCCCTGATCCGGAGCAAGCGCGGAGCCGCCAGGCCCCAACTCAGCGACTGAGGCGATTCCGCGAAAAAAGTTTTCCCGCCGTGTCGATTTCGCGTCGCCTCGTTCGACGTCTAAGTAGAGCGAGGGTTCACAGCCAGTCGGACCACCCGGCAGCCCAGCTCCCAAAACTTGAAATCAAAGGAGATACGACGATGAAATTCATGATCATCATGAAGGCCAACAAGGACACCGAGGCGGGCGTCATGCCGAGTGAGCGGGCCCTGACCGAGATGGGCAACTTCAACGAAGAGCTGGTGAAGGCCGGCATCATGCTCGCCGGCGAGGGGCTTCACCCGAGCTCGAAGGGCGCGCGCGTCAAGTTCTCCGGCGGAAAGCAGACGGTGACCGACGGCCCGTTTGCCGAGGCCAAGGAGCTGGTCGCCGGCTTCTGGATGTGGGAAGTGAAGTCGAAGGAAGAGGCGATCGAGTGGGTCAAGCGCATCCCCAATCCCGACAACACGGATTTCGAGGTCGAGATCCGCCAGGTGTTCGCGGCGGAGGACTTTGGCGCGGAGTTCACCCCCGAGGCGCGGGAGCAGGAAGAGCGTCTGCGCGAGCAACTGGCCGCCAAGCAGTAACCGCCTTCCTGCAAGGAGACACGACGATGCGATTCATGATGCTGATGATCCCGAAAGGGTACGAGACCGCCGAGCCGGGCACCATGCCGGACGCCGAGGGCGTCGCCGCGATGATGAAGTACAACGAATCCCTGCAGAAGGCCGGCGTGCTGCTCGCGCTCGACGGCCTCCACCCCCCCTCGATGGGCGCCCGCGTCACCTTCCCCGGCGGCAAGCCCAAGGTGACCGACGGCCCCTTCGCCGAGGCCAAGGAAGTGCTCGGCGGCTACTGGATGATCCAGGTGAAGTCGCGGGAAGAGGCGATCGAGTGGGCGTCGCGCTGCCCCGCCTCGGAGAACGAGATCATCGAGGTCCGCCAGGTCCAGGAGATGTCGGACTTCCCGCCCGACGTCCAGGAGGCCGCGGCCGGGTTTGCCGAGCTGCAGGCCCAGTCTGGGCAGTCCAAGGGGGCGTAACACCGTCGTCGCCGGGCGCGCCCCGGTCTTGCATCGACGGAACGAAGATGGTCTGATCGGTCGCCGTGACGGCGGCCGATTCTCCCATCAGTACCCATCAGGATACCCACCGCGCGATCGACGCGGTCTGGCGGATCGAGTCGGCCCGGCTGATCGCCGGCCTCGCGCGGATCGTGCGCGACGTCGGCCT
>JBDSHF010000069.1:0-18143 GCA_039918595.1 Thermoanaerobaculia bacterium
CTCGACCATGAGCCGGCGGTCCGCGTCCAGCGCGGGCTCGACGTCACGAAGCTTCCGGACTCCTCGTATGAGGGAGCGCAGAAGGATGCCGAGGCTTTTCGCGCCTTCCGCAAGCGGCTGGCCCGGATCGATCCCAAGGGGCTTACCCACGAGGAGTGGCTCTCCCGCGAGATCCTCGACTGGCAGCTCGTCACCTACGCGTCGGGTGCGGAGCACTTCTGGAGCTTCTTCCAGATCACCCCCTACTCCTCCCCGTTCCGCTCTTTCCAGCAGGTCTTCACCACTGCCAACTTCAAGGTCGAGAAAGACCGCCGCCGCTATATTGATCTCCTGCGGCAGTACGCCCGGGCCATGGGGCAGCTCCGGACCAACCTGGAGGCCCAGCGCGCTCAGGGGATCATGCTTCCCAAGGCGGAGATCGATGCCGTGGTGGGGCTCGTCCGATCGTTCGCGCGCAAGCCGGAGGAGAGCCCATTCGCGGTGAGCTCCGGGCGGCTGGAGAAGTTCTATCCGGAGGGCGCCGCGTCTTTCCAGGCCGAGGTGCGGAAGCTGATCGAAACCGAGATCAATCCCTCTCTCGAAGCGCTCGCGGCGTTGCCGGACGCGAAGGCGTACCGGGACGCCGCGCCCGAGCAGGTCGGTCTCGTCCATGACCCGGGGGGCCAGAAGGCCTACGACTACGTGGTGAGGCTCCACACCACGCTCGACGGCCTCACTCCCGAGACGATCCACCGGCGGGGGCTCCAGGAGGTCGCCCGTCTCAACGTCCGGCTGGAGGAGGTGCGGAAGCAGGTCGGTTTCCAGGGGTATCTGCCCGCGTTCCGCCGGTTTCTCAAGACCGATCCGCGCTTCTTCGTCAAGACGCCCGAGCAGGTCTCCGAGCGGCTGATGATGCCCATGCGGCGGATCGAGCCGCAGATCAAGGATTTCTTCGGCCGCGTTCCCAAAGCCCCATACGGCGTGGCCCGGCTGGAGCCGGAGCTCGAGGGGGGCATGACCTACGGTTATTACCGCCAGCCGCTCCCCGGGCACCCGGAAGGGGACTACATGTTCAATGGCTCGAAGCTCGACGAGCGGTCGATGCTCTCGGCGGCGGCGCTGATCTATCACGAGCTGATCCCCGGGCATCACTTCCAGATCTCCCTGCAGCAGGAGAGCGGGAGCCTGCCGGCGCTCCGCAAGAATTCCTATCCGACCGCTTTCGTCGAGGGGTGGGCCATGTACGCCTCGGAGCTCGCCGAGGAGATGGGTGGGTATCCCGATCCCTACGACCTCTGCGGCCTGCTCGCCAACGATCTCTTCCTCTCCTCGCGCCTGGTGGTGGACACCGGCATGAACGCTCTCGGCTGGACGCGCCAGCGGGCGATCGACTACATGCGGGAGAACACTTTCGAATCCGATACCCAGATCGGCACCGAGACCCTCCGCTACAGCGTCGACATCCCCGCCCAGGCGCTCGCCTACAAGATGGGAGCGAGCGAGATCTGGGAGCTGCGCCGGCGGGCCGAGCGGGAGTTGGGCAAGAAGTTCGATCTCCGCCGCTTCCACGACGCCGTGCTCGGCAGCGGCGCGATGCCGATGACCGTGCTCGGGAAGCACGTCGACTGGTGGATCGATCAGGAAAAAAAGCGGTAGGAGGTACCGGTAGGAAACCAGGGGCGGCCACGCGGGGCCGCCCCTGCATCGGTGACGGTTTATTTCGCTGCCGCTATGGCCGGACCGGTCTCGCGGAGCGCGATCTTCCTCGCGAGCTGCCCCCCCTTCAGGCTGTCGTAGTGGACGGTGATCTCGCCGTCCCCCTGGACCAGGAAGAAGAGGATGCGGGTGGAGAGGCCGTCGACGCCGGGCACCATGAGGCGATCGGCGCGATGGTCCTGAACCTCGATCTTGTCGAGATAGGGATCGTTCACCAGGCCGCTCGAGATCACCTTGCCGCCGCTGACGGTGGCCACGTCCTGCCGGTGCAGCTTGTTCTGCACCGCGGTCGCGGTCATCGACGGGATGGCGCGGTCGTTGAGCACCGGCACCTCGACCCTCCACAGCCGGTCCCCCACCTTCTTGACCATCGCCTCGCCGATCGACAGCCGCGGCAGGTGGTAGGCGTTGAGCAGGGCGAAGGAATTGTTGCGGTGCGTCTCGTCCTCGAGCGCCCACCCCTCGGGCACGCGGCCGACGTCACGCTTGAAGCCGCCGACCTCGATCGCGCCGTATTGCGGGTGGTTGTACGGGTGCCAGCCGACGAACTCGCGGCCGAAGGTGAGCTCGTCGTTGAACTTCATCAGCTCGGCCTCGGTGACCTCGCCGTTCTTGTCGAAGTCCGCCGGCGGGTTGTACATCTCGTTGGTGAAGGCGAGGGCGCCCATCAGGCTGTAAAAGTGATCGGTGGTGGCGCCGTGAACGGTGTAGAGATCCTTCCACGAGATGAAGTACCGGTAGCCCGGCAGCAGCTTCTCCCCCTCCTTGCCGATCAGGTCATAGGCCTTGAGATCCTGCGGCGGATAGGGCGGATCGGCCTTGGCGCCGGGGCCGCGCAGGATCATCTGGCCGTTGTTGTGGTAGCTCTGGACCGCGGCGACGTTGCGGTGCTGCATCGCCCACATCGCGATCGACCGCGTCTCCGGGATCGACAGCGGGTAGGCGCCGGCGCCCGCCTGCACGTACCCGGGCTCCCAGGAGAAGCCCCAGGTGCGGTTCGGATCGACGTAGCCGACCGTGTCCTCGTTGACCCGGCCGTCGCCGTCGTTGTCATACCCCTCCTTGCCGAGCTCGAGATAGTCGCCGAGCTCGCCCGGCTCCACGGCCACCAGCAGGCGCGGATCCTTGGGGTCGAGCCGGTGGGTGCCCTGACCGAGCGGCACCTTCTTGCGCATGCTGGTGATGTAGCCGTCGCCGTCGACGTCGTCGAAGCCGTCCTCGTCCGCCTTGCCGTCGCGGTCGTCGTCCACCGGCACCATGACGGTGCGGGGGAAATCGGCGTCCGAGGGGCCCTTGAACCAGAGGGTGCGGCCGTCGGGGTTGACGACGGGGAGGATGTAGAAGACCGAGCGGTCGAGCATCTCGGTCACCCGCGGCAGCCGGCCGTAGTTCCTGAGCAGGAAGTCGACGGTGTAGAGGGCGGTCTCGGCCCCCTGCACCTCGTTGGCGTGGGTGTTGCCGTCGATGTACATGGCGGGCTTGGAGAGCTCGGAGCCGGTCACCGGGTTGGTGATCGTGATCATCCAGAGGTCGCGCCCCTGGCCGCTCTTGCCGACGCTCTCGAGCCGGGTCCACTTCGGGTAGGCGGCCGCGTACCCCTTGAGGAGATCGACGATCTCCTCATAGGGGTGCAGGCGGTTGAAGGCGGCGGCGGGCGGATTGCCCTGCGGCTTCAGCGGTTCCGCCGCCCGCAGCGCCGGGGAGGCGGCCGCGACGAGCGCCACGGCCCCCAGGACGGATCTCAAGGTATGGGGTCTCATGGCGTTCAGGCTCCCTTTCCGACGGTGGTGGTCTTCTGGTCGCGGCCGGCGTTGTCGGTGGTCACGTCGACGACGATGCGGGCGCCGGGGCGGGCGCGCACCAGCCACTCTCCCGCGAGGGTGCCGGTGGTGCCGTCGAGGCGTTCGGAGGTCGCGAAGTTGTAGCCGGTCACGAGGTCGACCCCCTGGCCGGTCCGCAGGGTCAGCCGCACGGGCACGTGGACCCGGGCGCGCTCCGCCTGCTTGGTGTGGGTGGCGAGATAGCCGCGGTTGCCGGCCACCGCCTTGACGCGGTAGACGCCGCCGCCGAGGTCGGTGACGTCGAGCGACAGGACCTCCACCCTGGGGAGCTTGTTCGCGAGGTCGAGCACCGTCTCGGTGTGGGCCGCCATCGCCGGCTTGAGGATCGCCATCGGCGGGTTGAGCTCGACGAAGGGATCGAGCCCGCCGACCTCGGCCCGGGTTCCATCCGCCAGAGTGACGGGGGTCCAGGCGGCAAAGGCGCCGGGAGTGTTGGCGTCGACCCAGGCGAGCACCTCGCGCTCGCGGGCGCCGGCCTCGCCCGCCTTATTACCTGATGGGCCACCGGCCGGGGTGGCACCGCCGCCGCCGCCGCCCATCTGCTTCATGCGGTCGATCATCGCCTTCGGGGTGAGCTGCCCGCCCTTCATGGCGCCGATCACCATCTTGGCGTTGAACTGCGGCGGCACCTTGTTCTCTTTGAGGAAGGCCTCGATCTTTTCCTCCCCCTGGGCGACGAGCTCGTCAGGGCTCATCGCGGCCACCTTCTCGGCGGTGAGCGCGTCGTCGGCCCCCTTGCCGGCCTCGGCCTTCTTCGCGGCCTTCGGAATGCCCCAGACGTCGAGCTCGAGGGCCATCGCCCCGTACTGATAGTAGAGCCAGGGGGTGAAGCCCCCCTTGCCGTACTGCGCCCCGGGACGGTCCGAGGAGAGGCCGGCCTTCTTCAGGCGCTCCTTGTAGCCTTCGGCGAACTTGTCGAGATAGGCCTGATCGCCGGCGTCCACCTTGGTGGCGGCGCCGGCGCCGAGGAACTGCTGAAGCTGGTCCTTGGTGACGCCGTTCTGCCGCACGAAGGGGAGGCTCTGGGCCACCTCCCAGATCTGGTCGATGGTGTACTCCTGCTCGGGGTCGAAACCCAGGAACTTGGCGGCCTGCGGCGGCACCTTGAACTTCTGGGTTCCCAGGTCACCGCCGCCGCCCAGGCTCTGGGGCGCGGCAAGGAGGTTGTTGGCCGGGCCGTAGACGACCGCCAGGGCGACATTGCGGCGGGCGAGGAGGAAGTCCATCAACGCCCGGGTCTCGGGCGCGTAGCTCGACCAGGGGCCGGCCTCGGGTGTGGAGTAGGGGAAGGCGTGAGGGAAGTTCTTGTCCGGCCAGACCCCGTCGGCGGCGTCCTCGTTGAGCTCGCCGTCGCCGTCGTCGTCCTTGCCCTCGGTCTCGATCCGGTAGGCGCCGGCCCGCTGCTCCATGGCGTCGGCCTTGACGAGCACGCGGGGGTCGCCCGGATCGGCGAGCCAGCCGCCGGACGGATCGGGGATCCGCAGGCGGGTGATCATGCCGTCGCCGTTCAGGTCATCCGCGGGGTCCTCCCCAAGGAGGCCGTCGACGTCGTGATCGACCTTCAGGTCGTCGCCGCCGCGGCGGGCGCGAAGCTTGCCGAAGATCGCGTCATGGGCGTCGGGGTTGAGCGCCGGGGCGATGTAAAAAGTGGTAGTGGCGAGCAATTTCGCGGCGGGGCTGCCGGCGGGCGCCTCGACCAGGTCGCGGATCAGGTCGAGCGCCGCCTCGGTGCCGGCGTTGTGGAAGCCGGCGATGTTGGCGCCGACGAAGACCGCCGGCTTGAGATCCGGATCGCCGCCGGGCGCGGCGACGCGGGCGACCCAGAGCGGCCGGCCGCCGGCCGACTTGCCGATGGCGAGCAGCTTCACCGCGCCCGGGTGCGACTGGCTCCAGTCCTGGAGTTGCCGCTCGACGGCGGCGAACCGATGGTAATCCTGATAATTGCCCTGGTAGCTCGCGGCAGCGCTGGCGGGGCCGCTCAGGGCCAGCAGGCCGAGAGCGGTGGCCGCGATGGCGGTCCGCAAACCGGGGAATGGAGTTTTCACGGGCACCTCCTCGAAAGAACGGCAATAGGCGATCGACCGGCGAAACGCCGGGCGGAAACTATACGTCGGGGCTGGGGGGGAAGTTGCGTGCCGAAATTGGCACGGCCATTGCTTAGATATCAGCCTGTCCAACGGTCCGAAGGTAGGGCCGACATACGAGCCGCGGGGCTCGAAGGAGAACAACCATGAAGGCTTCAAAATTAGCAACGTTGTTCCTGGTCTCCCTGCTGCCGCTGGCGGCTTGCAAGTCGCACGAAGCGGACATGGGGGACAACACGGCGGATGCGGCGACAAGTGCCCAGAACTCGGCGACGGCGCCGATGGACCAGGGGTCCCAGTCGTCCGCGGGCGCCACCACCCAGACGACCGAGCAGGAGATCGCGGGCACCGCCAACCCCAACGACCTCAATCCGGTCAAGGCGCAGTCGTGGATCGACGACGTGACGATCGGCCACAAGGTGGTCGACGGCACGATTCCCAACGCCGATCAGGGGGACGACTTCGCTCCCGGCCAGCCGATCTACATCACGATGAAGGTCGCCGACGCACCGGCCACCTCGAAGGTGAAAGTGGCTTGGTACGGCCCTGGCGACACCAAAATCACCGACGAGGAGAAGTCGGTGCCGATGGGCGCCAAGTACCTGACCTTCGAGGCCACCAAGACTCGCTCCTGGGCGAAGGGGGACTACCGCGCCGAGGTCTGGGTCGGCGACGAGAAGGTCGACACGCAGCACTTCAACCTCACGGACGCGAGCAAAGCGGGCAAGTAGCCCGCTAACCCTTTTGCGGTAAGCAGCACCGAAACACATCCCTTTCTACCCCCCAGGGAATGCCGGCGCGGGATCGTCCCACGCCGGCGTTGCCTTTTGTCCGTTACGTTTGAAAACCTGCGGGCCTTTGAAACGTTTGGGCAACAAAAAAGCGGGGATCAGATCCCCGCCTTTCGTGTTCGCGATTCGCGGTGTTTCACTTCGGCGGCTTGACTTCGACCGTCGGAACCTTGATGTCGTGCTTCTCGGTCGAGACGTCTACCTTCGGGACCTCGACCTCGCGCTTCTCGCTGCCCACCGCCACCGTTGGGGTCTTCACGTCGTACTTCGGAAGCTGACCACCCTTGGTGCTCACCTCTACCGCGGGCATCTCGCCCTCCTGGGTCTTGGTCACTTTGCAGCCGGTCGCTGAAACCGTCAGCAGCGCGGCGCCCAGCAGCAGAGTCGCTTTCCTGGAAATCCGGATCATGGAATTCTCCTTGGTTATATTGTTCGCCATTTGATGGCTGGTTACTTCTTTGATGCCAAGGGTAGGATTGCAAAGTTCATTCCACTAGGCGCGGGCGCGGCGGCGGGGCGCGGCGAGGGTGACGTAGGTCAGCTCCCGGTCCTCGCGCACGGCGCGCAGCATCATGCCGCCGCGCTTCATGTCCCCGGCGCCCGCGAAATCGCGTGGGAAGAGCAGGCGGTCGCCGAGGGCGGGAAGCAGCAGGTCCACGTACTTGCCGGTCGCGACACTCCCCAGGAGCACCACCCAAGCCACGGGAGCGAGGTCCCGGAGCTGCTCGACGTGCTTCTTCATCGGCCCGCAGTAGGCCCGGCTCTTGAGGTCGACCGGCGTGCGGCGGAGCTTCTTCATCTCCTCCGGCGTGATCCGCCAGCTCGGCGGCACCAGCCCGAACCCGGGAGCGATGACCAGGATGCCGTCGTCCGCGGTCCCCAGCGCCATTTCCGGCGGCGGCGCCGCGAAGTGGCGAGCGTAGCCGATCTTCCCACGGAAGTAGAGCGAGCTCATGAAGGTGAACGCCTCTCCGATGGTCACCCCCTCGGGGCTGCGGTAGCGCTCGGCGGCGCCGAACCGAGCCCGCGGCGAGGTGAGCTGCTGGGCTCGCAATCCTACGGTGCTGGCGGGGGAGAGGAGGAAGATCCGGGGTCTGGGGTTCTCGACTTCCATATCGAAAGGGAGAACGAAAGAGGGCTTGTTGCGCATTCCCGCAACAAGCCCTTCTCTGAGGGTGATGAGGGCCTACACCCGCGCCTTCCGCATCAGCAGCTCCTCGGCGCGGTCGGCGGGGACGGGCTCGGAGAGGAAGAAGCCCTGGCCGTACTCGCAGCCGAGGGAGCGGAGCTTGACCCTCTGCTCCTCGGTCTGGAGCCCCTCGGCCACCACCTCCATGCCGAGCTGGTGGGCGAGCGTCACGATGGCCCGGACGATCGCCAGGTTCCCCTCCGCCTCGTCGATGCGGGAGACGAAGGAGCGGTCGATCTTCAGGATGTCCATCGGGAAGCGGTGGAGGTAGTTGAGCGAGGAGTACCCCTTGCCGAAGTCGTCGAGGTAGAGCTGCACGCCCAGGCTCTTCAGGCGCGAAAAGCGGGTCGCCGCCGAGTCGGCGTGGCGGATGATCACCCCCTCGGTGATCTCCAGCCCCAGACAGGCGGGGGCGAGCCCGGAGGTCGCGAGGGCCTCCTCGACCTGGGTGAAGAGGTCGGACTGGAAGAACTGCTTGTTCGACAGGTTGACGCTCAGCTTGAGGGCACCGTGCTCGGGGTGCTTGATCTGCATCTCGCGGATCTGCCGGCACCCCTCCAGCAGCACGAAGCGGCCCATGGGGACGATCAGCCCGGTCTCCTCCGCCACCGAGAGGAACTCCTCCGGCAGCAGCAGGCCGCGCCGCGGATGGTGCCAGCGCAGCAGGGCCTCGAAGCCCGTCACCTCGTCGGTCGCGAGATCGAAGAAAGGCTGGTAGTAGACCCTGAGCTGACCGCGCTCGACCGCCCGCCGCAGATCGGTCTCTAGCTGCAGGCGCGCCATCACGAAGCGGTGCATCACGCGGTTGAAGACCACGTGGCAGGCCCGCCCCGAGGACTTGGCGCGATACATCGCCGTGTCGGCGTCGCGCAGCAGATCCTCCGGGCGCTCGTACTCGGGGGTGTGGACGGCGATGCCGATGCTGGAAGTGGCGAAGACCTCGTGGCCGCCGAGGTTGATCGGCGCCGCCAGGCGCTCGTGGATGCGGTCGGCCACCCGCACGGCGTCGCTGACGTCGCGCCCCCCCTCGAGCAGGATCGCGAACTCGTCGCCGCCGACGCGGGCGATGGTGTCCGAGGGGCGCAGCGCCCCGGCGAGCGAGCCGGCGATCTGGATCAGCAGGTCGTCCCCCACCAGGTGGCCGAGGCTGTCGTTGACGATCTTGAAGCGGTCGAGGTCGAGGAAGAGGACGGCGGTCAGCCGCTCCGGCTCGCGGCGCGAGCGCTCCATCGACTGGCGCAGGCGGTCCATGAACAGCGCCCGGTTGGGGAGCCCGGTCAGCTCGTCGTGCAGGGCGTCGTGGAGGAGCTTCTCCTCGGCGTGCTTGCGGTCGGTGACGTCATGGGCGTTGAGCACGACGCCGGCCACAGCGGGCTGGGAGAGGAGGTTCGAGGCGGTCGATTCGAGCACCCGCCAGGAGCCGTCGTGGTGGCGCATCCGGTGCTCGAAGGTCACGATCTCGCCCGGCTCCTCGAGGACCTGGCGCAGGGCCTCCGCGATCACCCCGCGATCCTCCGGATGGACGAGGTCGAGCAGGCTCCGCCCGGCGTGCGCCTCCGGCTCGAGCCCGAGGACCCGCTGGTGCGAGGGGCTCTCGTAGCGCACCGTGCCATCGGCGGAGAGGATCGAGATCAGGTCCGAGGCGTTCTGGACCAGCGAGCGGAAGCGCTCCTCGCTGGCTCGCAGGGCCTCCTCGGCGTGCCGGCGGTCGGTGACGTCCTCCAGCGCCCCCTCGTAGTGGAGGACCTCCCCCTGCGCGTCGCGGACGACCCGCACGGTGAATCGCACCCAGATGGCCGCGCCGTCCAGGCGGCGGCGCACGCGGGCCTCGAAGCTCTGCACCGGGCCGGCGCCCTCGAAGGTCCGCTGCCAGCGACCGCGGTCCTCCGGGTCGAGGTAGAGATCGCCGACCTGGGTCTCCAGCAGGGCCTCGAGGTCGGGAAAACCCAGCGTGCGCACCAGCGCCGAGTTGGCGTCGAGCATCCGCCCCGCCGGGGTGGTGCGGTAGAGCCCCACCGGCACCCCCTCGAAGAGGCCGTGGTAGCGCTCCTCGGAAGCGCGCAGAGCGGCCTCCGCCCGCTTGCGCCCGGTGACGTCGCGGGCGAAGGCGCAGTAGCACTCCCGCCCCTGGTATTCGAGGTGGCTGAGCGTCACCTCGGCCGGGAAGCGCTCGCCCCCCTTCCGCACGTGGACCACCTCGAAGGTGAGCGGACCCCGGACGCGGACCTTCGCCGAGAGCTCCTGGAAGAGGTCGCTCTGCTCCGGTGGCAGGGTGTCCGGAACGCTGAGCGCGAGCAGCTCCTCGCGGCTGTACCCCAGCATCGAGCAGGCCGCCTCGTTGACGTACATGAACCGTCCGTCGGGATCGGTCCAGAAGGCGCCCTCGCCGGCGCGGTCGAGAAGGAGCTGGGTGAAGCGCAGCGCCTCCTCGGCCTCCATGGGATTCCGTGGTCGGGCGGCGTCATCCTGCAAAAGCGCGCGCGTGGGCACGATTCCTCTCCCGGGTTTGAAGGCGAAATGTTTGGAACCCGTGGATTATATCCCCCTGCCGAGCCTTTCCGGCGCCGGGGCACGCATCGCGTTCAAATTGGGTAGTGCCGGGCAGGCGAATTCTTAAGATATACGCTATCATGCATATCTTGGCTAGTCCGGCAGTCGGCCGGACGGAGCCCGGGCCACGGTCCGGCCGCGTCGGTACCCCTCCCCGACGTGGCCGGACCGCCTGGTCCGTTTTCCAGGCCCCCTCCCGCTGAAAGGTGATACCGTTTTTTCCGCCCGCCGGGCCCGCCGGCGCGTTTCCCCAGGAGGCTTCACCGTGGACCGTACCCCCGCGGCTCTCTACCTCGAAGACGTCGCCGATCAGTTCCGCAAGTACAAGCAGCTCGCCGACCGCGCCTTGGCCCAGGTACGCGACGAGGACCTCTTCGTCACCCTGGACCCGGAGTCGAACAGTCTGGCCATGCTGATCCAGCACATGGCGGGCAACCTGATCTCCCGCTGGACCGACTTCCTGACCAGCGACGGCGAGAAGCCCGACCGCGACCGCGACTCCGAGTTCGTGGTCGGAGAGGGGGCCACCCGGGCCTCCCTGCTGGCCCGCTGGGAGGAGGGGTGGCGCTGCCTCTTCCAGGCGCTCGCCGCGCTCGGCGAGGAAGACCTCTCGCTGACCGTCCTGATCCGCGCCGAGCCCCACAGCGTGATCAAGGCGATCGACCGCCAGCTCACCCACCAGGCCTACCACGTCGGCCAGCTCGTGCTGCTCGCCAAGCACTTCGCCTCCGATCACTGGCAGACGCTGTCGGTGGCGCGCGGCAGGACCCGCGAGCTCAACGCCGAAAAGTTCGGCGCGGAGAAGCTCGGCACCGAATGATGCTGTCCCGGTTCTGAGCGGCAAGCACACTCTAGGGACAGCATTGCAATTTCTTTTGAAGTCCTCGGATCGTTCAAAGGCGCTGAAGCTGTACCTCCCCCGCCGCTGGTCCTCCTAGAGGGGCCGGCGGCGGGGAACCTCCCGCCCGAGGGCTCCGGCCGTCGCGATTTGACGTAAGATCTTCGCGTCTTGTCGGAACCCATGTCGGAGATGCCCCCGGATACCATCGTCGTTCTCGCTGAAAAGCCCTCGGTCGCCCGCGACATCGCCAGTGTCCTCGGCGCGAGCCAGCGAGGGGAGGGGTGTTTGCGCGGCAACGGCTACGTCGTGACCTGGGCCATCGGCCACCTGGTCGCGCTCGCCCAGCCGCACGAGATCAACCCCGAGTGGAAGCGCTGGCGCCGGGACCACCTGCCGATGCTCCCCCGCGACTGGCCGCTGATCGTCTCCGAGGAGACCAAGGCGCAGTTCGAGGCCGTCCGCCGGGCGATCACCGCGCCCGAGGTCGAGCGCATCGTCTGCGCCACGGACGCCGGCCGCGAGGGGGAGCTGATCTTTCGCTACATCTATGAAGCAGCGGGGTGCCGGAAGCCGTTCCAGCGCCTCTGGATCTCGTCTCTTACCCCTGACGCCATCCGCCAGGGGTTCCGCAAGCTGCGCGACGGCCGTGATCTCGATCCTCTGGCCGACGCTGCCCGCGGGCGCAGCCGCGCCGACTGGCTGGTGGGGATGAACCTCTCCCGGATGTATTCCCTGGACTTCAACGAGGAGCAACTCTCCGTGGGGCGCGTCCAGACGCCGACCCTCGCCATGGTCGTCGAGAGGGAGCTGGCGATCCGCGCCTTCGTGCCCGAGGACTACCTGGAGGTTTTAGCGGTCTTCTCGCCGGGCGGCGAGCCCTCGTACCGGGGCACCTGGTTCCGCGGCGCGACCCCCAACCCCGAGGCCAAGCGGATCAAGACGCCGCCGGGCGGCAAGGACGGCGAGGATCTCGTCGAGGCGATGAAGATCGTCCAGCGCGCCCGCACCGGCAAGGCGGCGGTCGAATCGATCCGCGCCGAGACCAAGCGGATGCCGCCGCCGCTCCTCTACGACTTGACCGAGTTGCAGCGGCACGCCAACCGCCTCTACGGCTTCAGCGCCAAGAAGACCCTGGGGGTGGCGCAGACGCTCTACGAGCAGAAGAAGCTGATCAGCTATCCGCGCACGGACAGCCGCCACCTCTCGACCGACGTCGCCGCGACCTTGAGCGAGATCGTGCGGGCGGTCCAGCGCCCCTATGCCGACAAGCTGGCCCCCGGCACCGGCGAGCGCCCTTTGAGCCGCCGCTTCGTGGACGATTCCAAGGTCACGGATCACCACGCGATCATCCCCACCACCACTTCGCTCGACGTCTCCGCCCTCGCGGACGACGAGCGCAAGATCTACGACCTGATCTGCCGCCGGCTCCTCTCGGCCTGGCACGACGATCACATCTGGTCGGTGACCACCGTCATCACCGCGGTCTCCAATCCGCCGGCCTCCGGAGTGGGGGAGCCGCTGCTCGACCGCTTCCACAGTACCGGCACGCTGGTCGATCAGGTGGGCTGGAAGATCCTGGATATCGACCGGAAGAAGAAGGAAAAGCCGAAGGATGGGGCTAAGGATGGGGATGAGAAGGATGCCGAGCCCGCTTCCCCGGAGGAGAACCAGGACCTGCCGCCGGGTCTGGTCCAGGGGCAGCCGCAGGAGGTCCGGGACGTCCGCGCCGTCGCCAAGCAGACCCGGCCGCCCAAGCGTTTCACCGAGGCGACGCTGCTGACCGCCATGGAGACCGCCGGCAAGACCCTGGACGACCGCGAGCTCTCCGAGGCGATGAAGGATTCGGGGCTGGGCACGCCGGCGACCCGCGCCGAGATCATCGAGACCCTGCTCCGCCGCGAGTACATCGTCCGCATGGGCAAGACCCTGGAGGCGACGGACAAGGGGATCCGGCTGATCGAGATCGTCCATCCGCACGTCAAGAGCCCGGCGATGACCGGCCAGTGGGAGGCCCAGCTCCAGCGCATCCAGCGCGGGCAGGGGGAGCTCGGGGCGTTCATGAAAGAGATCGAGGAGTATGTGCGGGGGGTGGTCGGACCGGCGATTCCCAAAGAAACGGCCCCCAGTCCCCTCTCCCGTCCCCTCCCGCCCTCCCTCACCGGGAGAGGGGGAGAAGGCAAGAGTGATGGGCGAGCCACGAAGCAGGTTCCTCCACCCGGAACGGGGGGAGGTCAGGAGGGGGGCGTTGCGGAGTCCGGCGTGTTGCCTTTTCTGGGGCGCCCCCTCCTGACCTCCCCCTGGCCAACCCGCCCCCGCCCTCAGGGGGAGGAACCAGACCGTGCCATCCGCGCCGCGTCAGTATCTCCTCCTCTTCCGGTGAGGGAGGGCGGGAGGGAACGGGAGAGGGGGCCGGGGGGTGAGGGTTCGGGCGGCGCCCCCGCCAGCCTGGAGGATCTCCTCCGCACCACCTTCCGCCTCCCCTCCTTCCGCCCCTATCAGGAGGCGGTCTGCCGGGCGGTGGTGGAGGCGCGGGACGTCCTTCTGGTAATGCCCACGGGGGCGGGGAAGTCCCTCTGCTATCAGCTCCCCGGGCTCGCGCGGGGGGGGGCGACGCTGGTCGTCTCGCCGCTCATCGCGCTGATGGAGGACCAGGTGGCGAAGCTCCGCGAGGTGGGGCTGCGCGCCGAGCGCATCCACTCGGGGCGCGACCGGTCGGCCTCGCGGCAGGTCTGCATCGACTACCTGGCCGGGCGGCTCGACTATCTGTTCATCGCCCCCGAGCGGTTGTCCGTCCCCGGCTTCCCCGAGATGCTCGCCAAGCGCAAGCCGGTGCTGATCGCGGTCGACGAGGCGCACTGCATCTCGCAATGGGGGCACGACTTCCGGCCCGACTACCGGCTGCTCGGCCAGCGGCTCCCCCTGCTGCGGCCGGCGCCGGTGATCGCTCTCACCGCTACCGCCACCCCGCGGGTGCAGGACGACATCGCCGGCCAGCTCGGCCTCGCCCGCGAGGGGCGCTTCATCCACGGCTTCCGGCGCACCAACATCGCCGTCGAGGTGGTAGAGATGCGACCCGCCGAGCGCCGGGACGCCGTGCGGAAGATCCTCTCCGACCCCGAGCGCCGGCCGGCGATCGTCTACGCGCCTACCCGCAAGGAGGCGGACGCCCTGGGCGACCTTCTCCAGGAGAAGTTCCCCGCCGCCGCCTATCACGCGGGGATGACCACGTCGGAGCGCGACCGCGTCCAGTCGGCGTTCCTTTCCGGCCGCCTCGAGGTGATCGTCGCCACCATCGCCTTCGGCATGGGGGTGGACAAGGCCAACGTGCGCACGGTGATTCACACCGGCATGCCCGGCAGCCTGGAGGGGTACTACCAGGAGATCGGCCGCGCCGGCCGGGACGGCAAGCTGTCGCGGGCGGTCCTGCTCTACTCCTTCGCCGACCGCCGGAACCATGAGTGGTTCCACGGCCGGGACTACCCCGAAACGGCCGAGCTCGAGCGGATCTACCGCGCGCTCAAGGCGGAGCCCCAGGTGGACGGCCAGATCCGCAAGCGCCTGGGGATGGACGAAGAGCTCTTCGAGAAGGCGCTGGAGAAGCTCTGGATCCACGGCGGCGCCCTGGTGGACCCGGACGGCAACGTCGCCGCCGGCGCCGCCGGCTGGCAGAACCCCTATCTCGCCCAGCGGAATCACAAGCTCCAGCAACTCGAGCTGATGAGCCGCTACGCCGAGTCCCACGGCTGCCGCATGCTCCACTTGGTGCAGCACTTCGGCGACCAGGAGGATTCCGGCGAGCCGTGCGGCATCTGCGACATCTGCGCCCCCGCGGAGGCCGGAGTCCGCCAGATGCGTCCGCTCAACGCCCTGGAGCGGGACCTCGTCGACCGCGTGCTCACCGCGCTACGCGGGCGCGACGGCCAGTCCACCGGCCAGCTCTACCGTGAGACCTGCCCGGAGGAGCTCTCCGACCGCAAGTCCTTCGAGCGCCTGCTCGGCGGCATGTCGCGCGCCGGCCTGCTGCGGATCACCGAGGACGAGTTCGAGAAAGAGGGGCGGACCATCCGCTTCCAGCGGGCGGTGATGACTCCGGAAGGCTACCGGGGGGAGGCCGCCGGGATCGCCCGCGTCGAGATGGCGGAGGAGATGCCGCGGACCCGCAAGAAGCGCGAGCGCCCCGACAAGGGAGAAACGCGAGCCGTCCGCAAGAGGATCGCCGCCGGCCTCATGCCGGACGTTCTGGCGCCGGGGGCCGCGCCGGAGCTGGTCTCGCCTCAGGTCATCGAGGCCCTCAAGGTCTGGCGCCGCGCCGAGGCCCAGCGCCGCCGCGTGCCCGCCTTCCGCATCCTCACCGACCGCGCCGTCCACGCCCTCGCCGCCAGCCGGCCGCGCACCGAGGTCGACCTCCTCAACGTCCCCGGGATCGGCCCGACGATCGTGCAGAAGTACGGGCAGGAGATCCTGGGGATCGTGGGGTCGGGCTAGGCTTTCAAGGGCGGTCCGGGATCGAGGGCTCGCTCTGCGCGAAGATCGAGTTGAGGAGCCCGGCCAGGCGCACGCCCCCCTGCAGAAGCCGCCGCTTCACCAGCGGGATGTTCTTGTAGACGTACTCGTAGCTGAGCTTGCCGTCGCCGATCTGGTAGACCCGGTCCCGTATCGCTTTCGATTCGTTCGCCCAGTCGACCGGCGGCGCGCTCTGCCAGGTCTGGAGCTCCTGCAGCGTGGGGTGGTCGATGAAGGCGGTGAGCTCGGAGAAGCTCAGTTTTTCGTTGTCGATCATCAGGGAGTCCCAGACCGTATGGAGGTTGGTTTCCTCCTTCTCCTTGAACCAGATCACCTTGACGCTGTTGCCGCCGTGATCGGCGCGCCGTCCGACGTGCAGGGGCTGGTGGATGTCGCCCACGAAATGCACGAGGAACCTCAGGGCCTCCTGCTTCGCCGGCCGGGTCGCCTGCGGGTCGCGCAGCACGTCCGTGAATCGCTGGATCGCTTCGAGCACGTCCCCGGTGGGGTCGCGCGCGGTCGTCTCCAGGGTCTCGGCGTCGTCAATGCTGAGGAAGTGCCAGGGATCCGCCTTCTTCCAGTTGGGATCGGAGCGGATCTCGTCCGGCCAGGTGCTCACCTGGTCCAGCCCCTCGGGGCCGAGCAGGCATTCGACGGCGCGGGCCGCCTCGTCCGTCAGATGATTCATGGCGATCCGGCCGACGATGCGGTGTCCGTTCGATCCCCAGGCGAAGACCGCCGAGGGCGCCACCAGAAGCAGAGCAAAGGCCACGCAGGCTCGTTTCACGTTCGCCTCCTTTGGGAGGCTCTGATCATAGCAGCCGCTCCGCAGCCGCCCACTCCACCAGCCCGAAGGTCATCCGGGCGTTGATCTCTCCGAGCGGGTGTAAGCGGATCGAGCCGTCCTCCCGCCGGTAGCGCCAGGCGTCGATCCCGAACGGCCCCACGTACCCGACGCGACGGAGAGATGAAGCCACCGCTTCGGTGGTTTCCAGAAGCTGATCTCGATCCTGCTCGGCGATGTCGGGATGGAGATCGATCCCCGCGAACTGACCTTTGCGGTCCACCCGCTGGCCATGGATGCCCACGATTCGCATCTCGGCGGAACCGAGCAGGGCGGAGACGCCGAAGTCCTCCGTGCGGTCCATCCAGGGCTCGAAGAGGAGAGGACCGTGGTGCTCGAAGAGCCGCTCCACGGTCCGCCGGGATTTCGGGTCGGTCAGACCTGGACCGTTCCGCTCAATGTACCGAAAGCGGCCAGAGGCGGAGAGGGGGGCTTTGACGATCCAGGCTGGGGGAGCCGTCCGGAGAATCCGATTCAACTCCGCGAGGGATTCCGCCATCCGGGCTCCGGGCAGAGCACAGCCGATCTCCTCCGCGACTTGCAGGCAGAAGGCCCGATGGTGGACGGCGGCGACGACGGCCGGAGGAGGCGTCGGGAGCTGCCAGAGGAGGTCGCGGAGGGGAGCATCCCAAGAAGAGATCGAGGCGGGGAGGCGTGGACCGCCGCGGTGCGCCATGGCCTCTGGCGTCTCGCACCAGGCGAGCACCTCGTCGGCGGGGGGGAGGGCGCGAAGAGGGCCCGATTCGAGATCCGGACCGCCCGGCGCGGGGTTCCACAGCCGGTCCCCTTCACGGGCAAAGACGCGCAGCCGGACCGCCATCCGGGCGACGGTTTCCAGAACGGTGTGGGGTGGTGAGGTTTGCCGCCGGCCCGCGAGGTCATCCTCGCCGAGGAGATTGGCGAGGATGCGCCTCACGGCTCACTCTCCTCCTCCAACCGCCGGATGAACTCCGGATCGAGCCCCGCCGCCTCGCGCCCCTCGCGGTGGAAGGCCCTCCCCCGGGCCTTTGCCGGACGGAGCGGCCAGGTGAGGTTGGCCTGGAAGGCATCCCAGGCGGACTCGTCCTCTCGCTTGAGGATCTGGAGCCAGGTCCAGCCGAAACGGACGTGCTCGATTTCGTCGCGGTGCACGCGCTCGATCACCGCGGCGGTCTTCGCGTCCCCCGCCCGCCGCGCGGCTTCCTCGTACTCGATTGTGTGGTCGAGGTTGGCGTTCTCGAAGGTGAGCGACATGGCGCAGAGGAAGCGCAGAGGGGAGGTGATCGCCTCGATCTTGCTCCAGAAGTAGCCGTTGACCGGATGGTCGCCGAAGCGCGCTCCCGCGTCCTCCAACCGGGCGATGTACATGCGGGTGTGCCGCTGCTCGTCCGCGAGGATGCGGAGCAGCCCGCGCCGGAACTCAGGGGGAGCCGCGGGAAAGGCGAGGAGCGCCCAGGCGAACAGCTCGGCCGCCTGGAGCTCGTGATTGGCGAGGGCGTGGAGGATGCGCGGGCGCTGCGCCGGATCGGGCATCCCCTCGATCGGCGGCACGTCGATCCGCCGCTGGAACCGCAGACCCGGCGGCCGGCCCGGGTGCCCGATCCGCAACGGCGGGCCGGGGGCTTCGTCCGTCAGCCCGGCCGGAGGCGGCGCGAGCTTGCGGTCGAGGTCCTCGGTGGTGACTAGGGTTCGAGCGAGCTCCCGGATCTCCACCGAGGAAACCTACCGCATGCCGCGTCCTACCGGTAGCGGACGATCGCCGACAGCACGAACGTCCGCGGCGAGGAGAAGAACGTCCCCTTGCCGAAGTTCGGATTGTTCTGCAC